>JBEHZA010000091.1:0-12771 GCA_048497895.1 Verrucomicrobiota bacterium
CACGCTCAACACGTTCTCCCGCCGCACCTGGCTTTTCCTCGCCCTCTCCGGACTCGCCACCGGCCTCTCCTGGCTCTGCTACTTCCGCGCCCTGCAACTCGGCGAAGCCTCCCGCGTCGCCCCCGTCGATAAACTCAGCGTCGTCTTCGCCATTATTCTAGCCGTAATCGTGCTCCACGAAAAAATCACCTGGCAACACTGGCTCGGCGGCTCCTTCATTGTCACCGGCGCAATTATTTTAGCCTGGAAATAGCCCGCAAAGAAGTCCCGCAGGGACGTCTGAAAATAGCCCACCCGTTTTAACGGTGGGTACAGCGTGGGAAATGCTTCGAGTCCCGAAGGGACGGCTGAAATTCCCCTCCCTTGGACTCTTGCTGCCCTGTCACATGATATTCAGAATTTAGGTTGGGTCGTGCGTCCGGAAATTGCTTTCAGCAACCGCCCTTTCAATTTTTCAACCTTTTCACTCCTTCCCGCACCCTCACCAACCTTTCCCCCGCCGCCCGAAGCGTCTCCTCACGCTTCGCAAAATGAAACCGGATCAAATGATTCACCGGCTCACGAAAAAAGCTCGAGCCCGGCACGCCTGCTACGCCGATGTCTTTTACAAACCATTCCGCCGCTTCCGTGTCGTTCGCAAACCCGAGCGATGAAATATCCACCAGCACGTAATACGCCCCTTGCGGTTCCGTGAACGGCAATCCCGTTTGTCGCAGGTAACTCAAAAACAATTCGCGCTTCGCCGCATACTCCTGTTGCAATCCCGCGTAGTAGCTATCCGGAAATTGCAACGCCGTCACCGCCGCCTCTTGCAACGGAGCCGCCGCGCCCACCGTCAGAAAATCATGCACCTTGCGCGCCTGCGCAATCACCGCCGGTGCTGCTTGCACGTAACCCAACCGCCAGCCCGTGATCGAATAAGTCTTGGAAAGTGAATTGCACGTAATCGTCCGTTCGAACATCCCCGGCAACGCCGCGAAAGGAACGTGCTCATGCGGCGCATACAAAATGTGTTCATACACCTCATCCGTGATGACGAACACATCGTATTTTTCCGCCAACGCCGCAATCTCCAGCAACTCCGCCCGCGTAAACACTTTCCCGCACGGATTCGACGGGTTGCACAACACCATCGCCTTGGGCCGTTGCGCGAATGCCCGCTCCAACGTTTCTGAATCGTATTTGAAATCCGGCGGATGCAACGGCACATAGATCGGCTCCGCGCCGGAGAGGATTGTGTCCGCCGTGTAGTTTTCGTAAAACGGTGAGAAGATGATGACTTTGTCGCCCGGATTGCATGTCGTCATCATCGCCACCATCATCGCTTCCGTGCTCCCGCAAGTGACCGCGAGATGCTGCTCTGGATCAATCGGCAGTTTGGTGAACCGTTGAATCTTTTGCGCGAGTGCTTCGCGAAACCGCGGCGCGCCCCATGTCACCGCATACTGATGATGCGGCCCATCCACCGCTCGGTGCAATGCGGCTAACAATTCCGCCGGCGGATCGAAATCGGGAAATCCCTGCGATAAATTGATGGCGTGATGACGATTGGCCAATCGCGTCATACCGCGAATGACCGACTCGGTGAAATGCGCGAGGCGTAAGGCTGTTTTAGGCATCAGTCAGCCCGTAGAATTACTGTTCACCCGCCAGCCGTTCAACGAAATTCGAGTGCGTCAAAACCTCGCGTCAGCGTCTTGGAGTGCGGTAGTCCCTACCGCTTTCTAACGCTTACATTAACCCCAAACCGACCACGAAGTGAGGCGCATAATTCCTTCCCTGCGCCTCACCCCACCGCCAAACGTTGTCACTGTCGCGTCCACACAATCGCCTTCGCCTGCGGATCAATCACGTAAACGCCGCCTTGCGGTGGCGTCGGCACGCTATGAATCAGTTTGGCTACCACGAGTTCGTGAATGTCGCTCGGCACATTTCCATGTGTTTTTTGAAACGCTTGCAACGCCTGATTCAGTTCGTTTTGCGCCTGCTCATCCCGTTGCAGAATGCTCTGACTTTCCTCGGCGGTGATAGGTTTTCTCGGTATGTCTGCTACTGCCGGACTGCTATCTGCTGCGAGCGGCGCTTCTGGGGCCGCACTTGCGTCGGCATTGAGACTCACCTGCGGACGTGGTTTGCTCACGCTGACCGGTTTCACCAATTCCTCTTTATGACTGCAACCGATGAGTCCGGTAACCGCCGTTAACAAAATAATTAAAAACTGCTTTTTCATAATGTGTGTTGAGTGGGGAAGATTAATCTGCCGGGTTGACCGTCCACATGCCCGTTTGCAGCGGCAATGAGAAATTTGTTCGTCCCAACGTTTTCAGCGGCACCAGCGTTTCCACGTGACCATCCACGAACAGATAGTTGATGTTGAAATTGTGATATTGATCATCCGCCACCGGCCCATCGGATAAGTGCCGGTTGGCATTAATCAACTGACCACCCGGCGAACGTCCGGCAATCGCGTTGGCACTGACATATTCGCTCACCGCAATCGTTCCCACCGCATCGGGAATCATGGAGGAACGGAACGAAAGCTGGTTCTGCGGCCAATACGCCTGGCCCGTCGTGGTGTTATTGATGTTGTCTCCACCCGCACTGTTCCATGCGTTCGCACTCGCATCCGCATAATCCCAATAGAGGCCGATACCGGTCTGGTTAAGCTGGCTCGGTGGCCAGTCTTTCGCTTGTGGCGCACGCCCGCCGATCGTGATCTGCCCCATGTTATGTTCCGGCAGCGAATATGACCGGCGCAAACCATCCGTAAATCCCGTCACTGGCGGAATCTTGTCCGACGGGCACAACAACACTTTCGGCACCGCTCCGCTGGGCGTGATGTGATTGGCCCCCAGGTTCTGATACAGCACCGTGCCGCCGAGTTGTGCGTGGATCAGATCGGAAAAATCCAGATGCGCCACCCCGGCATTGGCCAGCCGAATGCCGTAGTACGGCAATTTCTCACTCTGTTCATCCGTGTAAATGCGGAAGGCAGTCCCAATCTGTTTGAGATTGGCCGTGCAGGCAATCGTGCGGGCTTTTTGTTTGGCCTTGGCCAGCGCGGGCAGGAGCAGTCCCGCCAGAATCGCAATAATCGCGATGACGACCAACAGTTCAATTAAAGTGAAAGCCCGCGTGGCGAGCGGGCGACGGTTCTGTTCCCCGGCTTTCGACGGTTGAACGAAGGATAATTTCGATTTCAAGCTGCGTTTCATTTTCAATTAAATCTTCATAGGCAAACCTCCGTGGAAAAGGGTGGGTGACGCCGGATTCTTATAACGGCCTCCAGCGAACTGGTGGGCTAAACACTCCCGCACCATCGCAGAAGCGTGTTCAAGTTAAATACAATTAACTCTATTGAATTAATAGGGTATAGAGATGCTTTGTCAAATATCTTTTTGTTTTATCGGTTATCTCCTGTCCGATAAGTCCTCTCTCGGTCCGATTGCGGAAGGCGCTTACACTCCCTCGCTGCACCGGCTTTCCGCTTGACTTGACCTCAGTTTAATCGGTCAATCGCACCATCAAACGGTAAATCAATAACGCGTTATCGCATTAACTGAATCAATTCACTATGGCTGCCGCTTTTCCCCAGATTCCTAAAATTCAGTACGAAGGCCCGCAATCCAAAAACCCGCTCGCTTTCAAACACTACAATCCGGATGAAGTAGTGGCCGGCAAGACCATGCGCGATCATCTGCGCTTCTCGGTCGTTTACTGGCACACCTTCCGCAACTCGCTTTCCGATCCGTTTGGTGTCGGCACCGCCATCCGTCCCTGGGATGACGGCTCCAACTCCGTGAAGAACGCTCAGAACCGAGCCCGCGTTGCCTTTGAATTTTTTGAAAAACTCGGCAATCCCTACTACGCGTTCCATGACCGCGACGTCGCGCCGGAAGGCAAAACGCTTCGCGAGAGCAATCAGAATCTCGACGCCGTCGTGAAAGTGTTGAAACAAGGTCAGCAACGCACGGGCGTAAAACTCCTGTGGGGTACCGCTTGTTTGTTCGTGCATCCCCGCTTCAACCAAGGCGCTGCCACCAGCCCGAACGCCGATGCGTTCGCTTATGCCGCCGCGCAAATCAAGAAAGCCATGGAAGTCACCCACGAATTGGGTGGCGAAGGCTACACCTTCTGGGGCGGTCGCGAAGGCTACCAGACCTTGTGGAACACCAACATCAAACGCGAACTTGATCATCTCGCTGCGATGTTGCATCTGGCCGTCGATTACAAAAAGAAGATCGGCTTCAAAGGCCAGTTCTACATTGAGCCCAAGCCGAAGGAACCGACCAAGCATCAATACGATTCCGATGCCGCCGCGTGTTTGAATTTCCTGCGCGAATACGATTTGCTCGAGCACTTCAAGCTGAACCTCGAAACCAACCACGCTACTCTCGCCGGTCACACCATGCACCATGAGATGGAAGTGGCTGTTGCGGCGGGCGCGCTTGGCTCGATCGATGCGAACACCGGCGACGTCATGCTCGGCTGGGACACGGATCAATTCCCCACCGATATTTATCTCACCACCCAGTGCATGCTGCCGATCCTGAACATGGGCGGCTTCACCACCGGCGGCGTCAATTTCGATGCCAAAGTCCGTCGCGAAAGTTTTGAACCGGTCGACCTGTTTTACGCTCACATCGGCGGCATGGACGCCTTTGCGCGCGGCTTGAAGATTGCTGCCGCGATTCGCGAAGACGGTCGCCTCGCAGAATTTGTGAAGCAACGTTACAGCTCGTGGGATTCCGGCATCGGTGCGAAGATTGAAGCCGGCAAAGTCACCTTCAAAGATCTCGAAACCTACATCCTCAAGAAGGGTGAAGCGTCTCCCATCGGCAGTGGCCGTCAGGAATTCCTCGAGAACCTCATCAACGAGTTCATCTGAACCGTCAGTTGAAATTCAGTTCTTAAACACAAGGGCGGCTTTTGAGCCGCCCTTACTTTTTCTATTGAATGGAGCGTCCTGAACCGCGTTGCTCTTGGAGCGCGGAATTTATTCCGCTTCAACATCCGCTTGTCACACGTGTTGATTTACTGTGACGCTATCATCAATCCAGCGTCGTGCCCCGCTGTTCGACCAAATTCTCTCCACCCTTCAAATCGGTAGAATAATACTCATCGTCGAGCCCTTGCCCGGACTCGATTTGATTTTTACGGTCCCTCGATGTGTTTCCGCTACGCGTCGGACAATGGCCAATCCCAACCCCGTGCCTTTGGTCTTCGTGGTGTTCAGCAGCGACGTAAACGCGCGCTGACGTTGTTCCGCCGTCATCCCCACGCCGGTATCCTTGAAATCCACGACCACGTGCGTGGGAAATTCGTTGGCGCGCGGCACATGCAGCACGCGGGAGCTGATTGTTAACTTGCCTCCATCCGGCATTGCTTCCACCGCGTTGAGCGTGAGATTCAGAAACGCCTGCTCCAGTTGCGTCGCATCCGCCATGATCGACGGCAGATTCGGGTCCAGTTTGCGCAGCAACTGAATATCGTGATTCTTCAGCTTGTGCCGCGTCAGCAATCCCAGGTCATCGATCAACTGGTTCAAATCCACCGGCGTCAGCTTCGGTTCCGTCGTGCGGGCGAAGTCGAGGATTTGTTCCACGATCTTGTTCAGGTGATCCATCTTTTCACCCATGATGCGCGCATCTTTCAAGCGGGGATCGGAAGGCGGAAACTTTAAGTCCAGCGAGTGATAAAGCATCTTCATCACCGTCAGCGGGTTGCGGATCTCGTGCGCCACCTCCGCCGCCAGCAAACCCAGCGCGGATAATTTTTCGTTCTGCCGCAACTGCTCCTCCACATCCACGATCCGTTCGTAGAGCCGCGCCTTTTCAATCGCAATGGCCGACAATTCCGACAACGCCGTCAGAATCCGGATTTCCTCGTTGGAAAAACTATGGGGAATGCCCGTGTAAACATTCAACGCACCAATCGCCTGCCCGCCGAATACCAGCGGCACACTCAACAGTGCTACCAATCCCTCTTTGCGGGCCACTTCCACGTTCTGATACCGGCTGGAGGTTTGCACATTCTCCACCTGCAATGGCTTTTGCCGCCGGACTACAATGCCGATGAAACTTTCCGCCGCGCTCAATTTCGGTTTGTTCAGGTAAACCTCACCCGCTCCGGAACTGGCCTTCAGTTCCAGCCATTCCCTCGTTTCATCCAGCAACAGCAGCGAACACATTTTCGCTTCCATCAACTGACACGCTTCCCGCGTCACCACCGAGAGCACGTCATCGAGATTGAGAGAGGTATTGATGATCTGCCCCACGTTAATGAGGGACTCAAATAACCGCGCCTTGAGCCGGAGTTGTTCATAGAGCCACGTATTGTGAATTACCTTGGCCGCTTGCAACGCCAGTTCGCCGAGCAAATCTTCATCCTCCGGCGTAAACGCATCCAGCCGGTTGGAATCCACATTCAACACCCCGCGCACCACGCCATCCACCAGCAGCGGCACCGCCAGTTCGGAGAGAATTTTATCGCCCACCTTGATGTAACGCGGGTCCGTGCTGACGTTGCCTACGCGTGCCGGCTTGGCCATGCGCGCCACCCAGCCGGTCACCCCTTCGCCCACCCGCAACTTCAAGGCCGTGGCCTGTGCGGATAACCCATGAGAAGCCAGAATTTCCAGGAAACCCGTCGTTGGGTTCACCAGCACCACCGAACCGCTCGTCGCTCGCGTCAACTTCACCGCCTCACGCATGATCAGTTGCAACGCCGTCTGCTGGTCCAGGGTGGAGTGGATGACGTTGCTGACCTGATACAACAGGTTCAGGCGCGCGTAATGCGCCTTCAGAACAGCCAGTTCATCGGTGGCGGCTGGTTTATTGCTCACGCGCCCAATGTAAAACAAAACCGGAAATGCGAAACGTAAATTTTAATCCCGCCCGCATTATCTCAACGAATCCGGTTCGTCAGCCAGATGCCAGTGACGCCAAAGAGAAGATTCGGTGACCACGCCGCCAGCCACGCCGGGATTGTTCCACTGGTGCCCAGCGCCAATCCGAAACGGGAGAGGACAAAGAAAGCAAAACACAAGACGATGCTGCTGGCCACTCCGACAAATACGTTTCTTCGTCCCGTCGCCGACCCGAATGGGATCGCGATCAGCACCACTACCAGACACGTCCACGGCCCCGCCAGCCGCGCGTGCAGTTGCGTGTAAAGCAGCGCTTTTTTCTCTCCCGTCAGATATGGATGCAATCGGAAGTAATGAAGGATTTCGGCGATCGACAGCCGGGCCTTCTTCGCTGCCCTGATGTTGGACAGGCTGTTAATCTTTACCTCGCTTTTAATCACCTCCGGCGTTTCCTCAAACGTCGTGATTTCTATGCTGTTGGTCGTTTCCCGCAACGGCGTGGCATCGCTCAGAGAGCGATAGGTGAACAATTGCACGTTGTCGAAAAACCAGATGTGATTCGTCCAGCCGCCGGTTTCTGCGATGATATGACGGCGGAAATTGCCCGGCAGAACCCACTCCACCTGAGCGTTCGTCATCGCCGCTGTCTCCAGATTATACACCCCCACGTTCCAGACCCGCCCTTGCCGGTCATTGCGGAAGTTCAGATTGCGAATCAATTTGCGTTCCGCTGCGCTCTGCGCCTGATCCGTGTAACGGTTCAAAATCCCTTCCGCCGTTTCACTGCTGTGCGGCAGCCACACGTCATTGAGCAGAAACAGCAGAATACTCGCCAGCACCCCGCACACCAGATAGGGGACACTCAACCGCCAGATGCTGATGCCCGCCGCACGAATAGCCACCAGTTCATGATGCCGCGAATGGTTGCTCAGGCAATACAGCAACCCCAGTAGCAGCGCCGCTGGCAGAACCGGAAAATTGAGAATCTCCGGCATTTTCACCAGATAGTAATGGGCGATATCCGCTCCGTGCAACTTGTGCTGCTGGAAGTTGCTCAACTCGTTGAACAGGTCGAAGGCGATCCAGAAAATTAAAAAAACGCTCAGGCAATAGCCGAGCGGGATCAAAAATTCGCGCAATAAATACCGGTCCAACAGACGCATTGTGCCCCAGCCTAATCAGCGTTTTCCGTCAATGCAAGCCGCGTTGCCTGCCTTGGACAGCGACCATCCCGGTCGCAGCAACATGACCGAGTCAAACAGTGTCGAACATTTCAAACCCGCTCACGCCAGTGGACGGTCGCTCCGTCCACCTTTGCTCCCGCACTTGAGCTATCCTCCTCGTTAGTCTAAGCTCCCGTCATGCGGTCCGTATTTCTCGATCACCAATCCAGCACGCCGGTCCTGCCGGAAGTATTTGCGGCCATGCAGCCGTACTTCACCGCGCAATTCGGCAATCCCGCCTCGCTGCATGGTTACGGCTTGCGCGCACGCGCGGCCTTGGAACGGGCCCGTGTTCAGATCGCGGCCTTGATCAATGCCGAATCTCCCGAAGAAATCATCTTCACCTCCAGCGGCACGGAATCCGCCAATCTGGCCGTCAAAGGAGTGGCATATGCCAGTCAACGCTTCGGCAATCACCTTGTCACCAGCGCCATTGAACACCCGGCTGTCGCTCGCTCGCTTGATTACCTGGAGCAGCAGGGTTTCGCCTGCACCCGCGTTAAAGTAAATGGGGAAGGGGAGTTGGACCCCGCCGCCATTCGCGCCGCTTTGACCGATAAAACAATGCTGATATGCGCCCACCAGGCCAATCACGATATCGGCACTCTTCAACCGATCGAAGCCATCGGACGCTTCGCGGCGGAACGCGGAATCCCTTTCTTCGTGGACGCTTCCCTGAGTGGCGGCTGGCTGCCCATTGATGTCCGGGCCATGGGTATTCAACTGCTCTCGCTCGCGCCACACCGTTTCTACGGCCCGCAAGGCGTCGGCATCTTGTACCGCTCCCGTCGCACCCGCCTGCATCCCATCCTGCACGGTGGAGTGCAAGAGGAAGGCCGTCGTCCTGGCACGCCCAACGTCCCCGGCATTGTCGGCGCAGGCCTGGCCGCAGAAATTGCCGAGCGCGAATTGACCGCCCGTCAGCAACACACCGGGCGCTTGCAAGCGCGCTTGTGGTCCGGCCTGCGTGAACGGATTGAGCATTTGAAATTAATGGGCCCGCCGCCCGGTGAGAAACGTCTCGTGACCAACTTGAATGTCGCCGTGGAATTTGTGGAAGGTGAAGCCGTGATGTTGCGTTCGGATCTGAAAGGGATTGCCTTCACCAGCGGTACCGCTTGCGCGACCAAAGCTTTAAAACTGTCTCCCGTTCTGGAAGCCCTCGGCGTGGAACGTTCGCTGGCTCAGGGCAGCATTATTCTTTCACCCGGTCAGGAAAATACCGATGCGGAGATTGATTATGTTTTAGACACGTTGCCCGCGGTCGTTCGTGATCTACGCAGTCTCTCGCCCGCCTGGGATGACTTTCAACGCGGCCGGATTCAATCCGTGCTCTGAACCGCCGTCAGTAACCGGTGAATAAGCTTTCACTTGATTTACTTGCCCGGCTTGCCTTGGCCCTGTCACACTGATCCCCACGTTTTAGAAGTCGTATGCTTACTGAAGAGATCGTCATCAATGCTCTGAAAGCGGTGAAGTATCCCGGTTATTCGCGGGACATCGTTTCGTTCGGCCTTGTCAAACAGGTCGCGCTCAATCAAGGCGCGATCAGCGTCACGCTGCAACTGACCTCTCCCAACCCGGAAGCGGCCCAGCAAATCAAGTCGGCCAGCGAACAGGTTTTGCGCGCGTTGCCCGAGGTCAAGCTGGTGCATGTGGAAGTGAAATCCGCCGCGCCTTCCGGTCAGAGTCCTTTCGCCAGTCAAAGCAAAGTGCCCGGCATTCAGCGCGTCGTCGCCATCGCCAGCGGCAAAGGCGGCGTGGGCAAATCCACATGTTCCGTCAACCTGGCTTGCGCTTTAAGTCAGCTCGGCGCGAAAGTCGGCTTGCTCGATTGTGATATTTATGGTCCCAGCGTTCCACTCATGATGGGCGTCAAGGAACGGCCGCAAATCAGCGCGGAGGAAAAGCTGATTCCCCCCGTCAATTACGGCGTGAAATTGATGAGCATGGGTTTTCTGTTGGATGGCGATCAACCCGTGATCTGGCGCGGGCCGATGATCATGAAGACCATTCAGCAATTCATCTCCCAGGTGGATTGGGGGCAATTGGATTATCTGCTCGTCGATTTGCCTCCGGGCACGGGTGATGCTCAACTTTCGCTTTGTCAGACCGTGCCGCTCGACGGTGGTGTTATTATTACCACGCCGCAGGAGGCTTCTCTGGGGGTTGTCCGCAAAGGCATCGCCATGTTTGAAAAAGTGAATGTGCCCATTCTCGGCATCGTCGAGAATATGAGTTATTATATTACTCCCTCGGGTGAACGCGTCGAAATCTTCGGGCATGGTGGCGGTATCGCTGAAGCCTTGCGCCAGAAAGTTACGTTCCTCGGTGAAGTCCCGATTTTTATTGAGATCCGCGAAGGCGGCGATAAAGGCTTTCCGGTGGTGGTATCCGGTCCGGCTACCCCTGCGGGTCAGGCCTTTATCGAAGTGGCAAAAGTGTTACGCCACAAGCTGGGCTGATTTATTGGTAGTGACACATTAGTAAAATCTGTAATGATACGTATTACGTATTTTTTACGGATAAACACAAGTGCTAGTAGCTTGTGCAGTGGTAGATACAACAAGTGGTGTGGTTGGTTTTGAGGTTGAAAAATGTAGTTGTCAGGCGATTAGCGAATGTTACATTTACGCAAACGAAAGCATTCAAGCATTGGCTCCCATGTCCAGCGAAACCAGAGTAGCCAGTAACAACGCCGACTTGCTCAAGAACTCCTCCCTTTACCGGGAATTTCAAGCTGAACGCGAAGAAATTCTCCGGCACAAATGGATCGAGTCCGAGAAGGTCGGATATGATATCGGGTTTGAACATGCTTTGACTGATTGGATTGTCCGGCATCGCTCCAAGTGGCGCAAAAGCCGGCAGGGTCAAACTGTTAACAACTGAATTTTAGCTCCTTTAAAGTAACCCTGTGAGGTTGCCAAGGGCGCGGTGAATACGTGTGTCTTTACGCAACCGATTTGCTCAGCCCGGGCATTTCGGTTTTTTTATGCCTGAACCGGCCTTAATTTTAAATCGCTCGACCCTGCAACGCTGCCTTCAGCGGATCGCGCATGAAATTGCCGAGCGCAATGACCAGAGCGGTGAAGTCGTCATCGTCGGCATTCAACGCGGCGGCATTCATCTCGCCCAACGCCTCAGCCGGATTTTGCAGGACATCTGGGGGCATCCCGTGCCGAACGGCCATCTCGATGTCAGTTTCCATCGTGATGACTTGGATCATCACTTAACCCCGCATGTCCAACCCACGGTCATGCCTTTCGACATTACCGGCAAAGTGGTCGTGCTCGTGGATGATGTGCTTTTCAGTGGCCGCACCGTCCGGTCGGCCTTGGATTCGTTGAATGATTTTGGCCGGCCCAAACGGATTCAACTCGCCGTGCTGGTGGATCGTGGTCACCGGGAATTGCCGATAAAAGCGGATTTTGTGGGCAAAAATGTGCCGACCTCGCTGGCCGAACGGATTGATGTCCGGTTGCTGGAGGATGGCGGTGAAGATGTCGTTTTACTGGAGCGCAAATGAGCTGGAACCGAAAAGACCTGTTGGACATTGAATCGCTTTCCCGCGAGGAGATTTACACCCTGCTTGATACCGCGCTCGCGTTCAAAGCGGTCGGTGAACGCGCCATCAAGAAAGTTCCGGCTTTGCGTGGCAAAACCGTGGTGAACCTGTTTGTCGAACCCTCCACCCGCACCCGCATCAGTTTTGAATTGGCCGCGCACCGGTTGTCAGCAGACGTCATCAATTTTACCGCGGAAGCCTCCTCGCTCAAAAAAGGGGAGACGCTTAAAGACACCGCCCGCAATCTGGAAGCGCTGAATGCCGACATCATTATTATTCGCCATAGTGCGACTGGCGCTCCGCATTTCCTGTCCCGGTTTCTCAACTCCAGCGTGGTGAACGCCGGTGATGGCGCTCACGAACATCCCACCCAGGCCTTGCTCGACTTGTTTACCATTCGGGAAAAGAAAGGCCGGATTGAAGGGCTGAATGTAACGATTTTGGGAGACATCCTTTATAGCCGGGTGGCCCGTTCCAACATCTGGGCCTTGCTGAAGCTGGGGGCGAATGTAACTCTCTGTGGTCCACCTACTTTGGTTCCTAAAATCTTCGAGAAAATGGGCTGCAAAGTCACTTATAATGTGGCTGAAGCGATTGCTCAGGCGGACATTATCAATCTTCTCCGCATCCAGCACGAACGCCAGCGGAAAACCATGTTTCCCAGTATTGGCGAATACACCAGTCTCTTTGGCTTGAATCAGGCCCGTCTCGCCCGGACTAAACCGGACGCCATCATCATGCACCCGGGACCGATTAACCGGGGCGTTGAGATCGATAGCGAAATTGCGGATTGTCCCCGTTCAGTTATTCTCCAACAGGTTACCAATGGGCTCGCCGTCCGGATGGCCGTGCTCTTCCTTGTCAATGGGGGGCATGGCCCGCAGGAAGTCGCCGCCTGATTTTTCGTTTCTCTTGCGTCTGGCCCGCTTGATTCCTTCTTTGGAACAGGTCGCGAGCCATGGTTAGTTTTACTACTTCTCAGAGCCTCCATAAATAGGAATGGCACACCGTATGCTAATGTCAGTCCGACAGTGCTTATGGCACCATGTGTGCTTGACATAAGAACAGGTGCAAAGTAGACCTGAAACGAGTTATAAAAGACCCTATTGCCACCC
>JBEHZA010000092.1:0-12753 GCA_048497895.1 Verrucomicrobiota bacterium
GGCGGGAAATAAAGAATTTTTGGTGCTGATTGAAAAGAACAGCTAAACATATCGGAACAGTCGGCTTGATCGTCAACACGGACAAGCGGACAGCGGGAGCGGTGGCGCGAAAAGCCGCCACGTTGATTCAGGAATCCGGACGCAAAGTCCTCGTGGAAGAGCTGACGAATCAGCGCTTTCGCTTTGGCCTGCCCACGGTGCCGAATGCCGAGGCGCTGGCCCGGCAGTCGGATTTGCTGCTGGTGTTCGGGGGGGACGGGACGATGTTGCGGGTGGCGCGTGAGGTGGCGGGTTTTCGTCCGTCGATTTTGGGCATTAATGTCGGCAGCCTCGGGTTTCTTACGGCGGTGCCATCGCAACGGCTGGCGCAGGCTTTGAAACATCTTTGGGCGGGAGAATTTACCGTTGAATCAAGACCGTTGATCGAAGCGAGCGGTCATTTGCACGGCGAGAAGTTTTTGCAACGTGCGCTCAATGATTTTGTCATCAGCCGCGGCGCGGCCTCGCGCATGATCGAACTGGAAGTCAGCGTGGATGATGAAATCCTGACGCGTTACCGGTGTGATGGTTTGATTGTCAGTTCACCGACGGGTTCTACGGCGTATTCACTTTCAGCAGGAGGCGCGATTGTGAACCCCGCAGCGGAGGTATTCATGCTGACGCCGATTTGTCCGCACACACTTTCCAATCGTTCGGTGGTGGTCAACCTGTATTCGACGCTCAAGGTCAAAGTGCTCAGTCATCGGCCGGAGACGTTGCTGGCTTCCGATGGGCAGGTGGAGACGCCATTGACGGCCGGGGAGGAGATTGTGATTCGGCGGAGCCAGCATGCATTGCATCTAGTGCAGTTGCCGGGAGCATCCTTCTTCAAAACGTTGCGACAAAAATTGAATTGGAGCGGGTCGAATGTTTGAGACTACGGGGTGTTCGGTAGCTGCGGGTTCACTTTTTAAGATAAATGTGCGGATTTGCCTTCCCGGGGAGGAATTGATTACACTCGGTTGAATTTATGGTTCGACTTAAAGATATAGCCAAGACGGCGGGCGTTTCGGTGATGACGGTATCCAAAGTGTTGCGGGATGCTCCGGATATTTCCGCTGCCACCAAGGTGCGGGTAAAAAAACTGGCCGAACAAATGGGCTACATGCCCGACACGATGGCGCAAGGGTTGCGCAACCGCAATACGAAGCTCTTCGGATTGCTGATTTCCTCGACTACGAATCCCATTTTCGCGCGTATTGTGATGGCGATTGAAGAGCACGCGCATGAGCTGGGTTACGAAGTGATTCTTGGCCACACGTTGAACCGCGAGGAACGCGAGGAAGCTTACATCCGGCGTTTCCTGTCGCGGCGCATTGACGGGTTGTTTATCTCGCCGGTTTATCGGCACGCGCAAACCGCGCCGATTTACGAAGATTTAATCCGTTACAAGATTCCCACGGTGCTGTTGGGGCATCGCGCCGGATTCTGCAAGCAATTTACGAATGTGGAAACGGATGACGTGGGTGCGAGTTATTCCGCTACGCAACATCTGATTGAATTGGGGCATAAACGCATCGCGTTCTTTGCGGGACCGCAGATTTCTCCGGCTTCACAGGAACGTTTTGAAGGTTATCGCCGGGCGCTGAGCGATGCGCAGATTCCGCTGGACGATAACATTGTGTTCAGCGCCGGCAGCACGATCGAAGAGGGCAGGGCGGCGGCTTTACAGATGCTGAATGAAGCGCCGAAAGTGACAGCAATCCAAGCGGTGAACGATCTGGTGGCGATTGGCGCAGCGAATGTTTTTCTCGACCAAGGGTTCAAAATTCCGCACCAGCTTTCCATCGTCGGATTCGGCAACGTGCTGAGCGCGGAACATTTTCGCGTGCCGTTGACGACGATCCGGCAGCCGAAATTGCGGCTGGGTGTGGCCGCCATGGATTCGATGATTAAGCTGCTCAAAGGTGAACGTCCGGAAACCAAGCGTTTGCACGGCGAGATCATTGTGCGCGAAAGCACCGCAGCACCGTCGGTGAGCTAAGTGCTTACGGATTGCGCTGCCAGGCGGCGATGAACATCCCGTTGCCGCCAGTAGTTTGCGGCCATAACCATTTTTGATTGGTCGAAGTGGAGGAAAGTCCCCGCGAAACTTCGTGGCGGGTGGCCAGATCCGGCAATACCAGCGGCTGAAATTCAGGGTGCGCTTCCGTAAAAGAATTTGCGACTTCGCTGGTTTCCGCCCGTGTCAAAGTGCAGACGGAGTAAATCAATTTTCCGCATGGTTTTACCGAGCTGGCGACGTGATTCAGTAAATCCCGCTGCACTTGCGCCAATTCGTGGACATCGTTGGCCGTGGTTGTCCAACGCGCGTGTGGATTGCGTTGCCAGGTGCCGATGCCGCTGCACGGGGCGTCCAATAAAACGCCGTTGAATTTGGTTTTGGTGGGTAATTTTGCGCCGCCATCCCAGAGGGCAGCGCGATAGTTGAATACCTTCGCGCGACCCGTGCGCAGTTTCAATTTCTTCAGCCGCCACTCCGCGCGATCACTGGCCCAGATCAAGCCCTTGTTCTGCATCAGGTCCGAGAGATGGAGAGTCTTGCCGCCTTCACCGGCGCAGGCATCCCACCAGGTTTCACCGGGTTTCGGATCGCAGAGCAAGCCGACTGCCTGCGAGTTGATATCCTGCATTTCAAATTCACCGGCCTGAAATTCCGGAGTGCGGAACAGGTCTTCGTAGCCTTCGTATTCCACGGTATCCGCGAAGGCCGGTTCTGGAGGAATCCAGCAATGGCCGAGTTTTTCCGCGAGATTACGGCCTTCGCCGTGCTTGGCCCGCAACCACAATTTGGGTTCGGCCTGAATAGCGCGTACCCAGGCCGGAGTGACATCCACTTCCTGCCGGGCCCATGACGGGAGGGAAAGCTCGATCAGTTTTTCATCAGAGAAGGTTTCCGGTTCACTGATCAGGCTCTGGGATAATTTCAGGGCGTAATCGACCTGCTCGGCAATCGGCGCCGATTCCGCCAGCCAGCCGCGCCAGCGGTAGTAGGCAAAGATCGTGCGGGCGACTTCGCTGCCGTCTTCGCGCGAGATTTTGGCGGCCTTCAATTCGTTGCGCAAGACCAGGTCGGCCTGACGTTCCAGATTGGCCTTTTTGATAACTGCGGCAACAATTTTAAGTAGTCGTTCTTGCACGTTTTAAAAAGTTAAGGACGGCGTTAAGCCGTCCTTGGCTCTGAATAATTCATTTTAGATCAGGCGAAAACCAAACGCCCTCGCGGTTGTGGAATTTCCAAACCATCGTCTTTGGCGGTCTTAATCCAGAACTTGATCGCCACTTCGGCACTCTTAATGGCGGCCAGCCGGGTTTTGCCATGGGCCATGCAGCCAGGGAGTTCGGGTACGTCCACGACGTAAGCGTCGTCTTCCACGCTCCACCAGACGATCATCTCGTAGCTGTTTGATTTCATTCAAAGCTTACGCTTTGGCGACCAACTGCCGCAACACATAGGGCAGGATGCCACCGTGTTGATAGTAATCGATTTCAATCGGCGTATCGATGCGGCAACGGACCGGGACATTTTCCACAGCGCCATCTTTGCGCGTGATCTTCAGGGTTAAATCCTGTTGCGGTTTTAGGTCTGCGCCCAGTCCGACGACGTCGTAGCTCTCAGTGCCATCAAGCTTCAAGCTCAAGGCGGTGGTGCCGTCTTTGAATTGCAGCGGGAGCACGCCCATGCCGACGAGGTTGGAGCGGTGAATGCGTTCGAAGCTTTGGGCCACGACGACTTTCACGCCCAAGAGATTCGTGCCTTTGGCGGCCCAATCGCGGCTGGAGCCGGTGCCGTATTCCTGGCCGGAGATAACGATGAGCGGGGTGCCGTTGGCGATATGCTTTACCGCGGCGTCGTAAATGCTCATCTTCTCGTTGGTTGGTTGATAGATCGTGTTGCCGCCTTCTTCACCGGCGAGCATCAGGTTCTTGATGCGGACGTTGGCAAAGGTGCCGCGTGTCATCACGCGATCATTGCCGCGGCGTGAGCCGTAGCTGTTGAAATCGAGGAAATTCACGCCGCTATCGATGAGGTATTTGCCAGCGGGTGAGGATTTCTTAATCGCACCAGCCGGAGAAATATGGTCCGTGGTAACAGAATCACCGAAGATGCCGAGGGCGCGTGCGCCTTTGATTTCGGCAATGCTGCCGGGTTGCATCGAGAAATTCGTGAAGAACGGCGGTTCCTGAATGTAAGTGGACTGGCGGTCCCACTCGTAAACGTTGCCGACGCTGGAGGGGATTTCGTTCCACTTCGGATTTTGCTCCGCGAAGTTCGAGTAGAGCTTGCGGAAGATTTCCGGTTTGAGCGCGGCCTGCATGGCGTCACGCACTTCCTGCAAAGTGGGCCAGAGATCAGTGAGGAAAACGGGTTCGCCGGTTTTGGTCACGCCGAGCGGTTCGCAGCTCAGGTCCATATCCACGCGGCCCGCCAAAGCGAAGGCGACGACGAGCGGCGGCGACATGAGGAAGTTTGCCTTGATGTTCTGATGCACGCGCGCCTCGAAATTCCGGTTGCCCGAAAGCACGGAGGCGGTGATCAAATCGTTCTTCACGATGGCGTCTTCAATGGCCGGATCAAGCGGGCCGGAATTGCCGATGCAGGTGGTGCAGCCGTAGCCAACGAGATTGAAGCGCAGCTTGTTCAGATACTTCATCAAGCCGGTCTTCTTCAGATAATCGCTGACCACGCGGGAGCCGGGAGCCAGTGAGGCTTTCACGGCGGGATTAACGGTCAGGCCTTTTTCCACGGCCTTTTTCGCCACCAAACCGGCGGCGATCATCACGCTCGGATTCGAGGTGTTGGTGCAACTGGTGATCGCGGCGATGAGGACGGAAGCCGTGCCGACTTTGGCTTTGCGTTTGTTGGCCATCTCGACTTTGACGGCCTTATTAAATTCTTTGCGCGGTTTGCCGAAACCGTTGTCAGTGACCGGACGTTGGAACGCTTTGAAAAACTCGCGTTGCAGGTTCGGCAGTTCAATGCGGTCTTGCGGACGTTTCGGCCCGGCCACGCTGGGCACGACGGTAGCGAGATCGAGTTCCAGCAATTGCGAGTATTCGATCTGGCCCTTGTCGGGAATGCCCCAGAGGCCTTGCGCTTTGTAATAATTCTCGTACATCGCGCAATGCTTCTCACTGCGGCCGGTGGCGCGGAGGTAATTGACGCATTCGCCATCGATCGGGAAGAAGCCCATGGTCGCGCCGTATTCGGGAGCCATGTTGGCAATGGTTGCGCGGTCCACGACCGGGAGGGCTGTGGCGCCGGGACCAAAGAATTCGACGAACTTGCCAACGACTTTTGCTTTGCGCAGCATTTGCGTGAGCGTCAGTGCGAGGTCGGTGGCGGTGACACCTTCCTTCAACGCGCCGGTGAGATAAACGCCCACGACGTCCGGCGTGAGGAAATAGACGGGCTGACCGAGCATACCCGCTTCCGCTTCGATGCCGCCGACGCCCCAACCGACAATACCAATGCCGTTAATCATCGTGGTATGCGAGTCCGTGCCGACGAGCGTGTCCGGATAGTAAACGCCACCGGCATCCAGCACGCCTTTGGCCAGATACTCGAGGTTCACTTGATGGACAATGCCGATGCCGGGCGGGACGACCTTGAAGGTGTCGAAGGCTTGCATGCCCCACTTGAGAAATTGATAACGTTCGCGGTTGCGCTGGAATTCCAGTTCCAGATTCCGCTCCATGGAATCACCGGCGCCGGCAAAATCAACTTGCACGGAGTGATCGACCACGAGATCGACGGGCACGAGCGGCTCAATGATCTTCGGGTTCTTGCCGAGCAGTGAAACGGCGGAACGCATCGCCGCGAGGTCCACGAGCAACGGCACCCCGGTGAAATCCTGCAACACAATCCGCGCGACGACGAAGGGGATTTCCGCAGTGCGTTCTTCGGTCGGCTTCCAGTTGGCCAGTTCTCTGACGTTGGCTTCCGAGACTTTTTTGCCGTCGCAATTGCGGAGAACGGATTCAAGGACGAGGCGGATGGAAACCGGCAGTTTGGAGATGGTGCCCACGCCAGCCTGTTCCAGAGCCGGGAGAGAATAAAATTTTCCCGTGTGACCATTCCCCAAGTCAAAAGTTTGCAGTGAGTTAAAGAGATTATGCGCGTTATTCATAGTCAATCCGTGGCCGGTTCCCGGCGCTACGGTTCAATCAAAATGAAGGTTGGACGAACGACTGTCAAGCAAGGGGCAATCCGGACGGGATAAAGTGGGCAAAAGTCCGGGCCTGACCGCAAGAAAGGGTGGGTAATGGTGGGAGAAAAGGCGCTTTCCTTTATTGCTTGAGGGGGCGAGTTCGGCTAGGCTCGGGGCCGTCGCGCGCTGCATGAACTTTATAAGCTCAAAAGCCCTGGCGTGTTTACTGGCCGTTTTTTCGCTCATTTTACTCAGTGCTTTCGTCAAGCAACAGCGGGAACTCACCCGGCTGCGGGCGGAGATTAACCATGCCCGTGACATTGTCAGCGGCTTCCATGCGTTGCGCGATCTGGTCACTAAACACGGCGTTACCGAAACGGCGGACGCACTCTATAGTCTGCAACTGCCGCCCGGCACGATCGCTCCGAAGCAAGGCGTGGCCGATCTGGTGGAACGGGAACGGAGCCGGGTGGTGGCCGATTTGATCGAGTATTTGCGCAATGAGACCGGCAAAGACATGGGCGATGCGCCTGGTCCCTGGATCAAGGCGCTGGCCAGCGAGGAGGTTAAACGGCAGCAGGCCAGTTTGATGGACAAAAAATGAAGGTTGAAATAGGGTGGAGTGATTAGAGGAGTGAGACAATGAAGACGTTGCCTGTATGGCGACTTTGGTTTAAGCAACACAGCGGCGGCGAATCGATCTGGCGTCAGACCGTATTGAGATGATGGAGTATTCAGGCGCACTTGAATTTGGGTTGTTTGGCCTCTGGGCGATTGGTTCCTTGCTGTTGGCCTGGCGGGTTCGTCCTCGTTTCTATGTGTATACCGGATCAGTGGCATTGGCTGCGCCAGCGATTGGGTATTCGATGGTTGGTTACGGGTTATTGCCGATTGGCGGAATCCTGCATGCTCTGGTGGCGGGCGTTTACTCATTGCCGTTTCATTATTTTTTCCATCGCGTGAAGAGATAATTATGCCAACTCCATTTCAACTATTATGGGCAGCGATCGTCGATGATGATCGCGTTGCTGTGAAAGAGTTGCTCGCTAACCATTCAGAGTTAGTCAAGCGCGTGGCTCAGGAGGAGCGTTACGAATTGAAGTTGGCGCACTGGATTTATTCCGGGGATTCCGCGTTGCATATTGCCGCAGCGGGTTATCGGGTGGAGATCGCGCGAATGCTGCTGGCGGTTGGGATGGATGCGGTTTCAGCAACGAACCGGCGCGGGAGTCTGCCGCTGCATTACGCGGCGGATGGCCATCAGGAGAGCCCATCCTGGAATGCGGAACGACAGGTGGCGATGATCCGATTGCTGCTCAAAATGGGATCTCATATTGATGCTCAAGATAAGAATGGAGCGACGCCACTTCACCGGGCGGTGCGCACCCGCTGTGCCGAGGCCGTGAAGTGTCTGCTGGAGGCAGGCGCTGACCCAACGATCAAAAATAAGCCGGGTTCCACTGCGTTTCATCTGGCGGCGCAAAACACGGGTCGCGGTGGTTCCGGTTCGGAACCAGCAAGAGCTGCGCAACAGGAAATTATCGGGGCGTTTCTGGAGCGAGGCGTCAGCCCATCCCTCAAAGACGCCAAGGGGAAGAGCGTCAGGGAATGGGCACCAAACGATTGGATTCGCAAAATGCTGATCGGAAAGACAACTTGATCGGATGTTGAATTCGGGTAATCAAGCGCATCACGGACGATTATGAGCGACATACCTCCAGATATAGCGGAAGCGCTACAGCGTGCCGGGTTGACCGGCTTTTTTGCAGATTACTCCCCGGTTCATCAGAATGAGTATTTGAAGTGGATCACCGCGGCCAAGCGGCCCGAGACAAGAAAAGCCCGGATTGAAAAGACGATACAGATGCTGGCCGAAAAGAAAGGCGGAGCAAAAACGCGCACCCAGCAGAAAAGAGGGTGAATAGATAAGCGCGGGCTTTTAAAGAGGGCAAAGATGACGCCTGACGTGTTTGGTTGGATTTGAAAAGGCTAGCGCAAGCTTTGAGAGGCGTGCGAAAGGGCGGATGCAGACCTGATTGTGAGTAGAGACGACAATGATCTCGGAATAGATACGGCACCGCTGGCCATGGACGGACTGCTGCTACTGCTGTGTGGGCCGGGGTAGAGAAATGGAAAACACGTCAATAGTAAGGGCCGCTCCCTTTAAATATTAAATTGAGTTATGAGAATTTGCCATATCATCCGTAAAAATGAATGTTTCTGATAAAATTGTTTTTGAACTCATTGAGTATTATAAAACAGGAGCAACTGGACAGTTATTGACGACACAAGCGTCCACGGTCGATAGGCGTACCTTGAGGGTTATTTCAATCAACGTGCTTGCTTGGCTTAAGCGAGAATCAAAACGACCAACGATGCGACCATTGAGCTTAAACCGAGAATTCAAGTGGTGTAACGTGTTAATAGAGCTAATCAGCCAAAACGATGGGTTCGGTTCATTGTTCGTGGTCGAAAATGATGCGATTAGGCTAAATCCAAACCTGCTAACCGAAGATGTCTCAAAGATTGCAGCGGCTTGTGCTGCTGCTTACCACCCTCCATTGATGAAATGAATCGTACACGCCTACCTTAGCACGCGTGGTGCCGTCACTTGAGCCGGTTGGTTTCCAAGCCCGCCACGAGTCGGTTGCTCTTAACTACGTTGTTCACTTCGTGAAGTGCGGTCTTCGACTTGCGTCGGGATGTTCCGGGAGGATTTATTCATTGTGGAAAAGAGGCGAAATTTCCCAAGGTGGGAAATACAATGGGGTAGGAGTGTGGTTTAATGAAGGGCGAGAAAATGACGAAACCCGAATACCTAAATCCGAAAGAAGCCCGAAGTTTAACCGCGGAATATACCGAATACGCGAAAAAGGGGAAAGTCGGGGACTGTCCATGAAAAGGCACGGAATTCTTAACCACAGATGAACACAGATTTACACAGATGGGAAGCGCTGCTGGCGGGAAGGAACCCCCCCCAGCCCCTCCCTGGAGGGGAGACGGATGAGGGTGCGAAAGCGGGAATGGCGGTGATGGGAGTGGTGTCAGGCTTATTCAGGGCTATTCCGGGATAAATCAAATGCAGAAGGAAAAATGAAGAATGCAGAAATGATCGAAATCCGAAAGAATGATGAAGTAGCGTCCGGTGTGATGAGGCAGGCGGGACGCCTGCGGTACGGCAGCCAGGATGGCTGCGTTACGTAAGTGTCCGGCTTATTCCGGGCTATTCCGGGATAATTTAAGTGCGGAAGGGCGGACAATGACGAATTACCGAATGCCCAAATCCGAAAGAAATTCGGATGGACAGGCCGCAGTGAGGTTGGTGGGGAGCCATGGAAAGCTGGAGGCGAGAGTCGGAATCGAACCGACGAATGCAGCTTTTGCAGAGCCGTGCCTTACCACTTGGCTATCCCGCCGCCGTCCAGAGGAGGAAAGATTATTTATCTGCGCCTCGGGTGCAAGTCTTAGTTTGCGGATTTTGCGGGTCATGACTGGCCCGGGAAATGGGTAAGGTGATGATTCTCAGAGGTCAACGGAGAGGTGTTGAGGGTTTGGTGGAGGCGAAAATTTACTGTCCAATGCCAGCCGAAACGGGACTTAATAGGTAGAGCCCTATGTCACAGCCTGATTCTGCGGAAATGTTTGTTGCTTTGCTGGCCCGCCATGAGCGGTTGCTGGCGGCGTACGTGATGACGCTGGTGCCGCATCCGCAGGATGCGGATGATATTTTGCAGGAGGCTAAAGTGGTGATGTGGCGCAATTTCCAACAGTTTCGACCGGGTACAAACTTTGCCGCGTGGGCGCGGAAGGTGGCGTTTCATCAGGTGTTGTCGCATCGCAAGCGGAAGCAGCGGGATCGCCTGGAGTTCAGTGACGAGTTCTTGCAGTGCGTGGCGGAGGAGGTGGAGGTGTCGGCGGAGCAATTGGAGTGGCGGCAGCGGGCGTTGAATGATTGTCTGGCAAAACTGCCGGGCGATCAGCGGGAGTTGCTGCACTTGCGTTATCATGAGGCGTTAGCAATCGAGACGCTGGCGGAACGTTTAAACCGGACGGTGACGGCGTTGTATCGACAGCTTAGCCGGGTGCGGCGGACGTTGTTTGATTGTGTGACGCGAACGGCGAAACAAAGTGTGGGATAATATTCTGGAATTTTAAAAGTATGGAAACGAATCCCGATCCAATCGAGGAAGTGCTTGAACTGTGCGAGCAGTTGCTGGAAGGGAAGTTGACGTCCGAGGGAATGGCGCGACTGGAAAAGCTGGTGCGCGCAGACGCGACGGCGCGGCGGGCTTACGTGGAGTATTTGCATCAGCACGCGAGTTTGAACTGGAGCGTGGGGACGCAGGGCGAATTGTCGATTGCGGCGCTGGAAAAGGCGGCGAAAGAGCAGGCGGAAAGTAAACAGGTTCCGGTGTCCGTGGCTTTTCCGCAGTGGAAGAGGTGGCTGGCGTTGGCGGCGTGTGTGGGTTTGGTCGCGGCGCTGGTTTGGTTCCGGGAAGCGAAGCCGGTGGCACCGGTGGGAAACAAGGTTGCTTCAGCCGCGTTTGCGACGCTGGCCGAGACGCGGAATTGCAAGTGGGCAGCCAGCGCGTTGCCGACGGAGGAGGGATCGCGAATGGCGGCCGGGCGTTTGCGGTTGGCGGAGGGAGTAGCGACGATTGCGTTCGATAACGGGGCGCGAGTGATTCTGGAAGCGCCGGCGGATTTGGAATTGGTTTCCGCGAAGCGGTGCGTGTTGCATCAGGGGATGCTGGTGGCGCGGATTTCACATCAGGCGATTGGTTTCACAGTGGAAACGGCGACGGCCAAGCTGATTGATTTCGGTACGGAATTTGGCGTGAGCGCTTCGGCGGGAGGGGAAACACAGGTACAAGTGATCGAAGGAATTGTCGATGTGCAACAGATTAAGTCGGGTCAGACACAGCGGTTAACGGCGGGCAAGACGTCCCGCGTCTCAGCGACGCAATTGACGGTGCAGGATGAAAAAAGTTCGGAGCCGCAACGAGTGAATACGCATTCGCCCGCGGATGAAATTGCGCCGGGAACGATCACGCTGACGACGGCATTTGGCCGAGGCAAAGATGCGTTCGTGCAAAGCGAACCGTCTGACCGGCACACGTCCGATGTGCTCTTGCTGGTAAAGAATTCGATGGGGCCGCATTATTGTCGCAAAGCATATTTGGGTTTCGATTTATCCACGCTGCCGGTGGGGCAGATCCGGGAAGCGAAGCTGGTGTTATCAATGACGTCGAGTGGTTACGGCTATGCTTCATTGACACCGAAAACGGTGTTTCGTGTGTATGGCCTGACGGATCAGGCGTTGGATAACTGGCAGGAAAGCTCGATTAAATGGGACAATGCACCGGCAAATTTAGCAGGTGGCGGTGACCTGGACGAAAAGAAGGTGACGCTGGTGGGAACGTTTGAAGTGCCGGCGGTGGTAACGGAGGGCGAGTTCAGTATTTCTGGCTCGGCACTGGTGGATTTTTTAAATCAGGATATCAACGGTCTGGCGACGTTCATTGTGGTGCGGGAGACAAAGGAGACGAAACCATTCAGTCTGGTTCACGGCTTTGTGAGCAAACGGCATTCGTCCGGCACGCCACCGACGCTGCGGATTACGTTGAATTGATTACTTGGATTTGAGGCCGAAAATATCGCTGCGATTGGTGGATAATTCACCGTAGTGCCAGGCTTCCACGTGACCATCGACGAAGTTAATATTGGCGCGGAGTTTATGGCGCAAGGCGGGTTGTTTGGGCGGTTTGCCATCCCAGATGCCGAGGGCGTTGGGCGGGAAGGTGCTGATGGCAGTGCGATAGTAGCCGCCATAGGGAAAGGTGGAGAGTTTTTTCTCTTCGTTTTCCTTTTTGGGCACGCCGACCTCGCCGACGAGCCAAAGTTCCGAGGGTCGCCGAAGCGCACCCAGGCGCAGGCTGCCGTGCGGTGTGCCGTCACTGTTCAAAGCCCACCAGAGCAAAGACGGCAGACCGGGGACGTGACCGCTGTTTTCAACCGGACCATAGCCTTCCATTGCTTCGCCGAACGGGTTGGCGATGTCTTCGGGGAAAACGTTCGGGCAACGCCAGATTTTATTTTTATCGGCGACATCGGGGAGATATTTGGCAGTGGAGATGACGGTATACCACCAGTTGGTGGGATTGTGAGGGGTGACCGGATCTTGAAACGGGCCACCGGTGTTAAAGGGCGGGAGTTGATCCCCATGATCATCCGCATACAGGTGGAAGGCGAGGCCGATCTGCCGGAGGTTGCTGACACACTTCAGGCGGCGCGCTTGTTGTTTGGCGGTGGAAAGCGCAGGCAGCAGCAAGGCGGAGAGGATGCCAATGATAGCGATGACCACCAGCAGTTCAACGAGAGTGAAGGCACTGCGGAAAAGCGTCCGCCGCTGAAGTGGCAATCCGCCCAACGGCAGCGAAAGCCGTGCGGGTGCAGGGGTGACTTCATGGCCTCGCATGGTGAATTTTTTCGACACTTATCCGGGCACCGGCGAACAACCGCGAGACGGGGCACAGCGCGGCGGCCTCATCGACGGCCTCCT
>JBEHZA010000093.1:0-12726 GCA_048497895.1 Verrucomicrobiota bacterium
CCCTTCGTCCCGCTCCACAAAAGCTTTCACCCGCGATTCCCGGGCCAGCCATTCGACCGTGCCATCCTCAGAACCAGCATCCTGGATGATATGCTCCACAGGAACTCCCTGGTCTGCCACCGAAGCTACGCATAGCTTGAGCCATTCACACTGACGAAAGCTGGGGGTAACGATGGAAATCATTTTGTCTGTCTCAGACACGTTCCCGGATGAGGGAAGTATTCCGGTAAATCGCCACCCGACGGAAGAAGTCCGGGATCGAACCCGACCCTGTTCCGAATCATGTACTGGCCGCCAATAGACAAGCAGATCCCAACCTCAAACTGTCGTCGGGCAAGCCCAGCCATTCCATTTAGAAAACAGGTCAAATCTTTCAACCGATCTTGAGAAACGTAGAAACTTTATGGGTCAGTGGGGTTCGACGGAGGCAGGAGATTGTGCAAAGGCGACGGCAGGCACGCGTTTTAGCACGAACCTGCCGCGTGAGTTCACTCTCCCACATTTGCTTGAGGGTCCGGTTGGTATCGGTCATGAAATTGCCAATCGGAGGATGGTAAGGACAGAGCTTCACAAGGCCAGATTCGATCCACATGCTGTCGGTGCCGATGTTGCACTCTGGTTCGGAAGGGGCCATTTCCAGGTTTTTGTTGCTCATCGTAGCCGTCAGGTCAGCGTTTTCCCGGCTTTGCTTGACCATTTCGGTGAGACCTTGTTCGGTAACGTGAACCATGTAGCCTTCGCGCTTGAGAGCCCGGATTTCATCCGTGAGTCGTTCCAGTCGGCTGACATCCTTAATCCCCAACCGTTCCCGGGTACCTTGCGGCATGCCTTCCATCGGCTCAAACACCTGAGGGGTGCACATGATTCCATCGGTTTTACCAAAACGTCGAACGATCGGGACAAACGAATCCAGGTTGATATCCGTCAGCACAGTTTTGATGTTTAAACTGATGTGCTTTTTCTGGCGTTCCCGGGCCTGAAGCAGCAATTCAATGCAACGCAAAGTTTTGGCAGTGCCGTTGGCCATTGGACGGAGAATTTCGTTCACCTGCGGATCGAGAGATTCCAACGAGATGCCAACATTAAACAGACCCGCGTTGACGAATCGGTTAGCCATTTCTTCGGTCATGGAATAACCGTTGGTCGTAAACCGGAAGTCCAGCCCCAAACGCCCCGCCTGCTCGATCCATTCGGTAATGTGCCGGTTAATCGTCGGTTCTCCCCCCATGTACGAAACCAAGGTGCCGCGTCCGCACAATTCATGAATCTCATTCAGCGCCCGCGGCATCATCTCGTCAGTGAACTGTGAAGTCGAAAGTTCCCGGTAAGCTTCGCCTTTCAAATAGCCATAGGAACACATGATGCACTTGGCATTGCAGGGAGCACCACGCCAGATATGAACCGTCCGGGGAACAGCAATAAAAAGCGGCGTGCGATCCGAAACAATGGCACGAAGTTCCTTGCCCAGATAGGGCAACCCGCGCGCTACTTTCCTTGGCAATGAGGAAATATTCACAAATTCACAATGTATAGAGAAACTTCAGTTTGTGCCCCGTCAAAATCAAAAACATCTGGAATAACCGAAGGGATGCCACCTGGCAAATTCAGCGGCAATTCGCATTCAACGGGTTACACTTAGGTGTTTTCTCATAACCTGAAATTACCATTCAACCGTCCTGGTAGCAACTTTAAACACTGGGCCGCAAGAAGCGTGAAAGCGGTGGCGTTGCTTTGTAAAGCGCACTTCCAGAAGCGCCTAGCGGTAGGAAACCAGCCCAACGAATCACGCCATGGATTCTAAAGCCGGCACGGTTTTGGCAGCTTCCGCAGCAGTCAACGCTTTGGACGCCGGCTGTTTAATTCCGGCATTTATGCTGGCACTAAGTCCTAAAATGCCGGTGAAAACAAACAAATCGGAACTGATGGATCCGTAAATCGTGAAGAAAAACAGCACGTGCGCCATGTAAAATGAGAGAAAGAAGGCATTAACGTTTCGCAATTGCGCACTGCCATGACGATAATTCCGATATAAAACCCACCACCCGGCAATAAAAAACGCCAGAAAACCAAGGGTCCCAAAAATACCAAAGGCAATCAGAATGGAAAGCGGCCCGCTGTGGTAATCACCTGCAATTAGAGCAGGTTCAAAATTCTTGGTTACCCCGCGGCGAACGCCTTCGTGAGCAAAATATAAATCCGTCGGATCAATGGAATACCCCTTACCCACCCAAAAATACTTGGGAATTTCGGGAACGAGACGCTTCCACATATCGAGACGCCATTGAGTAGAATATTCTGCATCCTGCCGGGCAAGCGGATCGATCTCGATGGGCAGAAACGAGAGGGTGCGCTGCACCGAGAGTGGCATGCGATCCACAAACGGCAGGCTCACGGAGAGTGCTAAAACACTGGTCATCACCAGAATCGGCAAGAGCCGACTCTTGTGCAAACCCTCAACGTAAAACTGAACCGCAAACATCATCGCGATGAAAATCAGCACTGACCGAAACCCGCCGAACAGGCTCATGATCACGCAGAAGGCGTACAAAAACATCCGCCAGGGACGGCGCAAGTCAAACAACCCCCGGAGACCAAATTTGAGTTGAAGGAAAGAACAAATAGCGGTGGCAGCGGAAGCGACACCTCCAAAACGAACCATTTCCGCCTGCCCGGGGGCAGCCCACTCCAGCGATTGCAAGGCCATCAATTCGGGCGGAAAAATAGCGAACAAAAAGTAAAAAGACGGCCCGGCAAAATAGATCAAATAGCTTAACACCATCGTCAACGCAGTTAGCAGGTAAACCATGCTGTAAAACTCCGCCCGCTCCGGCTTGATCGGCCGGCTGACCAACGCGAAATACCCCATGACTGCCCCCAAAATGTAGAGATACTTTTTCCCACCATAGCTTTCAGACCCCAGGGAACGCACCCCGATGCCACCGGAAAGATAAGCTGTAACCACAACCACGATTACCACGAACACAAGCGTTCCCGCTACCCATGGGTCGTATTTGAACCGGACCTTCTGGACCAAAGCCCGGTCGAATAAGGCAATTGATGTACCAATAGCGGCCATAACCATCAGAACGTTGGGTTGGCCCGGGAGGAAGAAAACGACGATGTTGGCATTCCAGCTTAGAACCAGCAGGAAATGATACTGGCGCATGAGAACCGGCAAACTAAGGACCAGCAACACCAGCCCAACCAGTCCCACAGTCGTATATTTGAATGGATCAGCCAACAGGTAACCCAGCACTAAAGCCAGCCCCGCACAGACACTGTAAATCAGTATCGTCCGCGGCAACGTGAGTTGGTTATCCATATTCGCAGAATCAAAAAGGAGCCTGCCGCAGCAAGCAACTCTTTTTATCGTTCACAATAGCACGTTTGCAGCCAATCGCAGTTCCACATTGTCTCATGGGATGGGGATAAAAAAATCCGGACACCCCAAGCTTCTGGCAGCAAGGAAATAGTCTTTACCCCATCGCGGTTTGTCCTGATTATCCGCTGCACAGTAACGTAATCCTATTGAGGCGACACATGATGCCGGCAAATCCAGTTCCCTTAAAAATCGCCTGGATTTCGGATTTCCCCCTCGAATGGCTGCCGGATCTTCCCGAACCATTGGGCCATTTACCGCGGGGTCACCCCTCCACGTGGCAAAGAGTGCTGCTCAGTGAATTGGAGAAACTACCCGATATACATCTGCACGTCGTTATTTTGCGAAAGCAGATCGCCAGAGATTTTCAATTCCAACGCGGTGGAGTCACGTTCCACGTGGTGAAGGTTCCCGGAAAAGTCCGGGCGCCTTCCTTTTTCTGGGTTGATACCCGGGCCATCCAGCGCGTTTTAAAGCTAATCCAACCGGACCTCGTTCATGCCTGGGGAACGGAGCGGGGAGCGGCCCTGGTGGCTTCCCGTCTGGGTTATCCTTATCTGGCAACCGTTCAAGGATTACTGACCTGGTACCGTGAGTGTACTCCCTTGACACTTTACGAACATTTTTCGGCGCGGCTGGAAACGATCAGCCTCCAGCGGGCGAAATTCGCCACGGCCGAATCGAGTTTTCCAACCCGGTATTTGAAAGAACGATACCCGCAATTGCGGGTGCATCACGTCGAGTATGCGCCGCAGCAACTTTTTCAACGGGTCGAGCGGCGTCCGCAAACCCGTCCGGTGCGTTTTATCTTTGTCGGCACCGTGGGTTATCGCAAAGGGAGCGATCTGTTGCTGCGCGCGTTAAATCAATTGGTGAGTGAATTTGAGTTTGAACTGCATATCATTGGCCATCCTGACGAATCATTTCTGGCACCCTGGAAACAAAGCCTTTCCCCGGAATTATTTCAACGTCTCACGTTCCGTGAAAACCTGGAACCAGACGAAATTGCGCGCGAACTGGCCACCGCTACCATCATGGTGTTTCCGACGCGGGCCGATACGGGCCCCATGGCGGTAAAAGAGGCTGCCAGCGCAGGAGTTCCGATTGTCGCCAGTCACATTGGCGGCGTGCCGGATTATGTGAAACCGGAGTTGAACGGTTTTTTGTTCCCTTCAGGAGACCTGAATGAATTGGTGGCAGCGATCCGCCAAGCGGTGCAACATCCGCTGTTTGGCCGGGGAATGGTCGATCCCGCCACGCTCGCCGAAGTGCGGGATTACCTTTCAACCAGCCGGATGGGTGAGGGATTTTTCAAAATTTACCAGGAGATTGCACAACTCTCACGATCTGGAAGTTCCCGTCTTTGATATGAAACGCATCGCACTTTGCCTGGAATACCCGCTCGCGTTGCGCGGTGGTGTGAGCGTGTTGGTAGAAGAACTGATTGTCGGATTGGCCAAACGGTACGAAATCGTGCTGGTGTCAACCGATACACCGGACACGCTCAAAAAATCCCATGCTTATCCGCACATCTACCAGCACCTAAGCTGGAATTCGCACAAACCGAAACGCTCCGCCTCGAAAGCGCTGGCTCAAGCACTTCATAAAGCAGGGGTTCAAATTGCGCATTTTCACTTCGGTGAGAACTATGGATGGGGCAGCCGTTTGCCGGGCGGCTCGCCCATTCCTTATGCGGCGGGATTGGGAATACCAGTGTTCACCACGGTGCATTTGGTGGTCAAACTGCTAAAGGATTATTGCGGGCCGCAGAAGCCGCTCTGGTTCAAACTGGCCCTGTTACCGGTCGCGTGGCTGGGGAAAATGCAGGTGTTACACGTGGCGCAGCGGGAGATCGCGGTTTCGCAACATGACTTTGATTTATTAACGCGGTGGTATCGCCCGCTGCGACACCGGTTCATTCACATTTATCATTCACGGGTGCACCGCGAGCGTTCAGGGGCATTGCCGATAGTCCGGGAACCGCTGATCTTGAACGTCGGTCATCTGGCGCACCGCAAAGGACAGCTGGTGCTCGCCCGGGCTTTCAGCAAAATCGCCGCGCGCTATCCGGAGTGGAAACTGGTCTTTGCGGGACAGGATAGCGAGGATCAGATTATCCCTCAAATCACGGCGCTGGCAGCTCAATCGGGCTTGCAGGACCGGATGCTGGCGGTGGGACAACAGGGAAACGCGTTCGACTGGATGCAGCGGGCTTCCATCTACGCGCAGCCTTCGTTAGAAGAAGCCCTGGGACTGGCTTTGCAGGAGGCCATGTTCAGCGGTTGCGCCTGCGTGGGCTCGCGGGCCGGCGGCATACCTGAGTTGATTACTTCAGAAACGAATGGGCTGCTGGTCGAACCGGGAAATGAATCGGCACTGGCAGAGCGATTGGAAGCATTGCTGACGAACGATAAGCTGCGTGAAAAACTGGGTGCCGCCGCCCGACAATCCATCATCGACCGAGGCATGACCGCCGACGCCATGATCGAAAAGCATATTGAGTTGTATGAGTCAGTCGTCCGCTAAGCAACAACCCGCCTTTGTGGTGGCAACGCCGCAGCGATCCGTCTGCGACCACAATGCGCGGGCGCTGGAGAAACGCGGCGCACTGCGGTTGCTGGCGCTGGGAACCCGGCGGGGAACCAGCGGCGTGGCCCGTGAACGAACCCGGTTGCTGCCGGCCTGCGGGCTCGCAAATTTCATCGCTGTAAAATTATTGCCGCCGTTCGCCGCCGAATCATTCCGTTTCCGATTGCATCCCTGGTTTGATCGTTGGGTATTAAAACAATTACAACCGGGAGATTGTCTGATTTCCAGCTACGGATATGCGAACGCCAGTTTCCAATATGCCCGGCAGCACGGAGGAAAAACCTTTCTCGATGGCGGTAATTCGCATCCAGCCCAATTCTGGGAGATTTTGACGGAAGAACATGCGCGCTGGAAATGCCCGACACCGCCCATCGCGCGGCACCATCATGAACGGTCTTTGGCGATGATGGAACACGTGGATTATGTGTTGTCGCCGAGCCGTTATGTGAGTGAATCCTTTCTGACCCGCGGCTTTTCACCGGCACAGATATTGAGGAACGTTTATCCGGTTGATCTTTCGTTGTTTCGCCCGGCCACCACGCCGCGTCCAAAGAACCGGCCACTGACCCTGGTTAACACAGGCAGTCTCAGCCTGCGCAAAGGCACGCCGTATCTGTTGGAGGCATTCAAACTGATCCGGCAGCGTCATCCCTCAGCCCGCCTGCTGCTCACGCGCATCATTCAAGATGACGTGAAAGCCGTGCTGGCAAAATATCGCGACCTGCCAATTGAATGGGTGCCGCCCATGCCTCATCCCGAACTGGCGCAGCATTTGCAACAGGCCGATTTGTTTGTATTGCCGTCACTCGAAGAAGGCATGGCGAGAACCGCCGCCGAAGCCCTGGCCTGCGGATTGCCAGCCATTCTCACACCGAATACGGGCGCCAATGATTTGATTCAGTCCGGAAAAAATGGCGAGGTGGTGCCGATCCGTGATGCTCACGCTATTGCTGAAGCGGTTTTGAAATGGGCGGAAATCCTGCGGGAACGCGACTCCATTACCACCACTCAAATTGATCCGACAACTTTGAGCGTAGAACGTTTTGAACGGGAATTCCTCGAACAATTAGAAAGGCTCGGACTGATCGCGACTGAAGCGAACGGTAGCACGGTCATCGGTTGAACATCGCGCGGACCATCGCCAGTTCGTGCCGGATCAGCGTGGTGGTAATGCCAAGCACCCGGGCAGCCAAATAGAGCATGGCGAGGTAAATAAGAATCAAGATGCCGAGATTGAACCCGGAAGTAATCTGGAGCCACACGCGGGCGAGACCAGCCACGCCGACAAGGATTAATGGCATAAACAAACTGCGGCCCAGCCACGACCCAAGGGGCTGCTTAAGTTCCACGCAACAAAACCGCACCAGGATGAAGCCACGCACCGCTTGCGCAAGCACGGTCGCCAAAGCGATACCTAAAATGGAGCCGGCTTTCATCGCGAGATAGGAAAGCACTAAATTCAGCAACGCGGTTAAACCCGCCGTCAAGCCACCGACGCGGAGACCTTTCACGCCCAGGCGGGCGGCCAAATCCACCGAGACTTGCGTGCCCGCGGAGATAGCAAGGTTCAGAGCAAAAGCGGCCTGCCAGGCAAGTGAAGCCTGCATGCCTTCCCCCAGCCAGAGCTTCATGAATAGGTTATTACCCATTAAATAGCCGAGGGCAATGGCACACCCGGCAAACGATTGAAATTGGTTCAAACGATCCGCTTCCATCAGCGCCCGTTGCTGATTTGCGGGTTCGGAAGAGGCGAGCCATTGGGTAATCTTAGGAAAGCTCACCATACTGGAGGTCGCGATGGTAAAAAGCGCCAGCTCGCACACTTTATAATTCAATTGATACACGGGCACGTATTGCGCTCCGAATCCGGCGTTGATGAGAAGACGGTCCGTGGTCAGATAGATAAACAGGCCCATGGAATACAGATAAATCCAGCAACTGCGTTCCAGCAGCGATTTCCAGAGCGACCAGTCAAACAGGAGCGGACGAAGTGGCGCGAGCAGAGGCGAACCGGCCTTCAGAATGTACCAGCAAACGACCAGCCCAATAATGGCATTCACCACGTAAGGCAGATACATCACCCACAGTGGATAGTGCCCGCGCGCAAACCAGAAATGCAGGCCCGCCGTTAGTTGACTGAGGATCAACGCCGGGAAAACCGGCCAGACCAGATTCAAACCAGCGACGTTCAGATTGCCAATATAGCTGTAACAAATCGAAACGGCCGCAGCAGGCCCCATCAACGCAAAGAGAATCCGGAGCGATCCGGTGTCCCCAGCTTCATGGAATCCCAGCCACTGTGGAAGCCAGGGAGCGAGCACGAGAAACACCACGCAGACCATCAAAGCCAGACCAAAAAACACAGCGCGCGCACCGGCCAAAAAACGTTTTAGCTCCTCCTCTTTGCCTTCCCCGAGATATTGCCCTACTCTCAGCCCCACTGCGCCGCCCATGCCTAAATCGCCCAGGCCCCCAAAACCAGTGACAGCCTGAAAACTGAGGAACGTGCCATAGAGACTTTTTCCCATGGCCCCCAAGAGCAGGCGTGTCCACAAGAGCGACATGAGCGAGGTAATGACCCGCGAGGCCAACAGCAATAGATACCCGAGTCGGGAGGAACTGCGGTGTCGCTTGAGCCAGGCTGTGAGTCGATTATTCAATACGATCGCCGCGCCCAGCGAAAAGCGCCGGCGGAGCGACGTCATCTAAAGCGACCCGCCGTCGGCAGGTCAAAGTAAAACGTGTAGTCACGAGGTTGGCTGGAATGGGCAAATCGTCTTTCGACCGGTTACGAAGCAAGTCATCGCGTCATAAAGCGGCCACGGGCTGCGAGCATCACTTGTATAATCCAGGCGTTTCCGTTAACACTGGCGGGCATTACGATGGCCGATCAAACGACAACGCGAATCCCGCTCGCTGCCACTACCGGCACACTGAGGCTGGGGGGAAGCTCGACTTTTCTGGTGAATCTCGCGAAGGCTTTCCGGCGTCGGCAACATCCGTTGCCCATTGTGGTGCTGGCGCCAGAGCATGAGCATCAGGCAGATTTTGCCCAAGCGAAAACACCGATCAGTTGCCTGCCTAATCCACGTTGGATTTACGAAGACCGGCTGCTGTGGGCCTATCAGCAGGTGGCGCGACAACAACCGGCGGCGGTGCTGGCCTGTTTAAGCTCGGAAAGTTTTGAAATTCTGCGCCTCGTGCCGCCGGGCGTAGTCCGGTTGGGGATTCTCCAATCCGACGATCCCCTGCCCTATCAACTGCCGCGTGAATTTGCGCCCTGGCTGGATGCGGTCATCGGTGTTTCGCCGGTCATTTGTGAGCATTTGAAAACGTTCCCGGAATGCCGGTCATTGCGGATCGAATATATTCCTTACGGGATTGATTTTCAGCCGGCAACAAAACGCATTGAAAACAAGGCGCAAGGCCCATTGCGCGTGGTTTACCTGGGGAGATTGATTGAGGAACAAAAGCGCATCAGCCGGTTGACGCAATTAATCGAACGCTTGAATGAACGCGGAGTAGCCGTGCGATTTACGATTATAGGTTCCGGACCCGAGGAAGCCTCTTTCAAGCAAGCCATGGCCCGATTCCAGAACGTTCATTTTCGCGGAGTATTGCCCAACCATGAGGTAACCGCGTTGTTACGGGAACAAGACGTATTCGTGCTGTTGTCGGATTATGAAGGGCTGCCACTGAGTTTGCTCGAAGCCATGGGTGAAGGGGTGGTGCCAGTGGTTTCTGATTTGCCGGGAGCGATTCGTGAAGTCGTGACCGAAGCGTGCGGTGTGCGCGTTCCAGTGGGAGACGTAGAAGCGGCAGTGAACGCGATTGTTCAACTGGCGAATGATCGCACCCGGCTGGCCGCTTGCTCGGTGGCCGCTGCAAAAATGGCGCGGGAACATTACAGTGCAGACCGGATGGCAGATCGCTTTCTTAAACTGATTGAGGAGTTATCCAATAAAACTGCGGTGTCCTGGCCAATGGAAACCGACGTGCCGGTTCCGCGAATGGTAAAGCATCCCTGGCTTTATCAGGGTTGGGCGAGAACGTTGCGACGAATGGTAAAAGGGCAACGACCATCTCCGTCCGCAGCCGGATGAAATGATCTAACGTTCTCGAATATATCTAAACGTCTGGCAGGCGGATATGGCTGCGACCGGGGACGGTCGCTGTCCGGGAAAGGCGGGCGCGGTAGTTCAAACGGCGCTCGACTCCAGGTGGGCAGTCCGGTAGGTTACAAGCTGTATGCCATCATTCGATATTGTTTCAGAAGTTAATTCCATGGAAATCGAGAATGCCGTGAATCAGGCGAAGAAAGAACTCGCCACGCGGTTCGATTTCAAAGGGAGCAAAGCAGAAATCGTTCTGGAGAAAAACGAAATCAAACTGAGCGCAGAGGATCAATTTAAAATCAAGACGCTGGCGGAAATCGTCGTGGGCAAGCTAGCCAAACGCCAGGTGAGCATGAAGAGCATTGAGCAAAAGGACCCGGAAGTGTCTCCGCTCGGCCATTCGCGGCAGGTAATCAAGATCAAGGAAGGCATTGAAACCGCCGTAGCCAAACAGATCACGACGTTCATCCGCGATTCTAAACTAAAAGTAACCACGCAGATTCAGGACCAGCAAATTCGTGTGACCGGCAAAAGCCGCGATGATTTGCAGGCGGTCATTGCCGCGGTACGGGGACATGATTTTCCGGTCGCGGTAGCATTTCAGAATTTCCGGGATTAAGCCGTCTGGCTGCGATGGCTGGAGCCAATCCATATCCCATTGTCCTGGCCCACGGCATCGCGCGTTTCGATATTCTGCGCCAACTGCGGGCGGAGAAATCCAATCCCGCTCAAGGAACCGACGATAGCTGGCATTATTTCAAGGGAATCAAGAGTCATCTGGAGGCACATGGTTTTACGGTGGCGCATGCCAACGTGAGCTTTGCTGCAAGTGTGGACCTGCGGGCGCAAGAATTGGCGGAGCAGGTTCGTGAGGTTTTGAAGCAACACGGAGCGGACAAAGTTCATCTCATTGCCCACAGCATGGGGGGATTGGATGCGCGGCATTTGATTGTGGATGTGCCGGGGATGGCGGAGAAAGTGGCCAGCCTCACCACCATCGGCACGCCGCATCTGGGAACGACGGCAGCGGATACGGCGCTTGAATTGGGAGGGAACACTTTAATCGAGAAACTGAAACCGTTCATGGATTTGAGCGGTTATCGTGATCTCAGCACGCAGGCTTGCGCGCAATTCAATCGGCGCGCAGAAGCCAGCGAGGCAGCAAACAAAGTGCGGTATCAAACTTACTCCAGCACGCAGGAATTAAAATCGACGTTGCCCGCTTTGCACGCGGCGTGGCTATGGATTAAGGCGCGCGAAGGCGATAACGACGGATTGGTGTCAGCGCGTTCACAGGCATGGGTGAGTGAATTACGGGCAGCAAACGGGGGCGTAAAAAAAGTGGCACAACATCGCTTCCCGCTGCCGGCGGATCACGTGAATCAGCTTGGGTGGTGGCTGTTGAGCAATTGGAATGCGAATGCAGGCCATGCTAGTGTTACGGAGCAGATGAAAAGTTACGAAGGGAAGATTAAGGAGATTTATTTGCAGATGGCGCGAGGTTTGAACGGGTCCTGATTTTCGGCAGGAAGTTCAACCGCGGATGAACACAGATCGACACGGATGGGATGGAAAACAGGAAGGAACGGATTAAAAATCTGGAGGTATTACGACTGAATCCTAGCGAACACAGTCGCGCTCCGATTTTCCGGGCAAGCTCTAATCTACTTTTTGCGCGACGACGGAGAGTGGGCCTGATATAAGGGGCGGGTAGTTCCCAACTGAGGCAAATGGTATGGTCCGACATCCGGGTGTAATCGTCCGCCACAAAACCAAACCGGCGCAAGCATTCTGCTGCTTACTTGGACTGGCTCTGGCGGCGGGGTACGGAATATTTTTCTCCGGAATCGAATCCGCCCGCGCGGCCAGTGGCGCGGAGGTGCCCTGGGTGACTTATCAAGCCGAGGACGGAGCCAGTAACGGACTGCGATTATCCTCCCGGATCAATGGCGAAATTGCGAATGAAGCAATTGGACGAGCGGCAGTAAGGCTCTCCACCATTGGGCAATATGTGGAGTGGAGGATTTCCAACCCGGCCAATAGCATAGTAATTCGCACGTGTGTGCCGGATGCACCCAGCGGCGGCGGCATTAATTACACGTTGAGCCTGGCGGTAAATGGCAAGTTCCGGCGCAAGTTGGAAATCAGTTCCCGCCATTCGTGGCTTTATGGCCCGGAGGCCAATTCACAAAATAATTTGCCAACAGCGGGATCGCCTCATCATTTCTTCGACGAGACCCGTGCATTCATTGAGGGAACACCGCTCAATCCTGGCGATATGGTACGGATTTATAAAGACAGCACTGACACAGCACCGTGGTGTGTAATCGATTTGATTGATCTCGAGAAGGTGGAACCCGCAGGCAAAAAGCCGGAGGGGTTCCTTTCCGTGACCGATTTTGGGGCGATTCCAGACGATGGCAAAGACGATTCCGCGTCTCTCAAAGCGTGTGTGGAGAAAGCCCGGGCGCAAGGCAAAGGGGTGTGGATACCGGCAGGCACCTTTCACCAGAGCGAGCCGCTGCTATTGGATCATGTGAAGGTCCGCGGCGCTGGACCATGGTATACGCGGTTGGCCGCTCTGAGTCCGGGCAAGACGGCGGCCTTTGCGGGCACAGTTGGGATGCACTTGAACGGACAGGA
>JBEHZA010000094.1:0-12701 GCA_048497895.1 Verrucomicrobiota bacterium
CGTCGGGTCGATCTCCCACCAGCGAGCGGCGAAGCGCGGGCTCATCGAGAACTCATGGTGGTTGTTCTGAAATGCCACCCTCTTTTTCGTTCCCGTAGTGTTTTGCCTGATCCGCAGCCGGAACGACGGTGAACCAGACGCCAGCGTCCATCCGGAAGCGGCCAAGCCAAATTAGAACCTATGAAACCAACGGAAACTGAAGCTGGACGAGCCACGCCACACGGGGCGGAACTGGCCACTCCGGACACCCAAATGGCTCCGCCCGGGCCGGTGGGCCGGACTCCTTATTTCATCCTCGCCGGCCTGATTACGATGTTGCTTCTTCTGGCCGGACTCACCCTCTTGTCCCGTTCCCGCGCGCAGGCTGAATTGGAACTCGACACCCAGGAAAATCTGATCGCTACCGTCAGCGTCATCCACCCCAAACGCACGCCCACGCAAATCCAGCTTGAACTGCCCGGCAATCTCACAGCGTTTGAGGAAGCTCCCATTTATGCTCGCGTCAACGGTTACCTGAAACATTGGCTGACCGATATCGGCACGCGCGTCGTCGCTGGCCAACCGCTGGCCGAAATCGAAACCCCGGAACTCGATCAGGAACTCAACCAGGCTAACGCCGCGCTCGCACAGGCCAATGCCAACCTCGAAATCGCCCGCATCTCCGCCGAACGCTGGCAGAATCTCCGCAAAAGTGATGCCGTCTCGCAACAGGATACCGATGTCAAGGTTGCCACCTGGCACGCACGTGAAGCCGATGTCAGCGCCGCCGCCGCGAACGTTAAACGGCTCACGGAGCTGACCAAATTCAAAATTCTCGCTGCGCCTTTTCCCGGCATCATCACCGTCCGCACTGTCGATGCCGGCACACTCATCACCGCCGGTTCATCCCGGGAGATTTTCCGACTCGCCAGGATTGATCCCCTGCGCGTTTATGTCAGTTTGCCGCAAACCTACAGCCAGATGGTGAAAACGAATGATGAAGCAATTCTGACCTTTTCCGAACTGCCCGGCCAAAGTTTCACCGGCAAAGTAGACCGCACCTCTGGCGCGATAGATCCCGTCTCCCGCACGTTGCTCACGGAAATACTTGTATCCAATCACGACGGAAAACTGTTCTCCGGCGCGCATGCCATGGTGCGGGTGAATCTGGCCACGGGAGTAAACCCGGTCATCGTGCCGGTAAACACCCTGCTGTTTCGCAATGAAAAAGGACTGCAGGTCGGCCTCGTCGATGCGAATGGCACTGTCCGGCTGGCCGATGTAACAATCGGGCGGGATTACGGCACCACCGTGGAAATTGTCCGCGGCATTTCCGAATCCGACCAGGTCATCATCAACCCTTCTGACTCACTCGAAGCCGGGCTTAAGGTGCGGATTGCGAAACCTGAATCCGAAGTCGCCGCGTCCGGACATGAAAAGGAAGCCGCCACTCCCAACCATGAGTGAATCCTGCTCCATCTTACTGCGCGGCGGTCTGGGTCTTGCCTGGCTCGGAATCCTGCTCCTGACGGGTTGTCAGGTAGGGCCGGACTATCATCGCCCCTCGCCCACCTCCGCGTCACAACCTGCCGCGTGGAAAGCCGGTTCGCCCTGGAAGGAAGGCCAGCCGCGGGATGCCGAGATCAAGCAGCATTTCTGGGAAGTGTTTAATGACGATGTGCTGGCCGGACTGGAACTTCAAGCCGCGACCAACAGCCCGGATTTGCACGCCGCTTTCGCCCGCGTGGAACAATCCCGCGCCATTGCCCGCATCAGCAAAGCCGATCTTTTACCCACGCTGAGCATTGATCCCACCGGCAACCGCACCCGCTATTCTCCCGGACGCACGGCACAACCTGATTCCACCGTGATGGCCTACACCGGCAATGATTTTATCCTGCCGTTGGATTTAAGTTATGAAGTGGATTTGTGGGGCCGGGTGCGCCGTTCCTTCCGGGCTGCGCGTGAACAAGCTCAGGCCAGCGCCGCCGCTTATCAGAACGTCCTGCTCTCCCTGCAAGCCGAAGTCGCCCAAACCTATTTCATGATCCGCTCCCTGGACCTGGACCGGAAAGTAGTGGGCGAAACGGTGACTTTGCGCAAAAAAAACCTGGCCCTCGTCGAATCCCTTCATCGCGGTGGAGCTGATAGCGCCATCGATGTCGCGCAGGCCCAAACCGAACTCTCCTCCGCGGAAGCAGAACTGATTGGCCTCGCCTTGCGCCGCGCCAAACTCGAAAACGCCCTCGCAGTTCTGTGTGGTCATTCGCCCTCGACTTTTTCACTCGCGGAAACCACCCGCCTTTATCAACCACCGGAGATTCCCGTGGGTCTGCCCGCCGAGCTGTTGGAAAGACGTCCCGATGTCGCGCAAGCCGAACGGGCCATGGCTGCTGCCAGCGAAGGCATTGGCATTGCCAGGGCCGCTTTCTTTCCCTCCATCCGCCTCACCGGCACGGCTGGCATCGAAAGCGCGGAATTAAAAGATATTTTCAATTGGGAAAACCGCATCTGGAGCATCGGCCCCAGCGTGAGCTTTCCTCTATTTGAAGGCGGCCGCAATCGCGCCGGAGTCCAACGCGCTCAGGCCACTTACGAGGAAGCCGTAGCCCAATATCGCTCACAAGTCCTCGTCGCTTTTCACGAAGTCGAAGACGGTTTAATCGGCTTGCGCTTGTTGAAGGAACAATTCGACGCGCAAATGCGGGCCGTGGAGGGCGCAGTCAAAGTCGCCGAACTTTCTCACCTTCGTTACAAAGAAGGCTTGGCCAGCTATTTTGAAGTCGTAATTGCGGACCGCACCGCGTTGGAAAATAAAATCCTCGCCTACCAGTTGAATGGCCAGCGCGTCGTAACCACTGTCCTCTTGATCAAAGCCCTCGGCGGCGGTTGGAATCCGAATAACGCCCTGATGTCCGGCGCCGTCACGCCGCTGACAAAAGATAAATAGTTCACTCTCCACATCCTGCGCCCCTGCCGGTTGGTTGGATTCTAAACTACCCCTCCCGGACGATTTGCATTCGCTCACTCGCGGGCGTATGTTGCCGGTATCCATCAGGGCCAGAGTGCTCGCCCAGCACTGCCCCACTGTGGGCACGCGCATTCTGAGGTTGTTCTTTTCCATCACTTGGACCTTGTCCATCTGAAAGGTTTTAAAGTGAAAGGGCTATGCTTAAAGCTGTTGATTTGCGCCATCCCCCTGTGTTTGGCCACCGGTTGTGCGTCGCTGTTTCCGCGCACTGAAACCACCGTGATCTCGCGGTGGAATTCCTACGGGGAGGTGCTGACTGCCTTCAACCAGATCGTCCCGGGCCAGACCTCTACTAATGAATTGATCACGCTGGGGTTTGATCCATCCACTTCCGCCAATATCCAGGTGCTCAACTACATCGATATCATCAACCATTTCATGCCCAACCCCTCCATCACCAAAGCCGATCTGCCGGAGGCGGTGAGAAAGTGTATCGAAAATCAAACCGGTTCCCTCGCCTACCAGATTGATTTGAATAATGTCAAAACCAAGCGGTTGGGAAATCTGTTTTTGGACATGACCAACTTCAAACGCATCACGCATACCACTGGCTGGAAATTCAGCGCCTTCCTGCTGATTCAGGGCGATCAGGTGGTTTACAAAATTTCTTCCGGAGAACCGACCGTGGATAGTCTGGATAAACGCATCCGGCCGTTAGGCCCCTTCCAGGAAATCGAAGGCGTCGTTGTTTCCGGCGCGCAGGCGATAAAATAAAAATTCCCGCCGCGTCGAAAGCGGCGGGAATTTAAAATACCGAGCCTGTGATCAATGATATTCCTGCACCGTGCACACCCCGTAACCACTCTTCTTCAACGCGGCAATACCCAGTGCCGCCGCTTTCGCGCCGCTCAAGGTCGTCATGATCGGCGTGCCAGTATAAACAGCAGTCGTGCGGATTTTGATTTCGTCCGCGCGCGGAGTCTGGCCGGAAGGCGTATTGATGACCAATTGAATCTCGCGATTCTTGAGCAAGTCCACGGTATTCGGACGGCCTTCGGTCAATTTGTAAACGCGCTGCACTTTCAAGCCCGCTTTCTCCAACACCGCCGCCGTGCCGCTGGTGGAAATAATTTCAAAGCCGAGATCGACAAACGATTTCGCCACCGCGGCGACTTCGCCCTTTTGCGCGTCGCTCACGCTGATGAAAACTTTGCCGCTCATGGGCAAAGGTCCACCCGCCGCCATTTGCGACTTCGCATAGGCAATGCCCAAATCGTGATCCAGGCCCATGACTTCACCCGTAGAACGCATTTCGGGCGAAAGCAAAATGTCCTGGCCATGGAAGCGATTGAACGGAAAAACGGATTCTTTAACCGCCCAATATTTCGTCCAGACTTCTTCTGTGAAATTGAGTTCTTTGAGCGTCTTGCCCGCCATCACTTTCGCGGCCAGTTTCGCCAGCGGATAACCAATCGCCTTGCTGACAAACGGCACCGTGCGCGAGGCGCGCGGATTCACTTCCAGCACATAAACGGTTTCACCCTTCACCGCGTACTGCACATTCATCAGGCCGATCACCTTCAATTCTTTGGCCATCGCGTGCGTGTACTGGCGAATCGTATCAATGACTTTCGGCGCGAGCGTGTGCGGTGGCAGCACCATCGCGGCGTCACCGGAATGCACACCGGCAAATTCGATGTGTTCCAGCATCCCGCCAATGACAATCGTGCCGTCATTCGGATTGGCGAAATGACCGACATCCGTAATGCAATCGACATCCACTTCCGTGGCGTCTTCGAGAAATTTATCCACCAGCACGGGACGTTCCGGTGAAGCCTCCACTGCGAAACGCATGTAGTGCGATAACTCCGAATCCGAATAAACAATCTGCATTGCGCGACCACCCAACACGAACGAAGGCCGCACCAGCACCGGATAACCCAGCCGCCGTGAGGCCACGAGCGCTTCCGCTTCATTCGTTGCCAGACCGTTAGGCGGTTGCGGAATATTGAGCTTGTTCAGCATGGCCGCAAACAGCTTGCGGTCCTCTGCCACTTCAATGCTCTGTGGCGAAGTGCCAATGATGTTAACGCCGTTCTTTTGCAAACCGAGCGCAAGGTTCAGCGGCGTTTGCCCGCCGAATTGCGCAATTGCGCCCCAGCACTGTTCACGTTCGTAGATGTGCAGCACGTCTTCCAGCGTCAACGGCTCGAAAAACAACTTGTCGCTGGTGTCGTAATCCGTGGAAACCGTTTCCGGATTGGAGTTCACCATCAACGTCTCAAAGCCGTCTTCCTTGAGCGCAAAGGCGGCATGAACGCAGCAATAGTCGAATTCAATCCCCTGACCGATGCGGTTGGGACCACCGCCGAGAATCATCACCTTCTTTTTCTTCGATGCCACGGTCACTTCATCATCGCCGCGGTCGTAGGTGGAATAATAGTAAGGCGTGTAGGCTTCAAATTCCGCCGCGCACGTGTCCACCAGACGATAGCTCGGCACCAAACCGGTGCGCTTGCGCTCCGCGCGCACGGCGTCTTCCGTTTGGCCCGTCAGATGGGCGATTTGGCGGTCCGAGAAACCAAGCGATTTGGCCTTAGCCAGTAATTCAGGATTCATGTTGCTGCTCTACCTGCAAATTAAACGGCACAAAGTAAGCCTCACACAGCCCTGACTGGCAAGCTTGTCTTTTTAACATTTTCCGGTTGTGGCGCGAACCCGGAAGATTAATCTTGGATGGGTTCTATGTTGGAGACCGAAATCATTAACTTGGATGCTTTTTTGTTGGAGGAAGCCGTCTGGATCGCAACTATTCCGATTGGGGTGACGAACTACGATTTTCCGTTCGACGAGCTATTTTCTTGTCGGCGTCCCGTTTCCAGACCCAATCCTATCAACGTTATCTGCCGGACGGGAGCTTTTCAGAATTACCCAGCAACTTACGCAAAACTTTTAGCCACAGGGATAAAGCTGATTCACTCCCCGGAACAGCACTCACACGCGAGCGAATTGATCTCGTGGTATCCCCTGCTGTCTAACCTAACGCCTCGAAGTTACTGGTTTGAGAAACCACCTAGCGCAACCGAAATAGAACAGTTGCTCGGCTGGCCATTGTTTTTGAAAGGGAACCGTCAAACGAGCAAACATCAGGCAAATCTGTCCATTATTAACTCCGCTGCCGACTATTGCCGGGCGATCGAATTATACGAGCAGGATCCAATATTGCGGTGGCAACCGTTGGTTTGTCGTGAATACATTGAATTACGCCCGATCAAATCAACTCCAACAGAGAAAATTCCTCCATCTTTTGAATTCCGGACTTTCTGGTGGCATAGCCATTGCGTCGGAGCCGGGCCCTATTGGCAGGAAGCAGACAAATACTCATGGACACCTTACGAAAGGGAAGCGGCTCTGAGAATCGCTCAAGAAGCTGCAAACCGGATGCAAGTTCCATTTCTCGTAATTGATCTGGCGCAAACTAAAGCGGGTAATTGGATCGTCATCGAATGCAACGATGCCCAGGAAAGCGGGTATAGCGGCGTTTCTCCTTTCGCACTGTGGAATAACGTCATCGCGGCAATGAAAACCGAGTCCAGAGCCTAGCGTTCAATAAGGCCCAATCTATTACTAAGATTTGGCCCACCAGTCACTACGCAACAAGCCCAACTCACTCACCTGCCGTTCTTTTAACTGGAATCCGTTGCACTCAAGATACTTATCCGGTGGCGTCAGCCGCCGGGCGGGCAACCGGGTGGCGATGCGGAAAAAACCATACATCGAAGCCAAAATCCAGCGGGCCCGCCACTTCTCCCAGCCACTGGACGGTTCCTGAAAATCAGCCAAAAGCCATTGCGCTTTCGGACGTGCGCTGGCCGCCAGTTTTGCAATCAACGGTTCCAATTGTTCTGGCGTGAAACAATCGAGAAAGAAGTGCGTCACAATGAGGTCGAATTGTTGCGTGGGCGCTTTCCAGGTGAGGGCATCGGCGTGAATAAATTCGATTCCATCCGGTTCCAGGCCCCCGCGCGCTAACTCTAATTTTGCCCGCTTGAGCATGCCTTGACTCGCATCCACGCAGGTAATCCGCGCAGTTGGCAGCGCTGCCCGGCACGCAGTCAGGAATCGTCCGTGGCCCTCACCCACGATCAAGATTGATTGCGCTCCTTTCACCGATTCCAGAAAAGCCGCGCGGCAACGCTGCAATTTTCCACCTGCCAATACCGCCTCCATCCAGCGGTAATGCGGAGCCAGCAGGTCAAAGCTCATGCGTCGGCCAGAGGAGAAAGCCATCGCTGGCGATGCCACCAAATGCCCGCCATTACGCCACCCGCCGTATAAGCCACCACATCCCAGGGATCACCCGTCGCGCGCCGGATAATGTGCGGGCCAATGGCCTCAAACAAAATGGACCAGACCACGAGATGAAAGAAGATTTCTGAAACCGTCGGCACACTATCGTCCAATCGCCATTTGAGCCAGCGGTGAACCAGCAGAATCGGCGGCAAGGCGCAAGGGATCAGCAGTACGTCATTGAAGTAACCGTGCAGAAACGCATTGTGTGTATGGGGTTTGATCAACCACCGGTTCAACGCATAGAGCCCGCAAGCCACCCAGAATAAAGGGTCCCGCAAATACCGGAAGCGATTCACAGCAGCGCCATCATCACAAAACCGAATCCAACCGCCAGGGACAGTTTTAACAACAGAATCATCTAATAACTACTAACAACCTAATTCCGGGCAATCAAAGGTTTTATTCGGGATTAATTTTGAACATTTTCCACCGGCGGAAAGCAGCAAACGGCTCTCTCAAACAGATCACTGCTGAATCTGAGGCTGCGACATGCCTTGCAAAGAGAGATTCCGGAACTCCACGTCCGTGTCGAACCCGCCCCATACCTCCCAGCCAATGAGCAATTCCGCCAGAAAATAGTCCTCCGGGTGGTAAGCTCGTGTCGGGTTCCGCTGAGCGGCTGCGGACAGTCCCTCCTGGATGAGTTGTTTGACATCAATATCGTAAGGCACCCAGTTTCCAGATTGCAGCACCGGTTGAGCGCCGGAGAAATAGACGCCGTCCCCAAACTGATCCAGCCCCAGCCACGGAAGCGAACCGGGAACATGCCGGTTATTGCCTTCCGAATAAATCGCTGGCACCAGCATATAGAATTTGCCGGGATCGGCCAAACGCGATGAGGATTTGGGCAGGACCACAAAGGCGAGGTAGAAAATCGCGTGGTTCGCGGCCTGATACTCCGCCCGATGATCCCAGGCACTGTTCTTCAACACCCGGTTCAACTTGATGTCGATGCGAAACCGCAGCCGGTCGAATTTATTAAAACGCAGCTTGTCCTCGTCCGGGATGCGGGTTGACGGGTCATTATCTTTCGCAAAGTGCTGGCCAATGAGAAAATGCGGCCAGGTAGTATTAGGGTCTCCATACTTCGGACGTTTTCCGTCCTTATCCGGCAGGTTCAATTGGCCGCCTTCGCGCCATTCTTTGCTGGTGTCAAAGATCATGTGAACCGCTCCGTTTTCAATCAGAAGCTGCTTGGCTTGATTGGCTGTGCTCCATTGAAACACTCCCGGACGAAGCATTACCGGAGTTTCCGGATTATGGGCAAAGTAAAGTTGCTCGCTGATTTCCCAGAACGACCACTGAGCCTGCTTGATGCCCTTGACCTTCCACCGGGACAGGCAATCCTCCCGCTCTACTGGAGTCAGGTGATTGGCGTAACCTTGAGTCACTCCCTGCAAAAAAGTTGGATCGCGCAGCAATTCAACTGTCTGCGGTTGGGCGGGCTTTAGTTCACCGGCCTGGCCGCCGCCGATGAATGCCCACAGGCAGATCAGGATCGCAAGATTCTGGAAGCGCTTAATCAAACAAGCAGTTGGCGAAAAGCAGACCCGCCATGACTTCCGCCGCCTCACACAAATTGAATCGGATAGTTACCGGATTTTTCCGCCGACTAAATGCTCACATCCCAACCACTCCGGAACTCCGGTTTGATGAAGCGGGAAGCCTCGGGCGCATTGGTTACTTTCATCCCCTTCGCGTCCCACTCAATCTTTTTGCCCACGCGCAACGCCACATTGCCGAGCAGAATCGCTTCGGTCATTGGTCCGGCGTAATTGAAATTTGACAGCGTTTTCGTGCCGCCTTTGCACGCCTCAATCCATTCCTGATGATGCGCCAGATCAAAGTCTTTCGAGCCTTCCGGCCAGCGCGGCAACGTCTCGGGAATTTCTTTAAAGTCTTCCACTTTCGCCCCGGAAATGAACGTTCCTTTGCCCGCAGAATCCGCCACATAGAGCGAATCTTTTTCACCGATCAACACGTAACCATTCTTGGGCAACGCGGTCTTGCCGATCAGGTCCGGCGACGGTTGCTTGCCGCCGTCATACCATACAACGCGCACCGGCCCCACGCCATCGCGACGGGGAAATTCAAAGGTAATGATCGACCATTTCGGTGCCGTCTCATTACTCACGCCGGAAGAAGTCGCCTCCACTGTAATCGGATCGCGCAGGCCCAACGCGGAGAAAGCGAGGTTCAGGTTATGACACGCCATATCGCCCAAAGCGCCCGTGCCAAAATCCCACCAGCCGCGCCATTTGAACGGCACATAGGCAGGGTGATACGGACGATACGGCGCCGGCCCCAGCCACAAGTCCCAGTCCAACGTGGACGGAATCGGCTTAATCTCAATCGGACGCTCCATGCCTTGCGGCCAAATGGGGCGATCCGTCCAGACATGAATTTCGCGCACATTGCCCAGCACGTTGGCTTGAATCAATTCAATCAAGCGGCGGGTGTCGGAATTCGCATGCCCTTGATTGCCCATCTGGGTAACAACCTTGTTCTTCTGCGCTGATTCCACCATCAACCGCACTTCATAAATGCTATGCGCCAGCGGCTTCTGGCAATAGACGTGCTTTCCCATGCCCATCGCCTGCAAGGCTTGCACGGCGTGCAAATGGTCAGGCGTAGAGACCGTCACCGCATCGATATGCCGGTCTTCCTTGTCCAGCATCTTGCGAAAATCCTTGTACCAGTGCGCCTCCGAATGTTTCTTGAACGCGCTTAGCGATTGCTTCTCATCCACGTCGCACAACGCCACAATGTTTTCACCGGAGCAATAGCCCACATCCACCGCCCCTTTGCCACCGGCACCAATGCAGGCAATGTTCAATTTCTGGTTCGCGCCTAAAACGTTGCGCACGGACACAAAGGGAAAAGCCAGCGCACTGGCGGCCAGAGCGGTCCGTTTAACAAACTGACGACGATTGAATGGGCTTGTCATACCCTTCTCCTTTACGGTGATCAGGCAAGAATGTCACGCACCACTTCACCATGCACATCCGTCAATCGCATGTCCCGACCGCTGAACCGGTAGGTCAACTTCGTGTGGTCCATGCCTAAAAGATACAGCATCGTCGCGTGCAAATCGTAGATGGTGACCTTGTTTTCGACCGCTTTATAGCCGTATTCATCGGTCGCTCCATAAACGCTGCCCGCCTTCACTCCCCCACCCGCCAGCCAGACCGAAAACCCAAATGGATTATGATCACGCCCATCCGCGCCCTGGGCAAACGGCGTGCGGCCAAACTCACCCGCCCAGATGACGAGTGTCTCAGCCAATAGCCCGCGCGCCTTTAAATCCTTCAGCAAAGCGCCGATCGGTTGATCCACCGCGCGTGAATTGTTCTCGTGACCAGCCTTGAGGTTGCCATGTTGATCCCAGCGGTCGCCGCCCACCTTGGGACAGGTCAGTTCGATGAACCGCACCCCGCGCTCCACCAACCGTCGCGCGATCAGGCATTGCGCGCCAAAGATTCGCGTTGGCTCGTAGCTTGACTCCAAACCATACAGCTTCCGCGTAACGGCTGTTTCACCGGTCACGTCCATGAGTTCCGGCACCGCCGATTGCATGCGATACGCCAGTTCATAGTTCGCAATGGCTGATTCGAGTTGATCCAGATGCCCAACTCGATCAAGCACCTTTCCATCCAGCTTCCGCATGAGCGCGAGCTTGGCGGTTTGCTGTTCCGGCGTCGCTTCCGTGCGCTCAATGTTCGCCACTGGATGATCGCCCGGACGAAAGATTGAGCCTTGATACGTTGCCGGTAAAAAGCCGTTGCTAAACGTGTCCAACCCACCGGGTGGAATCAGTCCCCCATTCAACACGACAAACCCCGGCAGATTTTGATTCTCACTGCCCAATCCGTAATTCACCCACGCGCCCATGCTTGGCCGACCCGAAAGCCCCAGGCCCGTGTGCAGAAAATAATTCGCATTTGTGTGTTCCGAAAAATCGGAAACCATGGAACGCACCACACACAATTCATCCGCATTTTGCGCCACGTAAGGAAACAATTCACTGATAGGCAGGCCACTTCGCCCATAATTTTGAAACGTCCACGGAGAGCCGAGCGTGTTGCCGTTATTGTTAAATTGCGTCGGCTCCATCTTCATCTTGAAGGGCTGGCCGTTTTCCGCCGTCAACCTCGGCTTCGGATCAAACGTGTCCACTTGGGATGGTCCGCCATCCATGTAGAGAAAGATAACGTTCCTGGCCCGCGCCGGAAAATGCGGTGGATGCGCTCCAAAGCCCGGGTCTTTCGCCTCGGTCGCCGCCAGTAAATCGCCAAACCCTTTGTCGGCCATCAGGGCCGCGAGGGCCATGGCGCCAAAGCCATTGGCGCACTTGAACAACATTTCCCGCCGGGTCAGCGGTCGCTGGATGAATTGGCCACAGTGGTGCATGCGTTCAGTTAATTGACGAACACGAACTCCTTCACATTTAAAATAACGTGGCAAAAGTCAGCCCACACCTTTTCGTGCCCCGCTTTATCTTCCGGAGATAAATGATAATTGCGCTCTTGCTCTTCCAGAAAACTCAGCCCCGTCGCCACCTCATCCGGACCCGGCGGACGTCCAAAGGCCGTGAGATAAATGCGCTGAATGCGTTGCGCTGGCGACTCCGCTTTTCCGGCCAACAAGTGCTGCGCCCACAACGCCGCCTGTTGCACAATGAACGGATCGTTCATCAAGATTAACGCCTGCGCCGGCACATTGGAAACGGTGCGCCGCCCGACTGTTGTGTAAGGAACCGGCGCGTCATATGCCTGCATCATCGGGGAGAGAAAATTGCGGCGTATCTCGATATAAAGACTGCGCCGCCCCGCTCCATCCAGCGGGCCACTCGTGGCTGACCGACCGCGCCCTTCCATGAAGGGCGTCAGAAAAATCGGCACCGATTCACCATACAACGTTTTGTCCAATCGACCCGATACTGCCAGCACCGCGTCACGAATTGCTTCCGCTTCCAATCTCCGCACCCGCATGCGATGCAGCCAAACATCGGTCGGATCTTTGGCTTCTGCCACTTTGTCTGACGGTTGGCTGGACATTTGATAGGTCCGCGACAACATCATCAAACGCAGTAGCTTTTTCGTGGACCAACCGCACTCACGAAATTGCGTCGCGAGCCAGTCCAGCAATTCCGGATGTGACGGTGGCTGGCCTAAAACACCGAAGTTATCCACCGTCGGCACAATCCCGACGCCAAAGAGGTGATGCCACAGCCGGTTTACCATTACCCGCGCCAGCAAGGGATCGGACGAATCAATCATCCGTTGCGCCAACTCCAAACGCCCGCTCCCCTGCCGGATCGGCGGCTGTTGCGCACCCGCAATCGCTTCGAGAAAACGGCGTGGGGCCGGTTCGCCCGGCTTCTTGTAACTACCCCGGA
>JBEHZA010000095.1:0-12668 GCA_048497895.1 Verrucomicrobiota bacterium
TGCACGGCTCATGAGGAACACCGAAGTACGCTTACTTCATTCAAAAAACCAATCAAAGCTCGACGGAGTCTCGCTCCACCTTTATCGAGTCAATCCGTCCAAAAACAATTCAACACCGTATGCCCTTCCGAAACCGTGCTCTGGGCAATGGCCTGAGTGATGTAATTTTTCGCCAATTCCACGGCATAAGGCAATTCACAGCCCAGCGCCAGATAACCCGTGATGGCCGCCGAGTAAGTGCAGCCGGTGCCATGAGTGGAGACCCCTTTAATAAAGGGGCTGCTTAGCAGTAATTCGGTTTCGCCATCGAAAAAGAAATCCACCGCTTCCGAAAGGCCGCGCAAATGCCCACCTTTGACCAGCGCGGCACAACCGTAACGATATTCGATTTCCCGCGCCGCCCCGCGCAAATCATCAATGGACGTGATGGCGTGGCCGGTAAGGATTTCCGCTTCGTCGAGATTGGGGGTGACCAGCGTTGCCAGTGGCAAAAGATCGCTTTGCAGCGCCTTGACCGCGGCAGGTTTTAGCAAGCGCGCCCCACTGGTTGCCACCATCACCGGGTCAACAATCAACGGCGGCCGTTCACCTTCCGTAAAGAATTCCACTACGACGCGAATAATCTCCGTGGAAAAAAGCATGCCCGTTTTTACGGCCCGTGGCGGCAATTCCGTAAAGACCGTTTCGATCTGTTGTCGGACGATTTTCGGTTGCGCCGCTTGAATGCCCGTGACCCCTTTGGGGTTCTGCGCCGTCAGACACGTAATCGCGCTCGTCCCCTGCACGTCCAGCGAAGCAAACGTCTTCAAATCCGCCTGCACGCCCGCGCCGCCACCACTATCCGAACCGGCAATCGTCAACGCTACCGGCCGGGTTGTTTGTTTTGTCATGGGCCGAGTGTAAACCCGCGTGGCTGCGAAACAATCCTGAAGGGATTGTAGAAATTAGCCCCGGGTTGGTTCGCCTCATCGGCCCCGGCGAACCTACCCGGGGTAATGCCCCCCAAACCTCACAACCCCAACGTGGGTTGTATAACTTCCTGCTCCTGCCTGCGCCCTTTCTAAACCAATCCTCACCGGAGATTTCCCCGTGTCGCAAAAATCGCTTTTCACTTTGCACTTTTTCCCCGGCACACCATATTTTGCGGATGGACAAAGATCAGGTAGCCGCGATTTTGAATGAGATAGGCGTCTTGCTGGAACTTAAAGGCGAGAACCCATTTAAAACCCGCGCTTACGCCAATGGCGCCCGCACTCTGGAAAGTCTGACTGAACCCCTGGATAAGCTCGTGGCTGAAAATCGCCTTGGGGAAATCAAGGGCTTTGGCGAGGCATTGCAGCAGAAGGTCACTGAGTTGGTCACTACGGGCAAACTCAAGTATTACGAGGATTTGAAGGCGTCCATCCCCCCTGGACTGGTCGAGATGCTGGGCATTCCCGGCTTGGGACCCAAAAAAGTGAAAGCGATGCACGACAAGTTGGGCATCGATACCATTGAGAAACTGGAAGCCGAATGCAAAGCGGGCAAGGTGGCTGAACTGGACGGCTTCGGTGAAAAGACCCAAAGCAAAATTCTGGAGGGAATTCAATTTCGCCGCACCTATGCCAGCCGGCATCTGTTGATTGATGCGCTGAAAGTTTCCGAGCCTATTCTGGAAAGTCTGCGCGGTCATCCGGATGTGACCCGTTGCAGCACCGCAGGCAGTTTGCGCCGTTTCAAAGAAATTATTGGCGACATCGATTTTCTGGTTTCCTCGAAACACCCGGCCAATATTATCGAATATTTTACCACGCAACCCGGCGTTCTGAGCGTGAGCGCGAAAGGGGAGACCAAGGCGAGCGTAATTGTGACCGGCGGCATTCAAGCCGACTTGCGCGTGGTCAGTGACGCGGAGTTTCCTTTTGCGCTGGCGTATTTCACCGGCAGCAAAGAGCACAACATCGTCATGCGCCAGCGGGCCATTCAACGCGGTCTGCGCTTGAACGAATACGGTTTGTTCAAATCGAAAGAGGAAACGCGCGACCCGAAATTGCTCGTGCCCTGTTACTCCGAAGAGGAGATTTATAAAACGCTTGATCTGGCCTATATCCCACCGGAATTACGCGAGGACCATGGCGAATTCAAAGCAGGGGAAGAAGGCGAACTGCCCCGGTTGATCGAATGGACCGATCTGCATGGCTCCCTGCACAACCACTCGGAATGGAGCGATGGTCGCGGCACGCTGGAAGAAATTGCCGCCCACATGCACGAATTGGGCTGTGATTACTGGGCCATTACCGATCACTCAAAATCCTCCTACGTGGCCAACGGCCTCGACGCCACCCGCCTGCGAAAACAAATCGTCGAAATTAAACGCGTTAATAAATCCTACGAGGATGAAGGCAGTGACTTTCGTTTATTGACCGGCTCTGAAGTCGATATTCTGGGCGAGGGCCAGCTTGATTTCGATGATGAAATGCTCGCGGAACTGGACGTCGTGGTCGCCAGCATTCACCAGGGATTTTCGCAAAACGAAGCCGAAACCACCAAGCGGCTGATTCGCGCGGCGGAGAACCCCTATGTCCACATGCTCGGCCATTTGACGGGCCGCCTCTTGTTGCAACGGGAAGCCTACAAAGTGAATCAACATGCGGTCATTGACGCTTGCGCCGAAACCGGCACCTGGATCGAACTGAACGCGAACCCATGGCGTTTCGATATGGATTGGCGGCAGTGGGATTACGCCCGGAAAAAAGGGGTCAAATGCGTGATCAATTGTGACGCGCACCGCGATGAACACGCTGGCTTTTTGCGTCTCGGCGCCGGGATCGCGCGCAAGGGCTGGCTGACGAAAGCGGATGTGATCAATACCCTGCCGCTGAAGTCGCTGTTGAAAGAATTGGCCCGCAAACGCGCGCGCTGAACTTTTTGTCGCTAATACCCAGGTGGTTAGCTATACTCCAGCCACTCAGAGTTGTGGTCAACCTGAGCGGGTGCCGGAGCTGGGATGTTTGGGCAAAATGAATATTTGGCAAAACAACTCTATCAACGCTCTGTGCAGGGGCATATTTCCTGATTCAATCAACCTATGAAATGGTCCATCGGAATCAAAATCGGCATCGGTTACTTCTTCGCTGTGGCGGCACTGGCGATTATCGGTCTGGCTTCCTTCGATAGCATCAATCGCTTCATGCAAACCGACAGTTTGGTGGAACACACCTATCAGGTGCTCAATGGCATTGATGACATCGGCAATCACATGGACGACGTCGAAAGCGCGCAACAAAGCTTTCTGCTTACCGGCCAGGAGGAGTATTTGGAATTATACCGGACCGGTCTGGCTCCCGTGGACACGGATATCCGGAACGTAAAGAAATTAACCTCAGATAATCAGATCCAACAGCAGAATATTGCCAAAGTGGAAGCGCTCATGGAGAAGAAAATGGCCGCGCTGAAGGATTCCATTGAACTGCGGAGGAAGGACGGGGTTGAAGCCATCGTCAAGGAGGCTCAGACCGGCAAAGCCCGGCGGGCTACGATGGAAATCCAGGCGTTGCTGGACGAGATGACAAACCGGGAGCGTGAATTGCTGAAAACGCGGGCGGCCGATTCGGAAAAAAACGCAGCCCGGACCACCGCAATTATTACCTGGGGTGTGGGCTTGTCGGTGGTGATGTTATCGCTAATTGGCTATCTGATTATTCAAAGCATTTCCCGTCCGTTGCAGCAGATGACCCGCGCGGCAGAACGCATTTCCACTGGCGATTTGAAGGTGGATATTACTGTGTCCAATCGCAGTGATGAAGTTGGCGAGCTGGCACGCAGCTTTACCCGCATGACCCGGGCGCTTCAGGAGACGGCGGAAGTAATGCAACGGGTGGCGGTGGGAGATTTGACAGTCGTGGCCAAGCCGCAGTCCGCCCAGGATGTGGTGGGGAACGCGCTGGTCTCCATGACCGGGGAATTATCCTCCTTGATCGGGCAGGTTCAACGTTCCGGCATTCAGGTCAATGCCTCCACCACGGAGATTGCCGCCACCGCCAAGCAACAGCAGGCGACGGCCAGTGAAATCGCGGCTACCACTACGGAAATCGGCGCGACCTCTAAAGAAATTTCCGCCACTTCCAAAGAACTGGTGAAGACGATGGGCGAAGTCGCCAGCGTATCGGAAGAGACAGCCGCTCTGGCCACCAATGGTCAGGCCGGTTTGACGCGCATGGAAGACACCATGCGTCACGTCATGGAAGCCGCCGGTTCCATCAATGCCAAACTGTCCGTGCTGAACGAAAAAGCGGGCAACATCAATCAGGTCGTAATTACGATCACCAAGGTGGCGGATCAAACCAACCTCCTTTCCCTGAATGCGGCGATCGAAGCTGAAAAAGCGGGTGAATACGGCCGCGGATTTGCAGTGGTAGCAACGGAAATCCGGCGGTTGGCGGATCAAACCGCAGTGGCCACTTATGACATTGAGCAGATGGTTAAGGAAATGCAGTCGGCGGTTTCCGCCGGCGTCATGGGGATGGACAAGTTTTCCGAAGAAGTCCGGCGGGGCGTGCAGGAAGTGCAACAGGCCGGCACGCAATTGACGCAGATCATTCAGCAGGTGCAGGCGCTCACGCCGCGGTTTGAGTCTGTGAATGAAGGCATGCAGGCACAGGCGACCGGAGCACAGCAAATTAGTGAAGCGTTGATCCAATTGGGCGAGGCGGCGCAACAAACGGTGGAATCCTTGCGGCAATCGAACGTCGCCATTGAGCAACTTAATGAGGCAGCCAATGGGTTGCGCAGCGGGGTATCCCGGTTCAAGTTAAAAGGGTAGGATTTTGTTCGGTGTGGAAGTCGGTTGTGTTCGTGGGGCAAGTCGTATTGGGGGAGTATTATGAAGGATTTACGAGTTTGGCAGAAGTTGACCCTGATGGGAGCAGTTTTTCTGATTCCCTTCGCCGTGGTCACTTATAAAATGGTTTCCTCAGTGAATGAACTGGGGGTGGAATTCGCCCGCAAAGAAATGCGTGGGGTTGAATACTACACCGCCCTGGTGAAGCTGTACCGTGACGTGCAGCAGCACTATGGCCTCACCAGTGCCTCGCTCAATGGGGCCGCTGCGTTCAAAGAAAAGGTGGTGGCCAAAGATCAAGACCTCACGCGCGATTTGCTCCAGGTCAATGAAGTGGACGCCCGGTTGGACAGCGTGCTGCACTTGAGTGGCAAGTGGGCTTTGTTGAAAAATAACTGCCAGGATTTGCTGGCTCGTGAAGGTAATCTTACCGCCGCCGAAAACGTCGAGCAACACGCCAAGGTGATCGATGGCATTCAATCCTTCATTCAGGAAGTGGGTGATGCTTCCAAACTGACGTTGGACCCGGATTTGGACAGCTATTACCTGATGAATCTGACTATTTTTCAGGGGCCGGAATTGGGAGATTTATTAGCTCAGGCGCGTGGTTTGGGCAGTGGTCTGGCCGCGAGTCAGAAGGCAACCCCGGAACAACTGGAGAGTTTGGAGCGGCTGGCCGTTCTGATTGGCTATTTGCGGGAAGGCATCAATGTTTCCTTAAACAAAGCTTTCAAAGAAACGCCGGAATTAAAGTCGGACCTGGAAGTCCCGCAACAATCGTACACGAAAGCCATGCAGGATGCGGAAAAAGAAATCCGGAAACTGGTCGCGCAAAAAGCCGCTGGAATCGATCCGGAGGATTATTATGGCAACCTGACCCGTTACCTCTCGGCTTTGAGTAATGCGGAAGACCATGCGGCGGTGTCTTTGGATCAGTTGCTGAAAGCGCGGGCGGGAAAACAACAAATGGGCGTGCTCTACTCATTGGGTTGGGCGGCGTTGGGGCTGGTGGTGGTCAGTTTTGTGGCTGCGTTTATTATTCGGGATATTACCCAACCGTTGAATCGCGCTGTGGCCGTGGCCAACCAGATTGCCACGGGTGATCTCAAAGTGGAGGTTTTCGCCGGCCAACGCAAAGACGAGGTCGGAGATTTGTTGAGTGCTTTCGATCGCATGACCCACTCGTTAAAAGAAATGGCCGAAGTGGCTGGACAAATCGCGGCTGGCAAACTGGCGATTGAAGTCAAACCGCAATCCGAACGGGACGTGATGGGCAATGCCCTTTCCACCATGGCGCAAAGCTTGTCCCAATTAGTCGGGCAAGTGCAGAAATCCTGTATTCAGGTCAATTCTTCGGTCCGGGAAGTCGCTGCCACCTCCAAGCAACAGCAGGCCACAGCTACCGAAATTGCGGCCACGACCACGGAGATTGGAGCCACTTCCAAAGAGATCGCTGCCACGTCCAATGACCTGCTCCGGACCATGAACGAAGTGACGCAGGTAGCCGAGCAAACCGCCGAGTCAGCCGGGCAGGGGCAAGCCGGGTTGGCGCGCATGGAAGAGACGATGCGTGATGTCGGCAAAGCCGCGGGCCTGATCAATACCAAGCTGGCCGTGCTGAACGAAAAGGCCGGCAACATTAATCAGGTGGTGACGACGATCACCAAAGTGGCGGATCAAACCAATTTACTGTCGCTCAATGCCGCGATCGAAGCCGAAAAAGCTGGTGAATACGGGCGCGGATTTGCGGTGGTGGCCACGGAAATCCGACGATTGGCCGATCAAACCGCCGTGGCGACTTATGATATCGAAGAGATGGTGAAGGAAATGCAGTCCGCCGTTTCTGCCGGCGTGATGGGCATGGATAAGTTCTCGGAAGAAGTCCGGCGCGGCATGCAGGAGGTGCAGCAAACCAGCGAGCGCTTGACCCAAATCATTCAGCAGGTGCAGGCCGTGACGTTGCGTTTTGAATCCGTGAACGAAGGCATGTCTGCCCAGGCCAGCAGCGCGCAGCAGATCAGCGAAGCGCTGGGGCAGCTTAGTGAAGCGGTTCATCACACTGTGGATTCCCTGCGCCAATCTAATTCAGCCATCGAACAACTGGATGGCACCACGCGGATTTTACGGGAAGGCATTTCGCGTTTTAAAGTTTAGCCTGACGATTAAAACCAAATAAATTTCACCGCTGCGAACTGAACCAACCGATTTCATCATGTTATTCCTTTTGTTCCAGATCAGCGGTGACCGTTATGCGCTGGAATCCAGCCGGCTGGTGGAAGTGCTGCCGCTGGTGGAGTTGAAGAAAGTGCCGCAAGCCGTGCGTGGCGTGGCGGGGATATTTAACTATCGCGGCACCCCGGTGCCGGTGCTCGATTTAAGCGAGTTGATGCTGGGGCATCCGGCGGCGTTGCGCCTCAGTACCCGCATTATTTTGACCCGTTATCCGGATGGTCTCGGCGGAACGGATATTCTGGGTTTGATTGCCGAGCGCGCCATTGAAACGTTCAAGCGGGAGCCGGGCGATTTTGTCTCCTCTGGTGTGGCATCCGGCGGCGCGCCGTATTTGGGGCCAGTGGTCAAAGATGACCGCGGCATGGTGCAATGGGTGGAAGTGGAAAAGCTGTTGCCCGCAGAAGTCCGCAGTGCGCTCTTTCGTCAAGTCGCCGAAATGGTCTGATTGTGCTCGCTGAAATTAAACATATTTTGAAGCAGGCCATGGGGCTGGACGCCGCCTCCATTGGTAACTCGTCGATTGAGCGCGCGGTGACGCAGCGCATGGCGAGCCGCCAGATGAAAGAGCTGGCGGATTACGCCGCTTTGCTGGCCGCGTCAGCCGCCGAAGTGCAGGAATTGATTGAAACGGTCGTCGTGCCGGAAACCTGGTTTTTTCGCGACAACGAAGCTTTTGTGACGTTAGGCCGATTGGCGCAAGAGGAATGGGCACGGGTGCATCCCGAAGGCAAACTCCGAGTGTTGAGCGCACCTTGTTCTACCGGGGAAGAGCCTTACTCCATTGCTATGTCTTTGCTCGCGGCAGGCTTTCCCGCCGCGCGGTTTCAAGTGGATGGCATTGACATCAGCGAACGGGCTTTGGAAAAAGCACAACAGGCCGTGTTCCGGAAGAATTCTTTTCGCGGAGCCGATGTACATTTGTACGAGCGCTATTTTGAGCCGATGGCGGATGGTCAAAGGATTGTGGAATCCGTGCGCTCGCTGGTGCACTTTCGCCCGGGAAATTTAATGGATGGGCAATTTGCCGCGCCAGGCCAGATGTATGATTTTATTTTCTGCCGGAACGTATTGATTTACTTCGATCGGCCGACGCAGGATCAGGTGTTGCATTTGCTCCGGCGTTTGCTGACCCCCAAGGGAGTTATTTTTGTCGGCCCTTCCGAAACCGGCTTGCTGCTGAGCCATGATTTTGTCTCGGCCAAAGTGCCGCTTGCTTTTGCCTTTTATAAACCATCGGTTACCGCTGTTCCGCCAGTTGAACCAGCGTTGCCAGTTCGGGCCGTGAAACGGGAAATGCCCAAACCGGCTCCTTTGCCGAAGCCGCCCGTCAAGCCGGTTCCTGTCCCCCCGGCCAAACTCAAAGCCCAAAATCCTTTGCCTGCTCCCGTCGCTCCTCCTGCGGCTGTGGAACCGGACTTGCAAGTGGCCGCGCGGCTGGCGGATGAAGGCCGGTTAAGTGAAGCGGCGCAAATCTGTGAATTATATTTGCGTCAACGGGGTGATTCTGCGCGGGCGTATTTCATTTTGGGATTGGTGCGGGATGCCGCGGGAGAAACCGATCAGGCCGTGGGATTTTATCGCAAGTCGCTTTATCTGGAGCCCAACGATTACGAAACGCTGGTTCACCTCTCTTTGCTGGCCCGGAAAACCGGAGATGAAGCCAATGCGCAGGTATTGGAAAACCGCGCCCGGCGGGCCAAAGAGAAATTAAAGCCGGTCACCGCTAAAACAGCCGGAGCGGGCAAATTATAAACCGACATGAGTCAGTCCAGTCATAATCAAGAATTGAAGCTCGACGATTGTTGGAATCGCATCGGTGTCTGGGGGGATGGCGAATGTCCGGAACTGCAGCAGTACGTGCATTGCCGGAATTGTCCCGTGTATTCCAAGGCGGCCGGGCAATTGCTGGACCGTGAGTTGCCTCCCGGTTATCTGAACGGCTGGACCCGCCATTTTTCGTCCGAAATCAAAGCGACGGGATTGGAAACACATTCGGCAGTGATTTTCCGGATTGGCGCGGAATGGCTCGCTTTGCCTACTTCCGTTTTGCAGGAAATTGCCGAACGCCGCGTGATTCATACTCTGCCGCATCGGCGCGATACACTGGTGTTGGGCCTGGTGAATGTGCGGGGCGAGTTGTTGATTTGCGTTTCGCTGGCGGAGGTTTTGGGAGCCGATAAAGTGGCGGCGGAAAAAGCAACTGGCAAACAAGTGGTCTTCCAACGCTTCTTTGTGGCGCAACGGGATGACAGCCGGCTGGTGTTTCCCGTGGATGAAGTGTACGGGATTCATCATTATAACCCGGAGGACCTGCAACCGCCTCCAGCAACTGTGTCCAAAGCCAAAGCGACTTATACGCAAGCCCTGTTAATCTGGCAGGAGAAGCCGGTGGGATTATTGGATGATCAATTGCTGTTTTACACTTTGAACCGGAGTCTGGCATGAGCAATTCAACTCCCGATGATTTAAGCAGCTTTTCCATGCTGGACCTGTTCCGGGTGGAGGCGGACAGCCAGACGGCGGTGTTGATTGCCAACCTGCTGGCGCTGGAACGGGACGTTGCCTCCGCCACTCATTTGGAAGCTTCCATGCGGGCGGCTCACTCATTGAAAGGTGCCGCGCGCATTGTAAACCTGGATTGTGCAGTGCAGGTGGCGCATGTCATGGAGGACTGCTTCGTGGCAGCGCAAAAGGGCAAGCTGACCCTGACGCAACGGCATATTGATATTTTGTTGAAGGGTGTTGATCTCCTGGCGCGTATCAGCCAGACGTCGGAAGCGGAGGTGGCGAAATGGAGTGCGGAAGGAAAGGTCGAAATTGATGATTTCGTCACCGCATTGAATACCTTCTTAAACGGTCCGGCGGAAACTCCGGCGGCGCCTGCGCCGGTGGCTGTCAGCGTTCCAGCAAGCGCGACGCCACCGGCTGCTCCAACCCCAACTCCCGTTGCGCCATCGCCACCGCCAGTTGAAAAACCTGCTGTGGCGGAAACCAAAGCGGAATCAACTGATCGTGTCCTGCGCGTCACCGCGGGCAATTTGAACCGGTTGATGGGATTGGCCGGTGAATCGCTGGTGGAATCACGCTGGCTGGGTTCGTTTGCGGAATCCTTGTTGCGTTTGAAACGGCATCATAGCGAGCTGGCGCGTTCCCTGGATTCCATGCGGGATCTTTATTCGGGTGAAGAAGTCGATGAGCATTTGCAGCAACGGTTGCATGATTTTCAGAGCAAGCTGACCGAGTGCCGGCAATTGCTGGGCGAGCGACTGACAGAATTGGAGATGTATGACCGGCGTTCCGCCAATCTTTCCCATCGGCTCTATACGGAAGCGCTCGCCTGTCGCATGCGTCCATTTGCGGATGGCATTCAAGGTTTTCCCAGAATGCTGCGTGATTTATCGCGGTCATTGGGCAAGGAAGTGAAGCTGGAGGTTTTAGGTAATGCCACGGCGGTGGACCGCGAAGTACTGGAAAAATTGGAAGCGCCGCTCACTCATCTGTTGCGCAATGCAGTGGATCACGGGCTGGAAACTCCGGCAGAACGACAGCTTCAAGGCAAGCGCGCGGAAGGCACCATCCAACTTCAGGCGCATCATAGCGCCGGCATGCTGCATATCGTTGTCGCGGATGACGGCCGGGGAGTGGATCTCAACCGCTTGCGCCATGCCGTGGTCGTGAAAAAATTAACCAACGAAGAGACAGCGGCCAAGCTCAGTGAAACGGAGCTGTTGGATTTCCTGTTTTTGCCGGGCTTCTCCATGAAAGAGTCCGTCACGGAAATATCCGGACGCGGTGTGGGGCTGGATGTAGTGCAGAATATGGTCAAAAACGTGCGCGGCACGATCCGGGTGACCACTCAATTTGGCCATGGGACACGCTTCCAATTGCAATTACCCCTGACGCTTTCGGTATTGCGGGCGTTATTAGTGGAAGTGGCCGGTGAACCGTACGCTTTTCCGCTGGCCAGCATTATCCGGACGTTAAAATTATCCAAGAGCCGCATTGCCGCGCTGGAAGGGCGTCAACATTTTGATTTTGACGGCCAACGCGTGGGACTGGTGACCGCGCACCAGGTCTTGCAACGGGGAGAAGCGGCGACTATCGGTGAGGAATTGCCGGTCATTGTCGTGGGCAACCGGCAACATGCTTACGGGTTGGTGGTGGATGGCTTTTTAGGCGAACGCGAGCTGGTGGTGCAACCGCTGGATGCCCGTCTGGGCAAAATAAAAGATGTGAGCGCCGGGGCGCTTATGGAAGATGGTTCGCCCGTGCTCATTATGGATGTGGAGGACGTTGTGCGTTCCATCGAAATCCTGATTGCTGGCGGCCGGTTGAGCCGGGTAGAACGTCCGGGAGCTGAAGCCCTGGCGTCGCATCGCAAACGTGTGCTGGTCGTGGATGATTCCCTGACGGTGCGGGAATTGGAGCGCAAACTTTTGGAAGGACGCGGTTACGAAGTGGAAGTGGCGGTTGATGGCATGGATGGCTGGAATGCGGTGCGCACGGGGCATTTCAATCTGGTCGTCAGCGATGTCGATATGCCGCGCATGGATGGCATCGAACTGGTGACTCTCATCAAAAAAGATGCGAATACGAAAGCCTTGCCCGTGATGATCGTTTCGTACAAAGATCGGGAGGAAGATCGTCGTCGTGGCTTGGATGCCGGGGCGGATTATTACTTAACCAAGGGGAGTTTTCACGACGAAACACTGGTGCAGGCGGTGGTCGATTTGATCGGTGAAGCCAAAACATGAGAATAGCCATCGTCAACGATATGATGCTCGCGGTGGAGGCCTTGCGGCGGGCGGTAACCGCTTCTCCCCGGCACACCGTGGCCTGGGTGGCTCGTGATGGGCAGGAAGCGGTGCGGTTGTGTGGCCAGGATCGTCCCGACATGATTTTGATGGATTTGATTATGCCGGTGATGGATGGCGTGGAGGCGACCCGTCAAATCATGGCGAAAACCCCGTGCCCGATTTTATTGGTGACGGCGACGGTGGATGGAAATGCAGGCAAAGTTTATGAGGCTCTGGGCGCGGGCGCGTTGGACGCAGTGAACACGCCGATTTTTGGTCTGACTGGAACCGCGGGTGGAACTTCCCTGTTGCTGAACAAGATCGATTTGTTGGGGAAATTGATGGAGGAACCCGCCCGGAACTCGCTGGCGGGAACTCCCCGGCCCGCGCGGGATGAGACCGTCCCCTGGAGTAAACATTTGATCGCGATTGGCGCTTCCGCCGGCGGTCCGGCCGCAGTCGCTACAATTTTGCAAAAAATTCCACCCGATTTTCCGGCGGCTGTAGTATTAGTACAGCATGTGGACGAACAGTTTGCGCCGGGATTGGCGCAATGGCTGACCAGTCAATCAAACTTGCCGGTGGTGATCGCCCGGGAAGGCGATCAACCGCAGCCGGGAAAGGTGCTGATGGCCGGATTGGATGATCATCTGGTTTTGAAGGCGGTCCAAACGCTGGGTTACACCCCGCACCCGCGGGAATATCCATATCGTCCTTCTATTGACACCTTTTTTGAAAGTGTGGTTCGCTATTGGGGTGGGTCGACTACAGGGGTGTTGTTGACCGGGATGGGGCGGGATGGAGCAAAGGGATTAAAAATG
>JBEHZA010000096.1:0-12661 GCA_048497895.1 Verrucomicrobiota bacterium
CAGATCCGTCCGGTAAAAAAGCAATGCCAGCAGGCTGATACTGCCAATGGCCACAAATCCCCAGCCGAATAATTTAACGCCACGCGGCATGAAAAACCCGGCCGCATGCAACGCCGCACCATGCAAGAGCATCCACATAGGAGTCAGCCACCAGACAATAATCCCCTGCTCATCCGCCCACCGGACGGTAATCACATACGTCAGCACCAGACTGGATACCAAAGCGGGCAAAGCCGCCTGAGTTACCCGCCGGGTAGGTGGCGACCAGAAAGGTTCTGCCTCCTTCAAAGCCTGGCGGCGCACTTGGAAAAACGCTCCCACCAGCACCACCGCACAAACACCTACCCAATATTCAACGAAAGTGGTGGCGCGATCGATTTTCAATACCCAACCCAGAATCGAAGCCGCCACCCCCATAAAACCAGCCAACAACATCATGGGGGCCAGGGCGCGACGGTAAATGGCGGACCGCTCCATCAAGGTCCGGATTACCTGCAAATTATCCGCCGCCCAGTTCAATTCCATGGATACACTTTGTATCACAAAGTCGATTTGTCAAGCGGTAAAAAATCAGAGCCAAATCTGCGCTCATCCGCCGCGAACGGAGCGCGGCATTTGTGCCGCTCCCATGTCCGCAGGTATCCATGGCAGTCGAATGTCCAACGGCGAAGCGGCACGAATGCCGCGTTCCGGCGGGTTGATGACACCTGAATAATCTGTGAATAAGTTGGGCGTAAGAAAATCAATTTTAAGTTGAATCGCAGGCGGCCATTACCGCAACCTGAAGGAGTGTCGAAGCCTGTATTAGGTCGGGGTTTAGGAACGTTGATGGGTGAAACGAAGGCCACTGCGAAAGCAGAACCAGCGCCGGAAAAACCAGCCACCACCGGAGGCAGCACTGCGCCTGCCGCCGGACGGGGCGTGGGTAGCTTCCTGAACGGCATTAAAGAGGAACCGCAGACTACTTCAGTCACCGCTGCCACTAAAACCGTGCACCTTCCAGCAACCGCCACTCCGGCCGCGTTACCAAAGTGGCCATTTGTCCTGGCGGACGTATTGCTTGTGCTCGCTTCGGGCGGAGTCCTGGTCCTGAGTCCACGACCGATTCCGCATACCACGTTGATTTTAGCCACGTTAGGCATTATCGCCGGGGCGGCTATCTGCCTGATTCCGTTCATGATCGCGCGGAAACCTTCAACTTCCACGGTGGAAGTAGAGAAGCCGCATCCCAAGCTGCGGATTACACTCCATTAAGAGTTTGGCCGGGGTCACTTTTCACTGGTTGACAATCTGGCGTACACCCGCAAAAATCTATTCATGAAGTTTTATTACGCTTTTGCAGTAACGGTCGCCATGGCCGCAGTAATCGGGCTCGGCGTGGTCAAAATGTCTCAAGGCCATCCGGCGCTCCTGATTGTAGGCATGCTGGCCAGCATCGCCGCCTTTGTCCGTTTCGGTTGCGCCACACATTGATTCCGCATTTGACGGAGCCGGTCTTTACCAAAGCCACAGTCCGCTGTGGTTTTGTTTTTTGTACCGAAACAACGGTGGAGTTGCCTTCCTGCCAGAATCCGGCATAAAGACGGCCTGTGGCTCCTGCATCCCAAAAATCTGAACTGCTCACCGCCGCGCAAACGCTGTCAAAGGCGGTCCACCGGCTCGCGTTTTCAGCTCCGGTGGCTTTCGTTTACAACCCGCTCGACTACGCATGGGAAGCCCACGCAGCCTATCTGGAAAATTACGGCAGCGGACGCAAGCAGGTGATTTTCCTCGGCATGAATCCCGGCCCATTTGGCATGGCACAAACAGGTGTTCCTTTCGGCGAAGTCAAAAGCGTGCGGGATTGGATGCTGATTGAAAAGCCGGTTGGCCATCCCCCAAAGGTGCATCCGAAAAAACCCGTAGAAGGTTTCGCTTGTCCCCGTTCCGAAGTGAGCGGACAACGGTTATGGGGATTATTCCGTGAACGTTTTGGTCCGGCCAAGGCGTTTTTCGCCGATCATTTTGTCGTCAATTACTGTCCCCTCGCCTTCTTTGACGAAGGGGGACGCAATCTCACCCCGGACAAATTTCCCGCCGCTGAAACTGCGGCTTTATTTGCTGCGTGTGACGAACATTTGCGGCGCATGGTCGAAGTGCAAAAGCCAGAGTGGTTGATTGGCGTGGGTGATTTCGCGTTGAAACGCGCGGAACAGGTTTGCAGCGGCAGCCCGGTGAAGATTGGAAAAATCCTGCACCCCAGCCCGGCCAGTCCGGCGGCCAATCGCGGTTGGGCCGCGGCGGCCACGGCGCAATTGAAAAAACTGGGCGTCTGGAGTTAAGTTGCCAGCGAACCACGAGCCCCAACGTAAAATGAAATTCACCGAACTGACTCACGTCGCCCTCCACGTGCAGGATGTGGAACGAAGCTGCGATTATTACCGCCGCGTGTTGCAACTGGAATCGCTGCCACGGCCCGCTTTCACTTTTCCCGGCGCGTGGTTTCGTCTGGGAGCGCAGCAGGAATTACATTTGATTGGAGATCGCAACCAGCCGGTACACTCGCATCATCGCGGCAATCACTTTGCTTTGCTCGTGGATGATTTCGACGCGTGGGAAAAACATCTGCAAACCATCGGCGCGCCCCATATGCCGCGCAAAACCCGGCCTGATGGCGCCTGGCAGATATTCGTCACCGATCCGGATGGCCATGTGATTGAACTCTGCACACCACCGGGAGCGGCCTACAAAACCAATCCAGCCCGGGCTTAATTCGCGTCGTTCCATCAACGCGATTCTTTCGCGGCCTGCTGGACCTGAGCTGCACTGCGTTCACCACTAAAAACGCGGACAGATTCGATCAAGCCGGTGAACTGCGCCGGCTGCGGATAGCTGACCACCTGACTGCCGGTATCCACCCCGATCTGCATCGAATCATTCGGATCACGCGTGATAAATTCCTCCAGCTTGCGCGAACCAGCCGCCTCGCCGTTGACGTATAAAGTGATCTGCTTGTCTTTGCCGATCACGCCCGCCAGATGGGTCCATTGGTTCACGATCACCGATGACGCCTTGACGGAAACAGCGCGATTACTCACGACCACCGTAAACACCGGATGCCCCGCCTCCAGATAGAGCGAATACCCTTGCGATTGACCGCCACGCGCCAGAATTACGCCGGTCGGTTGTTCGGTTTTGACGACGGCTTCCACGGTCCACGGTCCGCCGGAACAATCGAGTGATTTGGATTTTGCAACCTCCACCTTTCCTTTGCCCGTCAGACGCAAAGCCTTTTTGCCATTTCGACCTTCGCCGGTCTCCGCTTCGGAAACCACTCCGTCATTCCCATTGGTGGAATCATCACTCACCTTTTTGCCGGCTGGCTTCGTAAAATCATAGCTGAGCACAAACGTATCCGGACGTTTGATGACCACTGGCGGCTTATCAGCGGTTTCCGGGATGAAGAAGCCGACTTCCTGCTGTGCTTTTACAAAACCCGCCCGCATTTGCGTGAGAAAATCCTTTTGCGAGGGATCGCGGGCAAGGTTGCGCATCTCCTGCGGATCAGACTTCACGTCGAATAATTCGGTCCATTCGGGATGGCCGGGATATTCAATAATCTTGGCCGTTTCCGTGCGAAAGGCCTCGACCGTAGGCGTGTTGAAACCCTGTTCGTAAAAATAGGTATAGTAGAAGGAAGTGCGCCAATCCGCCGTTTGATTCTCCAACAAAGCGCGCCAGCTCCGTCCCTGCATTTCTTTAGGAATCGAGAGTCCGGCGTAATCGATCAGGGTCGGTGCGAGATCAATGTTGAGGGTGATTTCATCAATCAATTTACGCGGTGCGGCGAGTTTCGGAAACCGGATCAGCAAAGGCACCCGCAAACTTTCTTCATAAGCCGAACGTTTATCGCCCAGACCATGTTCACCAAGATAATAGCCGTTATCAGTCGTGAAGATGACCATGGTGTTTTCCGTCAGCTTCAGTTCATCCAAAGTTTTCAAAATGCGACCGAGATTCTCATCCGCACCCGTGATGGTGCGCATGTAATTATGAATCATGGAATCACGGTTGGCGCCGGGTGCCTTCGCCTTTTTGCCAGCATCACCACCCCCATTGTCGCGGTAGATGGCCTTGGCGCCCGCATTCACAGCCGCTTTCGGTTCATCTTTATCGTAAGTATCCTGCAAACGCGGCGGCGGGTCCCAAGGGCCATGACAGGATTTGAAACCCACACTGAGCAGAAACGGTTTGCCCTTATTCTGCTGGAGGAAGCCAATGGCGTAATCCGCCGAGACGTCATCCACCCAGCCTTTGGTCTCCGTCGTCACGCCGTTAATTTCAAAGGGACAATCGAAATAACGGCCTTGCCCGACGAAGCTGGCGGAGTAATCGAAGCCAGGGCGTTGCCCGCTTTGTTTGCCCATGTGCCATTTGCCAATGTAACCGGTGGTGTAACCCGCTGCGCGTAACACGGTGGCGTAGGTGACGGAGTTTGTGGGAAACGAAGTGTGATTGTTCAGCACGCCATTGTAATGACTGTAGCGGCCCGTGAGATAACAAGCGCGGCTGGGCGCACAGAGCGAATTCACCACGAAAGCATTGCGGAAGCGCACCCCTTCCGCCGCGAGCCGGTCCATGTTCGGAGTCTTGAGCCAGGGAAAACGCGCCAGTTCACCCTGTTCACGTTGAACCACACTCATCGCATCCCATTGCTGGTCGTCGGTATAAACGAAGAGGAAATTCGGGCGCGTGGCTTCGGCAGCTTGAGAGCGAAGCAGACCGGCGGAGAATCCGTACAACATCAGCAACGCGTAAACCAATGGGGCAATGAGGCGACAGTTCGTAAACTTATTCATAGGCAAAGGCCGCACGCGTGATCGGCGGCAAAACATGGCTTAATGGCGTTGAGCTTAGCGGTTAATCCAACGTCTGTCGCAGGTTTTTTCATACCCCGCCCCGGACAGCGACCGTCCCGGTCGCAGCAATGCGAAGTGGTTCCAGCGTAAGTGTCTATTTCAAACGCTTGAGCATACGGCTATTGCTGCGACCGGAGACGGTCGCTGTCCACTGAATTCTCATCCCTTGATTCTTCCAGTTCATCTCAGGAAAGCCCTCTTTCGTCCCATTTGAACACCATGACCAATAACCAGAGCTATCATGACCATGAACAGAAAATCCGTTCAACCGTATGAGTGACCATGAAAATTGAATTCCGAAAGAGGACGGTTAAGCCGACACTGGCAATCCTGGCTCTAGTAGGCGGACTGTGGACATTTCCGGCAAGCTTGCGAGCCGCAAACAACAGCGACGCGGATTCAACTTTGCCCACCAACATAGAAGCCGCAAGTACTGCCGATTTCACGCCCGGCAAAGGATTGCAGATGAATTTTCGCGGAGTGCCGCTGGAGACGGTGTTGAATTACCTGAGCAAAGCAGCGGGTTTCATTATCCGGTTGGGCAACGGCGTGAACGTGCAGGGTAAAGTCGATGTCTGGAGCGAGCAACCGATGAGCAAGGAGGAGGCCGTTCAGTTGCTCAAACAGGTGTTGAATGAAAACGGTTACGCGGTGGTGCAAAATGAACGGATGCTCACGGTGATTCAGTATGCGCAGGCCAAAAGCAATGACGGCACGCCGGTGGAAATGATCAAAGATTTTAAAACGGTTCCGAAAAATACGGACGTCGTGACGGCGATTATTCCCCTGCGCACCCTTAACCCGGCCGATCTGCTGAGGAATTTACAACCCCTGCTGCCCAATGACACCACGGTAACGGCGAATGAATCGGCCAATGCGTTGATGATGACAGATACGCATGCGAAAATCCGGCACGTGGCAGAAATCATCACCATGCTGGATTCGGTAACGGCCAGCGTAAATACCATTCGCGTTTTTCCGCTCACCTATGCGGATGCTAAAACCACGGTGGGATTGATTAAAGACCTGTTTCCTTCTCAGGATGCCAGTTCGCGGAATGGCGGGAACAATATTGGCACCCGCTTTGGTAGTGGTGGCGGCTTCCCGGGACCTGGTGGCGGCTTTCCTCCGGGTCCCGGTGGTTTTCCTGGAGATATGGGTGGCAATGATAACGCCGGCAGTTCGGGAAACACACCGGGCTCGCGGGTTTCGGCCGTGGCGGAAGATCACAGCAATTCCATCATCATCAGCGCACCGGAAAACCTGATGGCGATCATTGAACAGGTGATTCAGGAAATCGATGTGAACGTACAGGCGGTTACGGAAATCAAGGTATTCCGGCTCAAACATGCCGACCCCACCGAAATGGCCGATCTCCTGAGCAATCTCTACTCGGATAGCAACCGCACGACAGAATCGAGCCGTGTTCAAGGTCAAACAGGTGGCGGACCGGGTTTCCCTTTTGCCAATGCCACGCCGACAGCCAGCAGCAGCGCGGGCAAGAGTGAACGGGCGAAACAATTGGGCCAGGTGACGGCGGTGGCGGATGCGCGCACTTCCCGTCTGGTCGTAACGGCGGCTTCCGCATTGATGCCGCAAATCATCGTGATCATCAAAGAACTCGATGAAGACCCGGCCCGGATTGTCCGTCCGCACGTCGTTTCGCTGGCGAACGCAAATCCCTATGATGTTTATCAAATTCTGCAAGACCTGATCCCGGCGGGCGCGAATGCCAAGTCCAGCACTTCCAATCCGCAATCCAACAACCCGCTGAGCACTCGCGCCACGATATTGCAAAATCAGATGAACAGCAGCGGCGCCAATACGACGGCCAACAGCTTTGGCAGCACGCCGGGAAGCAGTTCCGGCGGCGGTTCACGGTAAGCTGGAGACGGTTGCGTAAGGAGCTTAAGTTTTCATCATTCCGCGCCCGTTTAACTTTCAAAAAAACGTCAACTAATACCCTACAAAATACAGGGTTTAAAACCACTCCTTACCCCACGGGTAGGGGCTGTTTGACACCTTAAAATTCTGTGCATAATGAGGATTGGCACCGGACATTTTGAGGGTGAATTCAAACCGCATATTGCACGTGGATGGCGACAGTTTTTTCGCCAGTTGCGAGATCGCGCTCCATCCGGAGTGGGAGGGGCGGCCCGTGTGGGTAGGCGGTGGCCGGCGTGGTGATGGAATCGTCATTGCGGCCAATCGTGCGGCGAAAAAATTTGGCGTGACCACCGGCATGGCGTGCTTTGAAGCCAAACGGGCCTGCCCGCAAGGAGTGCTGGCACATCCCAGCTACGAAGAATACCGGCGCATCTCGCAGGAGATGTTTCGCGTGCTGGAAGAATACACGCCGATGCTGGTGCCGATTTCCATTGATGAAGGATTTTTGGACCTGACGAGCATGGATCAGCACGTCTGGCGCAACTCCTCGGCGGCCGAATATATTCGCGCGATTTGTGAGCGCATCCGGAAAGAGGTGCGCATTCCCGTTTCCGCTGGACTGGGCAATTCTTCACGCCTGGCCAAACTCGCCACGGATGCGGCGAAGCCAGGCTTTATGGAAGTGCCGTCCGGCGGAGAAAAGGAATTTCTCGCGCCCCGTTCGTTGCGCGAATTATCCGGCATCGGAAAAAACCGCGAACGCGCTTTGGCCGGGTTGAACGCGAAAACCTTTGGCGACGCCGCGAAATTGCCTTCCACCATGCTGAAACAAAAATTCGGCATTTGGGGACAACAACTGTGGCTTTTTGCGAATGGACGTTGGAGTGAACCGTTGTTGCTGGAGGTGAAAGATCGCACGACGATTTCCAGCAATACCACCCTGCCCTATGACGAACCGGATTACGAAGCCGCGTTGACGTTCACGCTCAGCGAAGCCACGCGCCTGACGGGACAATTGCGGCGGGAACAATTGCAGGCCCGCGAACTGAGTTTGACGATTCGCTTTAATGATTTCACGGAAACCGGCGCGGGCCATCGCTTCCGCGAACCGCAGTTCAAAAACTCCGTCATCAATGCCACGGTGGAGGAGTTGTTCCGCGAGGTCATGAGTTCCGCCGTCAAGCCGGTGCGGCAAATCCGCATCGCCTTCTGGAATCTTATGCGGCTGGATACACAACCGACCCTGTGGGGACGCACGGATGCGGAACGCTGGGGTGCGCTGGACGACGCCACGCACAAGCTTAATCAGCAATTCGATAAGCCCGCCGTGATGACCGGCGCGCAATTGGCCTTGCGTCAATTAGATGACGCGCACAAAAACCCGAAAGCGAAATGCCCTTTTGTGCCGCAACGGGAAATGGTCAAAAAACTCTGGGGCACGGATGCCGATCCATTAGCGCACAAAGGCGATTGGGAAAAACGCCTCAGCAAAGTGAGCAAACAGATTCAGTATCGGCATTAATGCGGACAGCTCCTTCAAACTGGGGAAGCGCGTCCATAAAAAGGGTCCGACTTGCGTTGGCTGCTACCTGATTATCGACAGCCGCGGACGTGCAGTTTTGGCACGAGCCCTTTTCTGTATGACTACCAGAGTTATGGCAGAAACAAATCGGCCGAGACGCTAAAATGTTTGGCAAGAGTACGGACATGGGCGAGCGTCAACTTTCGTTCACCGCGCAGAATCATGGCGCCGAGCGTGCGATGAACGCCTAACAAACGCGCCAGATCCGCTGCGCTCATTTCGTGCGCTTCCAGCAGGTGTTGCAAAGCATCCAATGCGGTTACTTTGGAAAGATCCAGTTGGGCGTGTTGTTTTTCGTAATCTTCAATCAAGCGGCAGAGCAGATCAAAATAATCCTCCTGATCGGACGTCAGTTTGTGCCCCGCCATGGCGTCGGTGATTTCGCTTACGTTTTCAAAATCCACGCGATCGTGGAGCGGACGCGGAGGGAGTAGATGGCACAGGCTGGCGTAGTCATGGGGCAACCGGACAAATTCAATTTTCGCACGCGTCGTTTTCATAAGGTTTCCGGCCAGCGGTTTTTGCTATATTCGGCATGTGTCATTAAACGCAAGGTATAGACGATTTGACGGTTGAAATGTGTCGCCGCAATCAGTCGATAATCATTCCGGCGAATATTAAAAACCAAGACCTGCCGTCCACTGCGGACTTTCACCGAGTCTGTATCCGGATAGCTTCGTCGTACGTCCACCAGATTACGCCATTGGGCCGCTTTGACAGTCTTGCGCCACACGTCCAAATGGCGAGCCGCAACAGGATGTTCCCGTCCTGCCGCCACGAGGAACGCTTCTTTAATGATGCGCACGTATACAATTTGTATTCATTTGCAGTTTTTGTCAAACATGATTTACCCGAACCGAGAGAGTGCGGTAAAATGGATGGTGAAGACATCGGTACTATTACTTTGCGAACGTGCTGGGGCTGGCGCAAATAAACAGTCGCCTTCAGAAGGCATGGAGAGACAATCGTGGCTCGTGACTTTTAGATGGAGTGGCGTATGCTTGAGCCAATGCGAATGAGTTATTGGGTTTGGTTAGGAGTGTTACTTTTTCTGAGTGCGTCCTGCGCATCCCCCCATCGCACAACTGCGCGAGTTCCCAAGGACACGGAAATCCGATTGCTTAAGCCCTACCATATCTCAACCATCACCTTGTTTACCTCCCAACCTGAAAACGATCCCAGGAAACAGACCGGGGCGAAAAGTGTAAAAGTTAAAATGGCAACCGTGAAGATCTGCCAAAGAAAGGAGCCTAGGTTATATTGGAATGATGGCCGCGTGGTGGCTATCCAACACCCAGAGAACGGCATGATCGATATCAATTTTGAAGACTACTTTTATATTCAGGACCAGAGTGACATAATCAATTTTGCAGTTTACTTCGATTCAGGTAATTTGAGGTGGTCACATTCCCTTGATCAGATTCCTGATACCGGAAAAGGGCTCCATGACGCGCTCCGGCAATTTGAAGCAAGATTCGACGGAAATGAATTACTCCGGGCCCTCACCCGCCAAACAGAGACTAACTCGATCGATTTAAGTGAGGCCACCCCGTTGCGTTTTTGGTCGCTGGGAGCGCAAGGCGCCACTACCGGAAAATTGATTTCTGCCGCACTCAAGGGAGATGAATTGAGATTGGATATAAAAGGCAACTGCCTGGAGGAAAATCAACCCGATGCAACTGGTGTCTTTTGGGTGAACCTGAAAACCCGGAAGGTCATCAAGGCTGTCGTTAACGGGAGGACAATGGATTTAAACAGTCCATTCAACTATCGCGAAAAGCCCAGATAGTCGCCTACTTGAAGCCTTTGCTTAAAGGGTGACCGAGAACACTCAGGACGCTAACGCGAAATTTTTAAACGATGACCGCTTAAGAATCCGTTTTCTTCTTCTTTTTCTTGGCCGGGGTGGCGTCGAGTTTGACACCGACTTTGACGGTAACGGCGGTCAACTGGTTCGCGAGATTTACGGTGCTAACGTGCACAGCATCGCCCACTTTGAGATCGGCGAGTTTCAGAACGCCGCCAGCCGCTTTGATAATGGAGGTCGTGGAATCAATGAGAATAGTTTTTCCCCCATCGGCATCAATCTTGATGGTTTTGGCCGTAGTATCTACAGCGGTGATGGAACCGGTAAAGCCGTTATCGGGCTTTTCACCTTTCTTTTCCTTGGCTGCATGGGAAACCTGCGGAGTAATAAAAAACAAGATGCCGAACAGGATCAAAGGCAGAAATGTAATAATGGACTTGCGCATAACAGGAGAGACGCTTAACCGATTCAATTGGTTACAACCCAAAGCACTTGAGCTGCTTGGAAGACCCTCTTTACAAGTGTTCACCGGCGGTTATTCTAAACGCAGCCTATGCCAAACCGAATCACTTCTTTTTGCTTTCGCAAATATATCCCTCTGTTAACCCTCGGCTTTACCTGCACACTGGCAGCGTTCTCGGCCCGGGCGGAAATGAAACTGGACGTGGAATTTGCCAAGGCGGGCAACACCAATCTGACGCTGGATGCGTTTGTGCCGGAGGGCGTCGGCCCGTTTCCAACGGCAATTCTGGTACATGGAGGCGGTTTTGTGAACGGGACGAAGCAGAGTTACATCAAGCCGTTGTTCGAGCCGTTGAGCAAGGCAGGGTTTACCTGGTTTACCATCAATTACCGGTTGTCGCCGGAATACAAATTTCCGGCGGCAGTGGACGATGTGGAAACGGCGATCAAATGGGTAAAGGCGCACGCGAAGGAATACAAAGTGGATGTGAACCGCATTGCGCTCATCGGAGAATCGGCGGGCGGTCATCTGGTATCCTATGTGGGTACGGCGAATCATCCGGAAGCGCGCGTGGCCGCAGTAGTGCCGTTTTATGCGCCGCACGATCTGGAATCGCGCATTCGCGAATCCGGCAAGGTCAGTAAATCGATGACCGCTTTTCTGGGGGTGACGGAAGTAAACGATGAATCACTGCGCCGGTTGCACGAGGCCTCCCCGTTTTTTCAGGTGAAAAAGGGGTTGCCGCCGTTTCTGTTGATTCATGGCACCAAGGATGAGCAGGTGCCTTACGAACAATCGGTCCGGATGCAGGAGAAAATGAAAGCGGCTGGCAATGTGTGTGATTTCTTTACGATCGAAGGAGGCATCCACGGCATGGGCGGCTGGGAAAAGATTCATCCGGAATATAAAGACCAGATGATTGCGTGGCTGAAAGAGGTCATGAAGGTGGGGAAGTAACTCCCCTCCTCCGCTCAGTCCTCGAAGCAGCGCGTCACGCGCCAGAAGAGGATGCCGAGCAAGGTCAGCACGATGACAGCGGCGGTCGCGCCCGTCATAATTTCATGCAGGCGACGGCTGGGCACGGAAGCCAGGGCGATTAAGTAAGAGGCCACGGTGCCAAGAACCATAATCGCCGAGAGAAAGGCAAAAAAGACATGGTTCCGGCGGGTTTGCGCTCCGGAATCCAACACCGTCCGCCACAACGCCCAGGAAAGAGCGGCGCCCAGAATAAAGGCCAACACCGTAAGGAAACTTAAGCCAAAACGGACGTGGGGATTGACTTCACGGATGGAACAAAGAAAAGCCGCCAGAGTGCCGAGGGAAAAGGCACTGGAATACTTCACAACGCTCAGCAGGTTCTCTTGCAGGACGGGTTCAGCATCTGTTTTCATATGCCAAACCGTATCACACACTGTACCTAAACCGCAATCCAGTCCGATGCAAAAAGCAGTACAGTCGCTCAGGGAGATTTCGAGTACAGTTTTATTGCCTTGGGCGGAACAATTTCGGGTTGGCCTTAACGGACAGCGACCGTCCCCCGATCGCAGCAATATCCATTTAGCAAGCGTGTTTGAAATGTCCTACACTGTTTGACTGGGTCACCTTGCTGCGACCGGGACGGTCGCTGTCCGGCACTGCCTGATTATTTCGCGGTTCTAGAAGGGAGAAACGCGCTTAATAATCAAACATTTTGCCCGGATTCAGAATCTGATTCGGGTCCAGTGCGCGGCGGAATTCGCGCATCACGCGCATCTGTGACTCTCCGGCAAACTTGGGCAAAAACTGCCGTTTGGCCATGCCAACGCCATGCTCACCAGTAATGGTACCACCGAGGCGAATGGCTTCGTCGAAGATTTCCTTGAAGGCTTCATGCACCCGTTGGATTTCCTCGTGATTCCGTTCGTCCGTGAGGAAGGTGGGATGCAAATTGCCATCGCCCATGTGGCCAAAGGTGCCAATGCGCAATTTATATTTCTGTGCTACCGCGGCCACAAAGCGGATCATGCGGGCCAGTTCACTGCGCG
>JBEHZA010000097.1:0-12519 GCA_048497895.1 Verrucomicrobiota bacterium
CTTGCCGCCGGGCCTTAAATTGCAGCCGGATTTGGAAACCGCCATCACCGGCAGCCACCTGCTCGTCATGGCCACCCCCTCGAAATCATTTCGCACGCTGGCCAGTCATCTCGCGCCTTATCGCGGCATTGTCGTCAGCGTGACCAAAGGCATTGAATTTGATACCGGCCTGACCATGAGCGGCATCTTGCAGGAAATCCTCCCGCACGCGCAAATCGCCGCTTTATCCGGCCCCACGCTGGCTCAGGAAGTGGCACGCGGTGTGCCCACCGCCATCGTTGCCGGCAGCCGGAATGCCGTCACCGCCCAGGCCGTTCAACAACTCTTTCACCGGCCTGCTTTCCGCGTCTATACCAGCCAGGATATTCTGGGCGTGGAACTGGGTGGCGCTTTGAAAAACGTCATCGCCATCGCCGCCGGGGTCTGTGATGGCTTGGGTTTCGGGGATAACTCCAAAGCCGCCCTCGTCACGCGCGCGATTGTCGAAATCCGCCGCCTCGGTGAAGCCTGCGGCGCACAACCGGAAACCTTTTCCGGTCTCAGCGGCCTGGGCGATCTGACCGTCACCTGCTTCTCCAAACTCAGCCGCAACCGCACCTTTGGCGAACGCCTTGGGAAAGGCCAGGACATCGCCCACATTCTCATGACTGCCGTCAGCGTGGCCGAGGGGTATCCCACCGCGGGTTCCGCCTATCATCTGGCCCGCAAAGTGCAGGTGGAAACCCCGATCATCAACGAGGTTTATGCCATGCTTTACGAAGGCAAAAATGTCCGCCAGGCCGTGCAGGATTTGACCAGCCGCGATTCCAAACCGGAACACTGAGGGTTCTCCGGCCGGAAACCCCACGCCAACAGGCGTTCGCAATTACAGGAGTGGCAGGGAAACTGCTGAATAACCAGTGTGTTTGGGTTATTTCGCAAAGTTTTAAATCGGACCGAGAGCCTGGAAGAGACCATCGCGCGCGCGGATAAAGGCGACGTGACCACTCAATTCCGGCTGGCCGCTCTCTATGCCGAAGGCGTTGCTGTCCCCCAGGACTACATGGCCGCCGCCAGATGGTTCGGTCGCGCGGCCACTCAAGGCCACATTCTGGCTCAATATAATTACGGCGTCCTCTACGCCGCCGGCAAAGGTGTCCCCAAAGATTACTTTCACGCCTCCAAATGGTTTCGCCTTGCTGCTGAACAAGGTGACCCTTCCGCTCAATTTCATCTGGGCCGCCTCTACGCCCTCGGCAAAGGCGTGCCGCGCGATGATATTGAAGCCTACAAATGGTATCATCTCGCCGCCGAACAAGGTGAACCCGCCGCTCAGGATGGCCGCGAACTGGTCGCGAAAAACCTGAATCCCCAGCAACTCACCGAAGCCAAAAAGCGCGCCGCAGAATTTTACGCCGAAGCCACCGAGCCTCAACCGGTATCCACGCCCGCTGGCAAAGCCTGATCCGTCTCTTCCGCAGTCATTCGCGGCGTTTTCTCATGCCGAAATTGAGACCGGGTAATCTCCTTCATCCCCGCCCTCGAACGCTATCTTCAGCTCCCGTTGGGAAAGCCAGAAAAGCACCAACTTTTTGCAATTCATGCGGTAGCGAACCTCTTCAACCTCTGCTATTGTCTTTGTAATGAACAATTACGATTGGCCCGATACTTTTCGAAAAATTTACGATCAAGCCGTGAAGAATTACCGCGCTGGCAGCCGCACGGCCGCGTCCCTCTTTAACGCCACTGAAATTGCCTTTCTTGCTTCCATCGGTTGCACTGCCCAGGAATTGTTCGATTTCGTAGAGGACGGTTCCCGTGGCGGCGATCCCACGTACGATACCGTGCTCCTCATCACCGCTGTGCGTCGTGATTATTTCCTGACCGTTCAACACGGCAAACTCTCCACCACCGTCATCGACATGGACGACTTGCCTCCCAAAAGCGCTGAACTGGGCGGAATCGCCTGGCTGCCCCGCATCATTGAAAAGGCCAAAGCCAAACTGCGCGGCGAAATGCCTCCCGACTTGATGTACGGCTGCGGTGGTGACCGTCCCTTTCTGCGCGGTAAAAACATTCACCTCGCTGATTTCCTCCGCTACGTCTGGGCCACGGATGGCGACCCGAAGAAAGTTCTCGAATACGTCAAACGCCAGTCCGGCGCCAAATAAAGCGGCCACGCTCAATCCGTCACGCGCGCGCCAAACTCCTTCAATTTGGTTACCTGCGGTTTGGCGTTCCGCAACGGATTACCACTCAAGTAAATGTTAATGAACGGTGAAAAACGTTTTTCACCGTTGTAATCCTTTTGGGCCATCTCCACCAGCGGACCAACGTCTGTAATCCGGTTGTTCTCCAGGAAGAGATAATAAAGCTCCGTCAATCCTTGCAGCGGCGCCAGATCGGTAATCCCATTATTTCTCAATGAAAGCGAAGACAATTTGGCAACCCGGTTAATCCCTTCAATGCCCGCAATTTGATTATTGTCCGCATAGAGCGAACTCAAATGCGGCAGACCAAACAACGGCTTGATCTCTGACACCTTGTTCGTAGAAATATATACCGAAGCCAGATTGGTCAACGTCGCCAGCGACTGCACGCCCTTCACCCGGTTATCCGAGACATCCAGATACTGAAGCGCCACCACTTTGCTCAACGGCGAAAGATCCTCCACCTGATTTCCCGCCAAAATCAACTCCTGAAGATATTCCTTTCCCGCCAGCGCCTTCAGATCGGTAATTTGATTATGGGATAAATCCAATGATGCCAGCTTCTCACACTTCTCCAATCCGGTCAGGTCTTTGATCTTTGCCCCACTCGCATTCAGCGTGGAAATGTTGGCGACATCCGCCGCCGTAATCGGTTTATTGTTATCCCGCTTTTCAAACACCAGCTTTCGCACCGCCGCTTCCAGGTTCTTGTCGGGAAATATAGACACCTCGTCCGCCTTCGCTTCTGCCGCCCGCCCTGCTTCCGCAACGAAAGTCAACAGCATCACTCCTGTCATTAATGAAATGAATGTGGTTTTCATATCGGCAATCTCATTTCGTTTTGGTTATTCATTGGAAGGCTGAAGCCAAAGTTTTGTTCAATAAAATTTCCCCCTGCTTTAATCCTCCTCTCTCTCCGAAATGCCAAAACCGCAATCGCCCCCAATTGGCAGCTTCCCCATCCGTGTCTATCTATCACCACGTCCACTCCAGCTTTCGCATCCACATCCGGAGGGAGGGGTTAGGGGTGGGTTCTACCTGCTTGCGTGTCCATCGGTGTTAATCCGTTGTTTAGTCTCTTTCCTTTTCGCGTGTTCCGCGTATTTCGCGGTTTAGAGCTTTGGCCTTTTTTTGGTTTTCGCCATTCGGTAATTCGTCATTTCCCCAGCTTTTCCATCCGCTGCAATTGCCAACGCACCACCTCGCTGGGCACCCATTCCTGAAACCGACCAAGCCGATATAACACCTCCGGATTCGCCAGCGAAACCGGCAATCCGCCCAAACACACCTGCACAATTTCCTCCGCCGCCGTCGTCTGAAGTTGTTGCTGCGATTCTTCCGAATACCACGCCACATGATCACTCGTCACCAATCGCGGATGCGCCCGCAACGGTGAATCCACCGGCAACGGCTCCTCTTCGAACACGTCCAACCCCGCCCACGCCAACTGTCCCTCATTTAGCGCGGTCAGCAACGCCTGCCCATCCACCACTCCACCGCGTGCCGTATTCACCAGCATCGCTCCCGGTTTCATCTGCGAGAGCGTTTGCGCATTGATCAGATGCCGCGTCTCCGGCAGCAGCGGACAATGCAATGAAATGTAATCCGACTCCGCCAGCAACTCATCCAGTTCCACCAGCTTCACTCCCAGCGCGATCGCCTTCTGCGCGTCCACAAACGGATCCACTGCCAACAGGCGCATCCCCCACCCACTCATCTTGCGCGCAAACGATTGTCCAATATTGCCGAAGCCAACAATGCCCAGCGTGCGTCCCGCCATCCGGTGAATCGGATCGCGCCGGTTCACTTCCCAGGAACCGTGCGCGATTTTCTGATGCGTCTCCACCACCCGCCGCACACAAGCCAGCAGTAATGCGACCGCATGCGTGGATACCTCCTCGATGCTGTAACCCGGCACATGCCCCACAATAATCCCCGCCTGCGTGGCCGCTTCCGTATCCACGTTGTCAGTCCCCACACCGTAGCGCAGGATAATTTTGCAGCGCCGGAACCGCCGGATGATCGCCGGCGTAATATCAATCCGCCGGAACAACACTCCATCCGCCTCCTCACACAGTTTTAACGCCGCTTCCAACGGCAGCTTTTCCGCATCGATAAATTCACCGCCTGCACGTTCAATAATCTTACGTTCGATCTCCGTGCTCGCATACCCGTGCTCAATCAAAACCACGCGAAATTTAGCCATTGAGATTCCCTTGCGTCGTTAAAAACGGTTTATGAAAATATTTACGGTTTCAGCACAATCTTGCCAGCCAGCGCGCTCGTTTTGCCAATCGTGCTCTCCTCTTGCAAGCGATGAGCCGCAACCGCCTCTGCTAATGGAAATACCCGGTCAATCCGCGCCTTGAGCTTGCCTTCCGTCAGCCAGCCGTTGATATCCATCGCAGCCGTCCGCTGTTCGTCCTGCGTTGCATTAAACATGGCAAAACCGTGCATCGAACAGCCCTTCACGTAAAAAGCTCCCACGGGAAATACCGGCTTCGCCTCCCGCCCGGCCATGATGATAATGCGCCCGCGCGCCGCCAACAAAGACACCGTCCGCTCAAAATCCGGTTCCCGCAACGATTCCCACCACACGTTTACCCCTTGCGGCGCGAATGCCTTGATGGCCGCATTCACATCCTGCGTTTTGTAATTAATGGCCAAATCGGCGCCCAGTTCCCGGCACACCGCCACTTTCTCCTCGCTGCCTGCCGTGGTAATCACCCGCGCACCCAGCGCCTTTGCCATCTGCACCACCATCGCTCCCACCCCACCAGTGCCGCCGTTAACAAATAAGATGTCACCCGGCTTTACCTGCGCGTCCCGCACCAGACCCAGATGCGCCGTAATTCCCACCAGTGAAATCGCAGCCACCGCCTCATCAGTGACTCCGTTTGGCGTCGGATAAAGCCAGCCTTCATCCACCGCGCAATATTCGGCGAACGTTCCTTGCCGCCCTTGCAACCCTTGATTGCTGCCCCACACGCGATCCCCTGCTTTAAAGCGGGTCACCGCTGCTCCCACCGCTTCAACAACTCCCGCCACATCACACCCGATAATGAACGGCGACGGCAGTTTGGCCGCCACCATGCCACTGCGGATATAAACATCAATCGGGTTAATTGATACAGCCGCAGTTTTGACCAACACTTGCGACGCTGTCAGCGAAGGCTTCGGCAAATCGCCGTAAAGAATATTTTCCGGCGCACCAGTCTGTTGAATATACGCAGCTTTCATAGCGGGTTCAGTTTGTTTAGGCACTCCATACTACCGGCGAAGGTCTCCCTGCCGCAAGCTGTCTCTCCCGGACAGCGACCGTCCCCGGTCGCAGCAATATCCGCATGCACTATGGGTTAGTAATATTCAATCACCTTTCCTTCGCCCCCCGCTCCTTGCCTCTTCCCCAAGCTGTGCTAGCCTCCGCCCGTGAAAGTTGTCATCCACTGGTTCCGCCGTGACCTGCGCGTTTCCGATAACGCCGCCCTGAGCGCCGCCGCCAAACGCGCGGAACTCGTCATTCCCGTATTCATTGTGGAAGACGCCTTTCGCACCGGTCCGGACGTCGGCGCCGCCCGCTTGTTATTTCTGCTGCGCTCACTGGCTTCACTCGCGAAGAATCTGGCTGCTCTCGGGTATCCCTTAATCATTCGCCATGGACGCTCGGAAATCGAACTTCCCAAACTCGCCCAGGAGATCAAAGCCGAAGCGGTTTTTTGCAACGCCCGTTACGAACCCTATGCCGAAGCCCGCGATAATCGCATTTTCAATGCGCTCAATTCCCTCGGCATTGGTTTTGAAATTTTCAAAGACGCCGTCATCTGGGAAAAGCAGGAAATCCTGAATCTGAGCGGCCTGCCTTACACCGTTTTCACTCCCTATTCCAAGACCTGGAAAGCGAAACGCTTTCCCGCACCATACGCACGGCTCAAAACGGCCACGAAGCCCTTTCCGAAAATTCCCTCCGATCCTTTGCCGGTCGATTCTGCTGAATTAGGCCACCCGTGGAATCTGCCCATCGCCGCAGCCGGCGAACATGCCGCCTTGGAATTGCTCCGTTCCTTCATGGATCACCGCGTCTTGCTATATGGTGAAGCACGGAATTATCCGGCCACTACCGGCACGTCCCAACTCTCACCGCATTTGCGTGCCGGCACCATCGGCATCCGCACCATTCTGGCGAAACTTGATGACGCGCGAACCAAAGCCAATCCGGCTCAATTGAAAAGCTGCGATGTTTTCCTCACCGAATTGATCTGGCGCGAGTTCTACCTGCAAATTCTCACCAACTTCCCGCACGTCATGAAAGGCTGTTTCCGGAAGGAATACGACCAACTCGCCTGGAGCAATAACGAAACGCATTTTCAAGCCTGGTGCGCGGGCCAGACCGGTTATCCCATTGTCGATGCCGCCATGCGCTGCCTCAACACCACCGGCGAAATGCACAATCGCCTGCGCATGATCGTCGCCATGTTCCTCACCAAAGACCTGCTGATTAACTGGCAATGGGGCGAACGTTATTTTATGCAAAAGCTCCTTGATGGTGACATGGCCGCGAACAACGGCGGCTGGCAATGGAGCGCCGGCACCGGCACTGATGCCGCCCCTTACTTCCGGATTTTCAATCCCGTTTCTCAGGGCGAAAAATTCGATGCCGAAGGCAAATTCGTCCGTCAATGGCTGCCCGAACTGGCTCATCTGCCCAACGACCTCATTCATCAACCCTGGGAAAACCCCTTGCTCGCCAGCCGTGCCAAATATCCCGCCCGCATCGTCCTCCATGAAGAACAGCGCCCCCAATGCCTGGCGATGTTCAAAGCGGTAAAAGGGTAAAGCCTTTACCAGGGCAAAGCCTCCCGACACTCCAGCCATTCTGGTGGAACTTTGGCATGGCCCGTTGCCAGCGCAATAATTCCCCCAACCATCGCGCAAGTCGTATCCCGATCCCCTCGGCCACTAACGGTCGCCCAGAGTGCCTCTGTATAGTTATTCAAATGTCGGGCCGCACACCATAAGGCAAACGGAACGGTATCCGCGGAAATGACCTGACTGCCGTTGCCCAGTGCGCTCACTGCCGTTCGCACCGAGCATTCCAACGGCAAGGCCATGGCCTTTTTTAAACCCTGTCGCGTCGGACCGTCCGGCGTCAACTCATGGCAAAAGGCCAATAATTGTTTGCCACCGTCAGCGTTTATCTTTTCTGAATTCACCACCACCCATGCCGCCGCCAGCGCCACAGCCACTGCGCCTGCCCGGCCATCCGGGTGGGCATGGGTAACTTCAGCAGAATAGTTTGCCTGTTTGATCACCGCATCGACGTCATCCGCAAAATAAGCTCCAATGGGCGCTGACCGCATCGCCCCGCCATTCCCCATGGAACCCATGCCATCAAACGCCAGCCGGGAAGCTCGTTCCCAGGACATTCCTTCGCCAATGTGGCGAAGAATTGAATGGGCGGTGCCGCCATAACCGCGGCGCGGATCAATTCGATAACGTTCCCCAAAGGCACGTGCCAGAACATCCCGATTGATCTCACCAAACCGCTCCAAATTCTCAACCACCGACAACGTCATAATCGTGTCGTCCGTCACGAACCAGGGAGCGGGTGGAAGCGAACGGGTGCTCAATCGATCCTCGATCAAAGCCTCGTCGCAGAAAAAGCATTCCCCAAAACCATCGCCAACCGATAAGCCATCCAACGATAGCTTAACCCGCGCCATACGTTCCACGTGGTCTTGAGGTTTGTTAATACGGCCGGAGTACTTATTAGTGGCCGTGAGCAACTCCTTTGCCTTCGGTAACCAGAAATTCCAAATCCAGTCGTCTCCAATGGGCCCGACCCGCTCAATTTCCCAACCCGCAAAGTGCAGTTCGTTGTGCATGGACCACATCCGCTCATAGTTGGAAGAATGCAGAATGATCGGACACATCTGCGGAAACTGGCTAAAAAAACGGGCCACAACCATGCCGTCACCCGGATCAGCCGTTTCACCCGGCAAAGGGTTCAGATCATGATCGAGTGAAATCAGACCGGCATCGTTTAAAAACGCTTCACATTCGGCGAGCATCGCCGGAGCATTCCGCCAGACCTTCAGTTCCAGATTTCCGTCGATCGCCGCAATCGCTTTTTCGAAAGCGCGAATCCGGTCTTCATTATCCTCCAAAATTAGAACGACCTTCCTTTGCATGAGTGAATTTTGTAATTTCCTTAGCCAGCCCAATTACCACCCGCTGACTTGCTTTAAAAATAGCGTAGGTTGTCAAAATGCGCCAGAGATTGCTGAAGCCATCGAATCCATTTTGGTTCCACGTCACCCATTGACAACGCCATTTTGCAAAGCATAATCCGCCCCATGAAACTGATTCCCTTACTTTGCGCTCTCGCTCTGACCGCTGTCGTTTCGGCCCGGGCTGAAACTCCGCTCTACGACATTCCCCTCAAGGACATTCACGGCAAGGACACTTCCCTCAAAGCCTATAAAGGCAAAGTCCTCCTCGTCGTCAATGTCGCTTCCAAGTGCGGCAACACTCCGCAATACGCCGCGCTCGAACAACTCTACAAGAAGTATGAATCGCAGGGCCTCGTCGTTCTTGGATTCCCCTGCAATGATTTTGGCGCGCAGGAACCCGGCACCAACGCCGAGATCGTTCAATTCTGCAAGTCCACCTACGATGTCACCTTCCCGATGTTTGATAAACTCCACGTCAAAGGCGCGGAAAGACATCCGCTCTACGAAGCGCTCACCGGCCCGAAATCTCCTTTCCCCGGCGACGTGAAATGGAACTTCGGTAAATTCGTCGTGGATCGCAACGGCAATATCGTCGCCCGCATCGAACCCAAGACCAAGCCGGATTCACCGGAAGTTATCGGCGCAGTCGAAAAAGCCTTGGCTGCGAAATAATCGCCAGCCAACATTTTAACGCTCAAGGGCAATTCGCAAGAATTGCCCTTTTTGCATTCCAGTATGCCTTGTTCAGTTAGCACCCGTCCACCCCGCTCCAACACCGTTGGCACACATTTCACGCCCTCGAATCTCGCGAAGCGTCCTGGAGTGCGGCAGCCCTCTGCCGCTTTGGAAACCTCCCGCCACCCAGCAGGAGACTCTGTTCTCAACCCGCTCCCGACATTCTCCCCCCAGCCTCAATTCCCCACTTGACGCCCTCTGCTACGCCCGTCTTGATAACTAAAAACCCGGTCCCCGATCCTTATGCGCCTCATTCAATCGCTGCTGCTCACCACGCTGGTGATATTCGGTCGTGAGACAGTCCGCAGTGCCGAAGCCAATTGGCCGGGCTTCCGTGGCCCAAGCGCCTTAGGCATCGCCGCCGAGGGCAAGCCGCCCGTTGAATTCGGACCGGATAAAAACGTGTTGTGGAAAGTCACCACACCCGAAGGCCACTCTTCTCCGTGTATTTGGGGTGACCGTATTTTCCTGACCGGTTTAGTGAATCACAAACTGGTCACGCTCTGTCTCGATCGTCAGGACGGCAAAACGCTGTGGCAACGCGAAGCGCCTGCCACAAAAATCGAAGCCACTCACCGCATCGCCAGCCCCGCTTCCCCCACCTGCGCTACCGATGGCGAACACGTTTACGCCTATTTCGGCTCCTACGGCCTGCTCTGTTATGATTTTAAAGGCAATGAAATCTGGAAACAACCATTGCCACCTCCCCTCATCGAATTTGGCACCGGCACCTCGCCTGTGCTCACTGGTGATCTGCTCGTGCTGGGCTGTGATCAGGACATGAATTCCTACCTGCTCGCACTCGATAAATATACCGGCAAACAAGTCTGGAAAACCGAGCGCGCTCAATTTCTGCGCGGCTTCTCTACCCCGTACGTCTGGAAACACGATGGCACTCAGGAACTCATCGTCTCCGGCTCGCTTTGGCTGAAATCTTACGATTTAAAAGATGGCAAGGAATTGTGGGGCGTTCTCGGTCTGGCCCGCGTGGCCAATGCTTCCCCCATTTCCGGTGATGGCCTCCTTTTCGCCTCCAGTTGGAATCTCGGTGGCGATGTCGGCGAACGTCTTGTCATGCCGCCCTTTGAAGAATACGCCAAAGAGCACGACCTGAACAAAGACGGCAAATTTACCAAAGATGAAATTCCGCCGGGACCATTCCGTGACCGCTTCTCGCAAATCGATGTGAACAAAGACGGCATCGTCACCCCACAGGAATGGAACGACATGGCCGAGATGTTTTCTAAAGCCGAAAATGCCGTGTTCGCCGTTCGCCCCGGTGGCCATGGTGACATTACGAAAACCCACGTCGTCTGGAAACAACAGCGCGCACTGCCCTATGTCTCTTCACCACTCTATTATCAGGATCGCTTGTACACCGTCAAAAGCGGCGGCCTGCTTTCCTGTTACGATGCCAAAACCGGAAAAATCTTCTATCAAGCCGAACGCATCGGCGCCATGGGCGACTTTTACGCCTCCGCCGTCGCTGCCGATGGCAAAATTTATTTCATCAACCAACGCGGCACAGCCGTGGTCATCGCCGCCGGAGATGAGCTGAAAATTCTCGCGAAAAATGAGCTGGGCGAAAATGTTATGGCCTCGCCCGCCATTGTCGAAAGCAAGCTCTACATCCGCACCGCCGAACATCTTTACGCCTTCGGCACTCCCTGATGCCAAATTCACCGGTTTCCCCCCGCACTATGAAAACCATCTCCTTGAAATCAGCCCTGCACCTCGCGGTCATGATGTTCTTTCTGTTCGCCCTCGCCTCGTTGCGTGCCGAACAACTCATCCCCACCCGCCAACCGCTCGTGCGGGTGATGGATTTAGACGTGGGCGAAACGCAGGAGATCGAGCTGTCGAACGGCACGAAAGCGCGCGTCAAACTGATCGACTTACAGGAAAAGCGCGATTCACTGCGGGCCGCCGTGCGCGAAGCGCGTGTCCGGGTTGAAGTGAATGGCACTCCCATTTTGTTGCTTGCCGGGAATTACAATCTGCCGGTTACGGTCGGCCCGGTGCAAATCGATTGCTCAATTACCAGCGGCTATAATGCCAATGGCGAAGTTGCTTCCTGGGGTCTCGATAAAGCCGCCCGCTTGCGCCTCTGGCCCGCCGGTTCACCGTGGATTGAACCTGGCACCTTTATTTATCCGTTGAAACAACGCTGGTTCGCTACCGCGACTCAAATGGCCAATGAACCGACGTACGTCGATGGCGGTGATCGTCCGCTGGTAAAGAAAATCTATTACCATAATGACCTCGATACCGGCGGCACGGAAGGCATGGTGGACGTCGTCGCCGCCACGGATGGACTGGTCGTTTCCGCCCGCGGTGAACTCCTGCCCGATTATCAAAACACTCCAGCAAAACCGCGTTACGACGTGGTTTATCTCCTTGATGATCGTGGCTGGTACTATCGCTACAGCCATTTTCAATCCATTGATGCCGGAGTTCGACTTGGACAACGCGTTCGCATGGGCCAGAAAATGGGCGTGCTCGGCAAAGAAGGCGCGAGCGGTGGCTGGACGCATCTGCATTTTGGCATCGTCAGCCGGCAACCTTCCGGCAAATGGGGCACGCAAGAAGCCTACGCGTTCTTCTGGCAGGCTTACCTGAATCAATACCAGCCAAACGTCATCGCCGTTGCCCGCCCGCATCACCTCGCGGTAGTGAATGAAGTCGTCAAATTGGACGCCACCAAATCCTGGAGTTCCACCGGTCGCATCGCCGACTACGAATGGACCTTTACCGACGGAACCAAAGCCAGCGGTGCCGTGGTTTCCCGCAGTTATCCGAAACCGGGTTCCTACAGTGAAATTCTGAAAGTAACCGATACCCGTGGCCGGGTGGCTTATGACTTCGCCCTCGTTCAGATCATCGATCCCCTTTCCTTGAATGATTTGCCCCCAACACTACATCCCACGTACGCCCCGACCATGAATCTGAAGGCCGGTGAAAAAATCACGTTCAAAGTCCGCACCTTTCGCACCACCTACGGCGAAGAAACCTGGAACTTTGGCGATGGCACTCCAACGATCAGTGTGAAATCCGATGGCAACGTGAAACCATTGGCCAAAGACGGTTATGCCGTTACGACTCACGTATTCAATCGGGCGGGAACTTACCTCGTCAGCGTGGAACGCACCAACGACCGCGGCGAAAAAGCCGTCGGTCGATTGGCAGTGGAAGTGGGAAAATAAAAGTGGCCGCCACGGATCGGCCAACGGCACCGGCTATGGGTAATCTCTCGCCACCCGCCCGGCCGGGGTGGCGATGACTGCGATCAACTCAAACCTCGAAATCAAACACCAGCACTGATTCAATAAACGCCGTGGTACCTTCCTTTCGTCCCAGGGGAGGGG
>JBEHZA010000098.1:0-12493 GCA_048497895.1 Verrucomicrobiota bacterium
CTTGGACCAGCCACGCAGTTGTTTCCAGGGAAATGCGACTTTGCCGCGTTTCATCAGCGGTTCAACTTCTTCCACCGGAATTGAGAAATAAACGTTCTGTGTGCCGATGACCGATTTCAACGCGTCGGGCAAGGTGGCGATGAAGGATTCCAGCGGGAGCAGCAATTTGCCCGGATCGGCTGGCGGTGCCGCGACCGGTTGCAGAACGGGGGCAGCGACTGCCGGTGCTGGAGCAGGGGCTGAAGGCGTAATCGGTGTTGCCGGTGCCATCGGGGTTGCTGGCGGAATTGGGGTCGGCTTCGGCGCCAATTTGGCGGGATCGGGCAACGGCACCATCGGTTTGATCGGGGCGGACTCGACCACCGGCGCGGGAGCAGGTGCAGCCGGAGCTGGCTTCGGTGTTGGCGTTGGCAACGGTGTCGCCGGCTTGATGGGTGTTTCTGCTACGGGAGTTGGGGCCGGGGCAGGAGCTGGCGCGGCGGCGGCTGGGGTAGGAGCTGGTGCCGGCGCGGGGGCTGCCGGTTTGGCCGGTGGAGCCGCTTGCTTCTCCGTTCCGAACACGGCTTTGATGTCGTCTGACACTTCCACTTCCACCTGATTGGGGCGGCGTTTCAGGTTGGCAGGGTTAACTCGTGCTAATACTTCTTTTAATGGGACAGCGATGGTGGTGGCGTCATTGCTGGTGTCCGCATTAAAGGTTCCGGCCGGGGCTAAATGTTTTAATTCGCCGAGCGTGAGCTTAACGCTGCCTTTCGCCAGTTGCTCCACGACTTTACCGAGGGAGAGTTTGACCATTTCCTCTTTGCCGGGGGCTTTGGCGACCGTGCCCTGCAAATCCTTGGGTAGTCCTTCCACGATGGCTTTCAAGGAGAAAGACACGGTTTCCCCGGTCGGAATCGCTGGGGCCGGGGCGGGTGCGGGAGCTGGCGCTTTAGTGCTGGCTGCCGCGGGTGCCGGGGCGGCAGGCTTGGGGGGCTCCGGCGCAGGTGCCGGGCTGACGGGCGATTTGGAGGGAGCAACCTCCGGCGACGGTTTCGAAAAAATGCTCTTGATGAAGCCAAACATCAGTTTTGTTTAAGTTAAATTTTTCCCTTGAGTCGGTGATAATCAGGTGCTTTCCACTTAAGTCCGCTTGCCTTTTGTTACGCAAAACTATTTAATTGGCAAGAAAGAACGCATAAAGCGAGCCGCATGCCAACACGCTACAAAGTTTTAATTTTGGATGACGAAAAGGATATCCTCGACCTTTATCGTGATCTTTTGGCGCGTCTGCCGAGTCAACCGGAGGTTCATATTGCCGAATCCGGTGCCCGGGCGCTTGCTTTGTTGGAAGCGGAACCGTTCTCATTATTGATGACGGACTTGAACATGCCCGGCATGGACGGTTTTCAGGTTTTAACTCTCGTCCGGCGGAAATATCCTTCGCTGCGCACCGTAGTCATGTCGGCCATGGGCGATGAGCAATTTCGCAGCCGCGCTTACGCGATGGGGATTGATCTTTATCTTGAGAAGCCGAATTCCGAGCAAGGCATCAAGTTGTTTACCGACTGTATCGAATCCTTGTTGGAGCGGGAGGAAAGCGGCGGATTTCGCGGAGTGCAGAGCAAAAGCCTCGTCGATCTCATCCAACTGGAATGTCTTTCTCAAAGTTCTTCAGTTCTCAAAATCACGAATAAGTCCATCGAAGCCAAAATCTGGGTGCTGGATGGCGATGTGATTGATGCCTCCGTGCAGGATTTAACCGGTGAGGACGCTTTTAAGCGCATTCTTTCCTGGAAAACCGGAGCGTTTGAAATCATGCCGGCGGAACCGGACCATCCCCGGACCATCCTGAATTCGTATCAAGGGTTGTTGCTGGATACCGCACAAGCGATTGATGAAGCGCAGTCTGAGGACGGCGGCTCGGTGGAAGGTGGAGCGCTGACGAAAATTTCCAAAATAAAAGGGATTGAATACGTGCTGGCGGTGGACGTTGCAGATCAGAAAAAATTTGATGTCTGGGCGGCGGATAACCCGGAAAAATTAGCGGCCTGGGTGCATAAAACCACCAGCCAGTTGCAGGCCATGGGTGAGAAACTCAATGCCGGCACGCTTAAGCAGGTCGAGGCTTTGAGCCCGCAACGAAATGTAGCCTTATTGCCGGGGCGGGAAAAACATTTGTGCGTCGGATTGCATCGTTCCATGACAGCCGATCAAATCCGCGAAACCATGAAAGATGTAGTGACCCGATGGGCTTCTTAAATCTATTTTCTAAATCCCCGGCGACGCCGGGTGGTGTGGCCCGCTTGCCCTCGGGAAGTTTTACCGTGGACCGGAGCGGCCGGATCCTGACTTCCACCCTGCCGGGTTCGTTCTCCGAATCGCAGGTGAAGGAGATGGGAGAGTTGGTGCTGTCCATTTTTCTGTCGGCACAGGAGGTAAACCTTCCGTTGAAGGAAATCTTTGTCAATTATGCGGGGCTGAGAATAACAGCGCGAGAATTGCGTGGCGGAGCAATTGTGTTTCTGTCACCCAGGACGTTTGACAAAACCTGATGCGTCAGCCAAGTCCTTAACCCGAGCAAACTATGTCAAACAAAAAGTTGGACCAACTCGTCATCCAGTTGGAAAACTACATTGAGGTTTGGAAGCAGTTCAACCACTACGTGGCGATGGCGCGGTCAAAGAAATTTCAGGAAGAGGACGAAGTGCAGTTTCTCGAAATCAAGAGTGTGATCACTCAGGAACTGGAAATGATTCTGGCCAGCATTGAAAGCGGCACGCCCAGTAAAGATGATGTTCACTCCCTCATCGCCTCTGCTCCTTCCATCCGTTACCTCAGTGAATTGCAGGACGGCTCGCTCCGGACCATTGAAAACCAGTGGCACAAGTCCTACATCTCCTGGCAATCCATTCTCGGCCAGCTCAAGGTCAAGCAGCGGCAATTGGAAGGGCAGGGCATGTTCTCCAAACTGTTCGGGAAAAAATAGTCCGGAGGCTTTTTAAGCCAGCTTCGTTATTTGGTGGTCGGCGCTTTCGTGAAGGCGCTGACCGCTTTGACCTTCGCAGCTTTTGCGGCATCCATGACGTTGACCACCTTGCCCCAGGGTGATCCTTCATCTGCCCGTATGGACACGACCACATTCGGGTTCTGAGCTACGCCAGCGACGAGTTCCGCCTGCAATTTATCCAATGTCACCGGTCGGCTGCCGATGTAAAAATAGGGTTCCTGTTTGGCGATGGTGATGACCAGCGGAGCATTCTCGGAAGCGCCCGCCTTGCCTTGCCTGGATTCCGGCAACGTCAATTTAACAGATGGCTTTTGCTGTTTGAATGACGTGGTGACCATCAAAAAAATCAGCACGACGATCAGAACGTCAATCAAGGAGACGATGATCACCGCGGGCGGTTGACGCCGCTTCCGTACAATAAAGCGCATGGGACTTATTTGGAGTTGCGGTAGTGACGCCGGAGAAATTCGTCGCACACGGTTTCCAGTTCCAGGGCGAGCGTTTCCACTTTTTTGCTGTAATAGCTCCAGGCAATCAGTGAGGGGATCGCAATCAACAATCCCATGAGCGTCGCGTGCAGGGCGATGGCAATGCCCTGAGCGAAGACGGAGTTGTCACCCGATTCACTGGCGCTCAAGCCGCCGAACAGTTTGATCATCCCGTAAATCGTTCCCACCAATCCCATCAATGGTGCGATGCCCGTGGCGATTTCCAGGATCACCAGACCGCGTTCCAACCGGGAGACTTCCTGCCGCGCCTTCGTTTGAATGGCATCTTCGTTTTCTGCCTTCGGCCAGCTCAACTGGTCAATGGCCGGAAGCAGCAATCGGCTTAACGTGGAAGGTTGATCCGCGCAAATGCGGCGCAGCATCGGCAGTTCCTCCTCTTTCTGGCAATTATTCACCGCATCGAGAACCCGCGGCGGTATCACCTTGCCCCAGCGCAAGGCGATGCCGCGTTCGATGATAAACGTCACACTGACAATCGAGGTCAGCGCCAACAGAGACATAATAAACAGTTCCATCTTAAAAAGTAACCGTATGAAACGGCGGGTTAAATTGCAGGCGTAGTTTTGAGGGTTTTAGTTGTAATAAAAAGTGAACCGCACATCGCGGTGATCATCGCCAATCATCTTGCGAACATCCGGCGGCCAGGGTGGATACTTGGAAGGGTCTTGAATGGCTTTTGCACAAATGTAAGCCAGAATATCTCCCACATTTTCTTCCACAATCTTCAGGTCCGTAACCGCGCCATCGTAACGCAGCCGGAATTCGATCACTACCTTGCCGCTCCGGCTATCGGAAAACTTGCGTTCATCCAGCAGGGAATTCCAGCGGAATTGAATGGCCTGAATGAGCTGGCCGTCGTAATCCCCCAACAGCGAACCTTTCGTATCCAGCGAGGAAACAATACTGGGCCGCTTCACTCCGCCATCCTGTTTCATCCGTTCACCCGCAATTTGGCTGTTTTCCTGCCGGGCCCGGGCTTCCTGTAATGTCCGTGGACGTGAGCGGGGCGGAGGTGTGGCCACTTCTTCTCCCGGCGGTTTAGTCGGGTCTGGTTTCAGCGAAGGCTTGGCCATGACCAGATCTCCCGCTTCCTGACCCCCTTTGGCTTTGGTCTTTTCGGGTTTATCCGAATCGATCGGACTGTTATTGGGGGGCAACGGCTTCGTTTGCGGTTCCGGCGGCTCCGTGGAGGCGGTCTGCTCCTTCGGCGGCGAGGGTTGCAACGGTTGAGCCTTGGAAGGAGGCGCAGGACGCAGCACATCAATAGTTTTGATGACGCGTTCCTGCTTGCCATCGATCCGGGGCTGATCTTTATCCACCATCGGGTTCGGATTGGCCGCAAGCGTACTCTGGGAGGAATAATACTTGGCGTTTTTGGGTGGCTCCTTGACGACCTGACTTGGGTCCACTTCCACGAACATTAAGGGAACCTCCCGGTTTACTTCCGCTTCTTTGGGCAGTGGCTTCTTGGTATCCGTCACCACCGTCATGACATGGCGATCCATCATTTGCTTCAACTGCTTGGTCAGAGTGGGGGTGGAAAGACCTAATATCCTGGGAAAGAAGTGGATAACGCCGAAGATGCCCAGGTGAAGGAGCAGGGAAAAGCACAACGCAAAGAGTATCGGATACTCCTTTACTCGCGCTTGCCATTTTGCCCGGCTGCCAACGTACATTACCACAAAGAGTGCATCAGGAGACGCCTGCCAGCAACCTTTTGTTCAACCTTCGCCTCAGCCATGGCAGGAAAACTCTGCTGACGTTGTTTCAGGCTGAGGATAACCGGGTTGCGTTGGCAATAGGGTAATGTCCTGATCTGAGCCCTCTGGTGCATAATCCTTCGCGCGGGGCAACAATGTTCCTTGCGCGGAGTAATTGAATTAGATTTCATATCTGAACGTCCCATATCATGATGACTTTTAAGGCGTTTGGATTATTTTTTGCCTGCTCAATGGCAGTGACAGTTCCTTTCCGGTCAATGGCCGCGGAAGCGGCTAACGTACGTCCCTTTTTGGATAAATACTGCTCGGATTGTCATGACGCGGAGAGCAAAAAAGGCAATCTGGATTTGAAGGCCCTGCCGCTGGAACTTGAGAATGCCAAGAATTTTTCGGCTTGGGTAACGATTCACGACAAGGTCGCCAGCGGAGACATGCCGCCGAAAAAGAAAGCCCAACCCGATAAGAAGGAGTTGACCGCCTTTACGAACACGCTGGCCAAGGCTCTGATGACCGTGGAGCAGGCGCAAACTGCCAGCGAAGGCCGGGCCACCCAACGACGGCTTAACCGCTTTGAATATGAGAATGCGTTGCGCGATCTCCTGCACGCTCCCTGGCTCCAGGTCAAAGATTCACTGCCGGAAGATGGCGAGGCCTTTCGTTTCAATAAAATTGGCGAAGCCCTGGATGTGTCTCACGTCCAAATGGCGCGTTACTTGAACGCGGCTGACTATGCTTTGCGTCAGGTGGTGGCCACGCAGGTTGAGCGGCCGGAAACGCGGACCAATCGTTTCTACGCGCGGGAGCAGGGCAGTTATACCCGCCCGATGAAGTTCTCCGTGTTCAACACCGCACCGGAACGCGCAACGTTTCCGGTTCTGGGCACGCACGCCCAACCGGATGTGCGGTCAGGCAAAGCGCCGATCACCGTTGGCAAAGCGGACCCAAAAGCCCGCGATGAAGAAGGGGTTGGCCTGGTGGCCAGCACCTATGAGCCGATTGAACCTAAATTCAGTCAGTTCAAAGCTCCGGCTGCGGGCCATTACCGGCTGCATTTCAGCGCGATTTCCGTTTGGGTGGGGCCGGGTAAAGGCGACAAATGGTTTATTCCGGACTTTGACACCGTTTCCGCCGGACGCCGTCCGGAACCCGTTACCGTTTACTCGGAAACTCCTCCGCGCTTGCTGCGCCGGTTAGGCGCTTTTGATGTCACTCCAGAGCCTTCCGTAAAAGACATGGATGTCTGGTTGCTGGCGGGAGAAACGATTCGTCCTGACCCCGCGCGCTTATTCCGTTCGCGCCCGGGCGCCGGGCGTTTCCACAATCCCCTGGCCGAAAAGGATGGCCAACCCGGCGTGGTCTTCCGCTGGCTGGAAGTCGAAGGACCGATCTATGACGAATGGCCGACGGCCGGACACAAATTGCTCTTTGGTGATCTGCCTTTGAAAAAAGCCGAGCGCGGCAATTTCGCTGTGGAAGTAGTTTCTGCCAACCCGCAACAGGATGCCGAACGGTTGTTGCGCACTTTCATTCAGCAGGCTTACCAGCGTTCCGACGTGGATTCGGAAGTGCAACGTTTTCTGCCGGTCATCAAGGGTGCTTTGAAATCCGGCAGCAGTTTCATGAATGCCATGCTGGCCGGCTACACTACCGTGTTGTGCTCGCCAGAATTCATTTACCTGGATGAAACTCCGGGCCGTCTTACAGATCATGCGCTGGCGGAACGGCTGTCCTTCTTTCTGTGGAATTCCGAACCGGATCAACAACTCCAGGCCGTTGCTGCGAGCGGCAAACTGCATCAACCGGCGGTCTTGCGCGAACAAACCGAGCGGATGCTGTTGAATCCGAAAGTGAGCCAGTTTGAAAATGCGTTCCTCGATTATTGGCTCGATTTGCGGAAAATGGAGGCGGCTGCTCCTGATTCCGGTCTTTATCCCGATTATTACCTCGACGATTTGTTGACCGAATCCGCACAAACGGAGACGCAATTGTTCTTCGCCGAGCTGGTACGGCACAATCTGCCGGCGCGCAACATTGTTTCCTCCGACTTCTCGATGCTGAATGAGCGTCTGGCTCAGCATTATGGGCTGCCTTCCGTATCCGGCGTGGCCTTTCAGCGGGTCTCACTCCCGAAGGATAGCCCGCGTGGCGGTTTAATGACTCAGGCGAGCGTTTTGAAAGTGACGGCGAACGGCACCACAACCTCACCGGTTTTGCGTGGTGCCTGGATTATGGAGCGCATTTTGGGTAAGCCGGCGCCCAAGCCGCCGCCCAACGTCCCGGCGGTGGAACCGGACATTCGCGGTGCTACGACCATTCGGCAGCAATTGGACAAACATCGGGATCAGGCAACGTGCGCTGCCTGCCACAAAAATATCGATCCGGCTGGTTTTGCGCTGGAGAACTTCGATGTCATGGGCGGCTGGCGTGATTTCTACCGCGCTCAAGGTGATGGCACACCTTTGCCGGGTATTGGCAAAAACGGTCAGAAATTCGCTTTCCACCAGGGACCAGCCGTGGATGCCAGTGGAGAACTGCCGGATGGCCGTAAGTTCAAAGATGTTCGCGAACTCAAGCAATTGCTGTTAAACGACCAAAGACAAATTGCCCGAAACCTGGTGCAGCAATTGGCCGTCTATGCTACTGGGGCGCCGGTGCGCTTTTCAGATCGGCCTCAAATTGAGGCGATCTTATCACATAGCCAGCCGATGGAATACGGCGTGCGGACTTTGGTGGAAGAATTGGTCATGAGCGATCTTTTCTTGAAGAAATAGCTCGTGCAAATCGTCTGATTTAAAGCAGATGCAAACAAAACAAAACGGCGGTTCCTTTATCTCAACCCAACGCGCTATTTCGCGGCGCAGCTTTCTGCGTGGCGCCGGCGTCGTGCTCTCCTTGCCGCTCCTGGATGCCATGCTCCCGGCATTCGCCCGTGCGGCACAAGCTCCGTCAGCGACTGAGCCTGGAGCCACCCCGCGCCGGATGTTGGGCATTTGCAATAACCTGGGTCTGATTCCGGACCAGTTTTTCCCCACGGGTAGTGGACGCGACTACAAGGCTTCGCCTTACCTGCAAACACTCAAGGAACATCGCAATGATTTCACCGTTTTCAGCGGAGTGTCGCATCCCGATGTGGATGGTGGACATCCGGCGGACAACTGCTTTTTGACCGCTGCGCCGCATCCGGGCAGTGGTGGCTTTCGCAATACGATTTCCCTCGATCAATATATCGGGGAACGCATCGGGCATCTGACCCGTTTTCCTTCGCTCACCCTTGGCGTGAACGTGGCGCAAGGTTCACGAAGTCTTTCCTGGACTGGTTCCGGGGTGCTGATTCCCTGTGAAGAAAAGGCGTCCGATGTTTTCCGGCGTCTCTTTGTGCAGGGTTCCAAATCCGAAGTGGAAGACCAGGTGCGCAAGCTGGAACTGGGGCAGAGCATCCTTGATGCGGTGGCTGGTCAGGCCAAAGAATTGCAACGCAATGTCGGCTCGCGCGACCGCGATCGTTTGGATCAATATTTTACCAGTGTGCGCGAATTGGAAAAGCGCATGAATATGTCCAAGGAATGGGAGCATCGTCCGAAGCCGGTGGTGAAAGCCAGTGTGCCGCTGGACCCTGCCAGCCCCCGTGAATACATGGAGAAAGTTAAGCTCATGTATGACATGGCCCGGATGGCTTTTGAAACGGATTCAACCCGTTCGGTCTCTCTCTTGCTCGACAGCGTGAACTCTCCGGCCCTTGAGCTGAGCGACATCCATATCACGGATGGTTATCACAATCTTTCGCATCACGGCAAGTCACCGGCCAAGCTGGCGCAATTGAAAGCCATCGACCAATGGCACATGAAGCTGTTGGCCAATTTGTTTACGGAACTCAAGAGTGTGAAGGAAGGCAATGAAACGTTGCTGGACCGGACGATGATCGTTTACGGTTCCAACCTGGGCAACGCGAATACGCACGTGACGACCAACCTGCCGACATTATTCGCGGGTGGTGGATTCAAGCACGGCCAGCATCTTGAGTTTGATCGCGAGCACAATTACCCGCTGCCCAATCTATTCGTCTCCATGCTGCAACGGATGGGATTGGAAACGGATAAATTTGCTTCCTCCACGGGCACGATGCGCGGCTTGGAAATGGCCAGTTAAATCCTTCGTTCAGGAATAGCCGGTATTGTTACGAACGCGGATTCGACCGAATCCGCGTTAAATTTCAATCTTCTGTTGATACACCGGAACCGTGACTTCGGCTTTTGGCTTCAGCCCGCGCAGGGTTTCGGCAAACGCCAGCGATTGGCTTTCCTCCCCGTGGATAACGAAAATCTTCTTAATGTCTCCGGAGTGAGAGCTGACATAACGTTGCAATTCATTCTTGTCGGCATGGCCGGAAAAGGAATCGATTGACGCAATGCGCGCATGCACCTGATGCGGTTCTCCGAAAATATTGACGGGATTGCGTCCCGCCAGAATCTGTGCGCCTAAGGTATGTTCTGCGCAGTAACCGATAAACAGGATCAGATTATCGGGTCCGCCGATGTGGTTCTTCAAATGATGCCGTACCCGCCCGGCTTCACACATGCCCGAAGCGCTGATGATGATGGCTGCGCTGGGCAGATCATTGAGCTTCATCGATTGTGCGACTTCACGAATGTACGTGAGATTATCCATGCCGAAGGGGTTTTGTTTTTCGCGCAGGAATTTATAAATCGTGTCGTTAAAACATTCCGGATGCAATCGATATACCTCCGTGGCATTCACACTGAGCGGACTATCCACGTAAATGGGAACTTTCGGCAACAGCCCCTTTTCCGTCAGTTGATTCAGCGTGTAAACGATGTCTTGAGTCCGGCCGACCGAAAAGGCTGGAATGATAACCTTGCCGTCCCGCTCAATCGTCGTTTTAACCAGGGCCAGCACTTGATCGCTTGCGCCGGATTTGGACGCATGCGTGCGGGCACCATAAGTGCTTTCTACCTGTAAATAATCAACGTTCTCCACCGCCACCGGATCGCGCAGAATGTCGTCGCTTCCGCGCCCAACGTCGCCGCTGAAGAGATAACGGAACTTCCGTCCGTTTTCCCGGACATCGAAAACAATTTGTGCTGAGCCAAGAATATGGCCGGCATCACGAAAAGTAACCGTCACGCCGTCAGCCACGGGCAGGGGGCGATCATAACCAAAAGCGACGAACTGACGGATGGCTTTCTCGGCATCTTCCGCGCTGTATAAGGGCTCTACGGGTGGCAGACCTTTCTTGACGCGCTTTTTAGAAACGAATTCTGCGTCCGCTCCCTGAATGTTGGCCGAGTCAGTCAACATGATGCTGGCCAGATCACGCGTGGCAAAAGTGCAGTAAATGTTGCCGGTGAACCCCTGCTTGCAGAGGTTCGGCAGGTTCCCGCAATGATCGATGTGCGCGTGGCTGAGAATAACGGCATCGATCTTTTTAGGGTCAAAAGGGAAACGGCGATTACGCTCCATCGTTTCATCACGATGTCCTTGAAAAAGTCCGCACTCCAACAGCAAGCGCTGCTGATTGACTTCGATCAGGTACATGGAACCGGTAGTCGTGCGCGTTGCGCCAAGAAACTGGATCAGCATAAATTCAGCATGAAGATTCGAATTGGAAAGTCGAGTTTGGAATCAGGCAAAACTTCACCAAAAACGTTCCTAATCCGGCAAAACAGGTTCCGATTTCTTGCGATAGCCGGACGTTGGTTTGTAATCGGCCCCAGGCAGTTTTTCCCACGGAACCACGCCGACCCGTGCAGCCCATTGGTCCCATTGAGAGGAGAGCGCCTTGACTTTGTCCGGCATTTTCGCGGCAAGATTATTTAATTCACTCCGGTCGGCGGCCATGTCGTACAGTTCCCAATCTCCCCGGAAAGAAGCGACCAACTTCCAACTGCCCTGGCGAATGGCACGGTTGCCTTCATGTTCCCATGCGAGTGTCCGATCCCCGATGCTCCGGCCTTCAAATACCGGCAACAGACTTACGCCTTCCAATGGGAGCAATGCGTGGTCTTGGAAGGATTGCGGATATTTTACCTGCGCCAGATTCAACAACGTCGGCATCAGATCGACGATATGTCCCACTTCGCGCGTCAGTGTTCCGTGAGACTTGATGCCCGCCGGCCAAAAGGCGATGAGCGGTGTCGAAATGCCGCCTTCGTTGACCCACATTTTGAATTGGCGAAAGGGCGTGTTGCCTGCGTTGGCCCAACCGACTTCCAGACATTTGTGCGATTCTTTGGTGCCAGTGACGGCTCCCGGTTTATGTCCGCGTGCTGGATTAGGCCAACTATCCAGGTATTCGGCGCTGGCGCCATTGTCCGAGAGGAATATCGCCAGCGTGTTTTCTTCAAAGCCGCCTTTTTTGACTGCGTCCAGCACCCGGCCAATGCCCTGGTCCATGCAGTCAATCATGGCGGCATAGACCGCCATGCGGAGATCCCATTCATCATGGTCTTTTTCTTCGGCCCATGGCTTGGCCACTGAATCGCGCGGGGAGAGTTGCCAGCTCGGATCGATTACCCCCAATTCCTTTTGCTTCGCAAAGCGTTGCTTCCGCAGTTCATCCCAACCTGCCTGGTATTTGCCGCGATATTTCGCAATATCCTCCGGCTTGGCCTGTAAAGGAAAGTGTGGCGCGGTGTAGCATAGATGCAGGAAGAAAGGCTTATCCGGTGTTGTTTTGGCATGCTCGTTCAAGTAGTTCACGGCGTTTTCGCTCAACGCATCCGTCAGATAATAATTATCCCCCGGCTTGACCGGATCGTGATCGCGCATCAGCGGTTTGGGCGCGAAATAATTTCCGCCTCCGCCCGTCCCGTAATAATGGTCATACCCGCGATTGAGCGGGTAATTGTTCGTCTGGTTTTTACCAAAACCGCCGACATGCCATTTGCCGACGTGGTAAGTGCTATAACCTGCCATTTGCAGCAGTTGTGCCATCGTTACACATTTGTCATTCAAACCGGTTTGGTAAGCAGGATTTTTATAATCCTCCAGCATGTGTCCGACGCCGGTTTCGTGCGGATACAATCCGGTCAATAACGCCGCGCGCGTGGGACAGCAGCGGGCTGCGTTGTAAAACTGAGTGAAGCGCAAGCCGCCGGCGGCCAGCCGATCCAGGTTGGGCGTCGCAATCTCCGAGCCATAGCAGCCAATATCGGAAAACCCCAGATCATCCGCCAGGATCAGCAGAATATTGGGCCGTTTTTGGTCGGCGAAGCCAGACAGAGCGCTCAGAAATAAAGCGACGCCTGCCAGTAGCC
>JBEHZA010000099.1:0-12466 GCA_048497895.1 Verrucomicrobiota bacterium
GGCCGCTGGGGCGGAGCAGGCGGCCCCGGCCAAACCGGCTGGCTCGCCGAATGATCCAGGTCCGGCGTTGAAGGGTATCCTGATTGTCAAAGCCCGCGAAGAGATTCAAACGGGAGAGAATGTGGCGGTGACCGGTCTGAAGATCGGGGACGGCATGCAACTGGATCTGTTGCGGGACGTGAAACTCCGGGCCCGGCTCGATGGTTACCTGAGCAAACCGATCAACCAATACAATTTGTTCAAAATCCGGGAAGAGATCATCCTGTTCTACCGGAGCAAAAATCATCCGTTGGTTGATATCATTTACCCCGAACAAGCCTCGGTGAACCAGGGAGTGGTGCAAGTGATCGCTCTGGAAGGCAAGCTGGGCAAAGTGATCGTGGAAGGCAATAAATACTTTGCTACCGGCCTGTTTACGAGCGCGGTTTCGTTGCGGCCCGGCGAAACGATTGACAGCACTGTCATCGCTGGCGACCTGGACTGGTTGAACCAGAATCCGGGACGCAATGTGCAGGTGGCATTCCAACCCGGCGCTAAAATCGGAGAATCGGATGCGGTGTTGCGCGTGCAAGACCGGTTTCCGCTGCGAGCATATGTAGGCTATCAGAATGACGGTCCGCGCTTCACGGGAGAAGACCGGGTGTTTGCCGGTTTTAATTGGTTCAATGCTTTCGGCATGGATCACCGGTTGAACTACCAGTTCACAACTGACACAGAATGGAAGTTCGTCAAAGCGCATTCGGCGAGCTATGAAATTCCGCTGCCATGGCGGCACACGCTGTCGATCTTCGGCGGCTATGTGGAATCCAGAGCGGATCTGGGCACGCCCTTGGCCAATCAGAAGGGTTCCAGTTACCAAATCAGTGCCCGGTATTCGATTCCGCTGCCCAAAATTTACAGCTACCAGCACGCGTTTGACGTCGGATTCGATTTCAAACGGCTGAACAACACATTGGAATTCGGTGGCGTGCCGATCTTCGGTGGCACGGCCGATGTGAACCAATTTGTGGTGGATTATAATGGATCGCTGGCGGATGCCTGGGGTGGCACGACGCTGGGCGCGGAAGCCTACTACAGCCCGGGTGGCCTGTCGGATCACAACCAGTCGGTGGACTTTGCCACCTACCGCAAGAACGCCAGTTCGAGCTACTTCTACTCACGGTTCAACCTGCGGCGGGAAACGCGGTTGCCGGCGGACTTTTCTTTCGTGGTGCGGGGCGCATTGCAAATCGCCAACGGATCGCTGTTGCCGAGTGAACAGTTTGGGTTGGGCGGCGCGACCACGGTGCGCGGCTATGAAGAACGCGAAGCCAACGGTGATCAAGGCTGGCTGGGCTCGCTCGAATTGTGGTCTCCGCCGTTGCCGCTTTGCAGCCTGTTCAACAAGGGAGAGGATGACAAATTGCAATTGCTGGCCTTCTTCGACTACGGTCAGACCCAGAACCGGAGCCTGATCCCGGGTGAAGATCCGCATATCCTGCTCTCGTCTGCCGGTGTCGGTCTGCGCTATAACTTCCGGAAGAACCTCGCCGTCAAATTCGACTACGGCTGGCAGCTCACCGATAGCCATGTGTTCTCTCCGCGTCCTGAAACCTCCCGCGGTCATATCTCGGCCGTCGTGAGCTTCTAAACGGATTGAGTTAATTTACGGGCGGATGAGCAATCATCCGCCCGTTTTTTATTTACCCAACCAGACCGGATAATCCGCAAAACCGAAGTGCAGAAAGTAAAAGAGAAAGGCGGCAATATTGGCCATCCAGAGGGCCAGGAGAATTAAGGATGGAATCGAGGGAGAGCATTTTTCAGGGAGATTGCCGAGATGTTGATTCGATTCAGTTTTCATAGCGGATTGGACAGCGTATGGACGTCGGGTTCGTTGCTTGTTCAACTGAGGGATAACGTAGGGCAGGTAATGGAGGGTGGCTCACCTTGTTTTGTTGATCCCTGCACCAGAATTGGGGTGCATGTTTGAAAAAGCGTTGGATCGCTGGAGTCTGCTCGCAAACGGAATCGGAATCCATTATGCTGAGGTGATGGATTTCCTCCCAATCATAAAGCATCTGGGAATTGCTTTGGCTCTGGGTTTGCTGGTGGGCTTGCAACGCGAACGGGTGGAATCTCAGTTGGCAGGAATACGAACATTCCCTTTAGTTACGGTGCTGGGAACGTTATGCGCGTTACTGGCGCAAGTGATGGGAGGATGGATTTTGGCGGCGGGATTTGTGGGGCTGGCAGGTCTGATTGTTTCCGCAAACTTCGTCCGGATCAAAGCCGGTGAGCATGATCCCGGATTGACTACGGAAACGGCGATGCTGGTGATGTATGGTTTGGGGGCCTATATTGTGGTGGGTCAGGCATCGGTGGTCATAGCGTTGGGAGGTTGTGTGGCGGTGTTGTTGTATCTGAAGCCACAGCTACACCGGTTCGCAGCGCGGATTGGAGAGCGCGATTTTAAAGCGATCATGCAGTTCGTCATCATTACGATGGTGATTCTGCCGGTGCTGCCCAACGAGAGTTACGGTCCCTATAACGTGCTGAATCCATTTCGTATCTGGTTAATGGTGGCTTTGGTCGTGGGGATCAGTCTGGGAGGTTACATTGCTTACAAGTTCTTCGGCCAGCGCACCGGCGCGGTGGCTAGTGGGGTATTGGGCGGGCTGATTTCCAGCACGGCGACGACATTTAGTTATGCGCGTAGCAGTCGTAAAGCGCCCGCTTCTGTCGCCATGGCACTGTTTGTCATCATGGCGGCTTCTGGCATTGTGTTTGTGCGGGTGTTGGTTCTGATCGGAACTTCCGCGCCAGCTTTTTTAACGGTGGCGCTGTACCCCATGCTGCTGATGCTTGGACTCTTCGTAATTCTGAGCTACCTGGCCTGGCGCAAAACCAGCACGGATAAATCCATCATGCCTGCACACGGAAACCCTTCGGAAATCCGCGCCGCCCTGTTCATTGGCTTGCTCTATGCAGTGCTGCTATTGGCCGTGGCCGCCGCCAAAGAGCATTTGGGACAGGGAGGACTTTATGGTGTGGCAATCGGCTCAGGTTTGACAGATATGGATGCCATTACGTTGTCGATCAGTCAGATGGTGGGAAGTCACCGGATTGAGGCAACGATGGGCTGGCGCTTGATTCTGACCGCAGCGATTTTCAATCTGGTTTTTAAAGCGGGAGTCGTTTTCTTTCTGGGAGCACGCAGCTTGTTTTGGCAGGTCGTTCTCTACTTTGGCGTGGGGTTGGCCGGGGGTTGGTTGTTGATCCTGTTTTGGCCGGGTTAATCCAAAGTCTGGCGGTAACGCTTCATGCCGATCGTCAGCACGACGACTAAAAACAGCGCAATCGGCCAGACGTTTGAGAGAGCTTCGGCGGGTCCATTTCCTTTCAAGAGAATGCCGCGCACCAAACGAAGAAAATGCGTGAGCGGTAGAACGGAACCAACGTATTGAGCCCATTGCGGCATGCCGCGGAACGGAAACATAAAGCCGGAGAGCAGAATTGAGGGCAGGAAGAAAAAGAACGACATCTGCATGGCTTGCAGTTGATTCCGGGCGATGGTGGAAAACGTGATGCCGACAGCGAGATTGGCGGAGATAAAAATAAAGATCAAAGCCAGCAGTAATCCCAGGTTGCCCATCATGGGGACGTGGAAGATAAGTTTGGCCGCCAACAGGATGAGGCCGACCTGGATGTAGCCGACCATGATGTAGGGAATTAATTTTCCGATCATGACTTCGCCGGGGCGGGCGGGAGTGGCGAGGAGATTTTCCATGGTGCCGCGCTCGCGTTCGCGGGTGATCGCGAGCGACGTGATAACGATCATGGTCATGGTGAGCACCACGCCCATGAGGCCGGGGACAATGTTGTATTGAGTGATGCCTTCTTCGTTATAGAGCCGGTGAATGCGCAAATCCACCGCAGGCGCGGGAGTGCGCAGTTTCTGCAACGGGCCTTTCAAATCGCGATCCAGGGTGGAAACGATCAGCGAGTTAATAGCGGCCACCGCGTTGGCGCTGGCGGCGGGATCGGTCGCATCGACTTGCAGGAGTAACGCCGGTTTTTCGCCGCGCAAAAGTTTACGGGAGAAATCTTCAGGAATGTTGACCACGAATTGGACTTCACCGCGCGCGAGCAATGCGGCCGTTTCCGATTCGCTCTTAACTTCGCGGACGATGGCGAAATAATCCGTGTTGCGCAGCGCGTAAACCAGAGTGCGCGAGAAGACGCTGTTGTCGGCTGAAAAAATGGCCGTGGGCAGATGTTTGGGATCAGAATTAATCGCAAAGCCGAACAGGATAAGCTGCATCATGGGGATGCCGACCATCATGCCAAAGGTCAACCGGTCCCGGCGCATTTGGATAAATTCCTTGGCGACGATGGCCCAGAAGCGATGCCAGGTGAAGCGCATGGTCAGGAAAAGTTGTCCGGCGCCTTATCCATGAGGCTGATGAAGACGTCTTCCAACCCGGATTTTACCGGCCGCCATTGATATTCACCCGGGTGCCAGGATTTGAGGCTGGCTTCCAATTTGGCGGCATCCCGGCCACTGACGTGCAACGCATTGCCAAACGCGACGACTTGTTCCACGCCGGGCAACTTGCGCAGTTCATCCGCCAGAGTGTGCAAATTGGTTCCGGATAATTCCCAGGTGGAGAGGCCAACTCCGGCAACGACTTCATCGACGGTGCCACTCGCCAGTAGATTTCCGTAAGCGATATAGGCCAGACGATGGCAGCGTTCGGCTTCATCCATGTAATGCGTCGTGATTAAAACGGTGAGCCCCTGGCCGGATAAATAGTGGATTTCCTCCCAGAATTCGCGCCGGGCCTTGGGATCAACGCCGGCGGTTGGTTCATCGAGCAGAAGCAATTGCGGCTCATGAATCATGCACGCGGCGAGGGCCAGACGTTGTTTCCAACCGCCAGAGAGTTCTCCAGCCAGTTGCCGGCGACGGGCGGTCAAACCGAGCCGTTCCAGACTTTTTTGCACGGCAGCTTTGCGGTTGGGAACAGCGTAAATGCGGGCGATGAAATCGAGGTTTTCCTCAATGCTCAAATCTTCGTAATAGCTGAAGCGTTGAGTCATGTAACCGACGTGCTGCTTGATTTCTTTCGTTTGCGTGCGGATATCGTAGTTCAAGCAACGACCGCTGCCGGCGTCGGGCGTGAGCAGGCCGCAGAGCATGCGCAGGAAGGTGGTTTTACCGCTGCCATTGGGGCCGAGAAAGCCGTAGATCTCGCCACGCCGGACTTGCATGCCGATGGAATTGACGACGGTGTGTCCGTTAAAACGTTTTGTGACACCTTCGACGTCGATGACTAATGAGTTTGAGTCCATCATCAGGGAGCGAGTTGGACATCGACCGGCTGGCCAACGTGCAGATCGGCGGCGTCACCAGGCGGCAACACGGCTTCGATCATATAAACCAGTTTGGCACGCGCTTCACGGCTGTAGATGACGGGCGGTGTAAATTCCACCTGAGTGGAAATATAGTTGATCGTGGCGGCATAGTTTTTTCCGCCGCCATCGAAAGTTACCTGCACTTGGCCGCCCGCTTTAAACGCGGCCAATTCCGTTTGTGGAACGAAGAAACGGATTTTGAGATTCGTGGGCGGCAACAACACGACGATGGGATTGCCAGCGGCGACCCATTCGCCCTGGCGATAAAGTGTATCATGCACGATGGCATTGGTGGGAGCGGACTGACGTTTTTGGGCGAGGCTCCAATCGGCTCTGGCCAGAGCTGCCCGCAACGCTTCCACGTCGGATTCAGCGGCCTTGATTTCATCGGTGCGGGCGGTGAGGCGGCCGGTTTCCAGTTCCGCCGTGAGTTCATCCACTTGAGCTTTGGCGCGGTCGCGAGTGGAAACGGCTTGATCCCGTTCGTTGACGGGAATCACGGTATTTTTAAAGAGTTGATTCACGCGGGCCAGATCCTTTTCCGCGAGCTCCAGCGCCACCCGTGCTTGAACAAGACGGGCTTCGATGCTGGCCAGTTCCGGCGGGCGTTTGCCTTTGTTTAAATCGGCCAGCCGCGCTTGAGCCTGGCTTAAGCGATTGGTTGCCTCCTGACGCGCGGCGTACTCGGATTCGTGTTCCAACTCAAAGAGCGGTTGACCTGCTTGCACGGTCATACCACGTTGAACCGATAAATTAGTCAACGTGCCGGCGAGGGGTGAGGCGACGTAAACATATTCGCCTTCCACATATCCCTGAAAGATATGGGAAGGAGGGCGGCTGCATCCGCTTAAAAAGGCCAGCAAGAGCGGCAGGAACAGCAGGGAGAACGGGGTGCGGACGTTACTGGAGCAATAACCGGAGCATTCCGTCATGGGCTGAACGTATCATTCACCAGGCAAATTGTCTCTCAAAAGGAGTGCGATCACCGCAGGTATAATCTGCGGCGATATAATCCATCAGTTCCCGGATAAGTCGGGAATCGGGCTAAGTAACCGGGCCGGCCTGACGGATTTCCGGAGCGGCATCGGCGGCATTTTCTTTGAAATTCTTTTCAAAGAGCGCAGCGAGTTCGCGCGCCTTGCGATCATACGCGGCGGCATCCGGCCAGGTTTTGCGCGGGTCCAGCACTTCGCTCGGAACATCGGGGCAGGAGACGGGCACATGGAGGCCGAAGATCGGATCTTTCTGAGTGGCCACTTTTTTCAGCTCGCCATTCAGCACGGCTTTCACCATGGCGCGGGTGAGGGAGAGCTTCATGCGCTGGCCTTGTCCGTAAGGGCCACCGCTCCAGCCGGTATTGATGAGCCAGACATCGACGCTGTGTTCGTTGATCTTTTGGCCGAGCAACGCGGCATAGGCACTCGGGGCGAGAACCATGAACGGCGCTCCGAAACAGGCGCTGAACGTGGCTTGCGGTTCGGTCACGCCGGTTTCCGTGCCGGCCACCTTGGCGGTGTAACCGGAAAGAAAGTGATACATGGCCTGTTCGCGCGTAAGTTTGGCCACCGGAGGCAGCACGCCGAACGCATCGCACGTGAGCATGATGATATTTTTGGGATGCCCGCCCAATCCGGTGCGGCTGGCATTGGGGATGTGGCTGATCGGATAAGCTGCGCGCGTATTTTCGGTGAGCGAACCGTCATCCAGATTGATGCGGCGGGTTTCTGGATCGACGATGACGTTTTCGAGCACTGTGCCAAAGCGGCGGGTGGTCTCGTAAATTTCCGGCTCACCTTTGGGTGAAAGGCGAATTACTTTGGCGTAGCAGCCGCCTTCGAAATTGAAGACGCCGTCCGCACTCCAACCGTGTTCGTCATCACCAATCAACGTGCGATCCGGCGCGGCGGAGAGCGTAGTCTTGCCAGTGCCCGATAATCCGAAGAACACGGCGGTGTCTTCCAATGTGCTGCCATAATTGGCGGAGCAGTGCATGGACATGACCTGTTGCACCGGCAACAGGTAGTTCATGATGGTGAAAATGGATTTTTTAATTTCTCCAGCGTAGGCCGTGCCGCCAATGAGAATGAGACGTTCTGCAAAGTGAACGACGATGAAGGCCTCGGAATTGGTTCCATCGACCGCCGGTGTCGCGAGAAAATTGGGTGCGTGCAGGATGGTGAATTGCGGCACGTGTTGGGCGAGCTTTTCCGGGTCAAGTTCCCGGATGAACATATTACGGGAGAACAGAGCATGCGACGCGCTGGTCGTAATCACGCGAACCGGCACGCGATAACGTTCATTGGCTCCGGCGTAACAGTTTTGAATGAAAACGTCGTGGCCTTGCAGGTAGGCGCAAATTCTTTGTTTCAACGCAGCAAACTTTTCCAGTCCCAACGGGCGGTTGATTTTGCCCCAGTTGACCCGGTTTTCGGAAGTGGCTTCGCGGACGATGAACTTATCTTTGGGCAGGCGACCCGTGTATTTGCCGGTATTGATTACCAAAGGACCGAGATGACTGAGGATGGCTTCGCCGCGGCGGATCGCTTCTTCGTAGAGCAGGGGGGTGCTGGAGTCCCAGTAGGTGTGCCCTAAATTGTGCAGCCCTAAATGCGAGAGGCTTTTTTGTCGTTCGGCATTTACTGTCTTCATAGTGTAACCAATCGGCTGCCAGCATCTATTCAACCGGGTGAAAGTCCTTCTTTTTCAGGCTGAATTCAAGGCCGAAGCGGAAAAGAATTAATTAAGCTAAATCATTACCTGATCGACTTCCCGGCGGGGAGTTGGCTTAATGTCCGGCCCAAATCCCAGCCGCAGAATAAGCTGAGAATCTCCTTCCCGACGAAGCGCTTTGACGACCTGTGGACGAAGCGCGGGGAGTTCGATGGGTTGATTCAGAAACGACGCCCAGACATCTTCCACGCGGGCACGCAAGAGCACCCTGGCCAGGGCTTGACCGGCCAGCAACCATTCGCGCGGGCTATCGCCTTTGGTGCCGAGCACTACGAGACTTGGGGAGTAAACTGCGATGTCCCGATCCTTGGCGGCCTGGCCTTCGCCCATGTCAAAAGTGCGCACGACCAACGGTCCCGCGTAAGAAAGGAGATCGTCTGTGCCGCGGGCGTAACCGGGAATGCCATCGCGAGTGCCGCTGCGGTTCGAGTGAATCCAGGCGGCCAGTTCCAGGCGGAAGCGTTTATTCGCCCACTGCTCGCGGTCCGCTTGCGCGATCAAATCTGCGAGCGCATAACGGGTGGATTCATCCTGCACCGGTTGCAGCCAGGCGCCTTCGCATTCGGCGGAACGGATGAGTTCCTTCAACAACGATTCCGGCACGACTTCCTGCCGGAAGGACTGGCGGTTGGTCCGGCGCTTGGGGATAGCGTGGAAAATTAAACTGTCTTCGGGCGACGTTTCGGCCTGATTGCCGAGAGTCAGGCGCGCTAATAAATCCGGATCGCCTTCATCCGGCAGCAAGGAAATTGCTCCGAGATACCCAAAATGTTGCAGCGCGCTGCGCAGGTGGAACAAGGCGCAACCGCAACTGATAATCAATTCGCGATCTTCCGGATCGGTAGTGCGCAACGCGCGGGTGCGGTCCGCGTAGAGTTCCACCTCCTGGCCACGCACGCGGAAGAGCCATGGCTGGCTGTTGTGATTGGAGGGAGCCAGCACGGCGTATTGCAATAAAAACTCCAGCTTCTCGGCGGATGACTTTTGAGTGGGAAAATCAGCGGCTGAGACATTCCAGGTTTCAAGGTGGTTATTCATAAGCTTTGTCTCCGCGAGCGTCAGGATAGTTCATGCTATCCAATTCTTTCTGACTAAACTTACGAAGGAGTGAGGCTGGGGGCTCTACGCGGCTTGTTCAACGTGAGCCGTTTTTTGGCATTATGATTCCAACTTTTGAGTGGGCAGGAGAAAAATGAACCGTTGAAATATTTGGTAGAGATGGAGCGAGCGAAGGGATTCGAACCCTCGACATTCACCTTGGCAAGGTGACGCTCTACCGGGCTGAGCTACGCTCGCTTCCGTTAGCAGGGAGAAATTAAAATAATCCACCCCAATTGCAAGCCCTCTTTTCATTTATTCTTTGAGGGCTGGCGGCCTGGCGTTTCGGTCGGCTTATTGAAAGTCGTACACAACGACCTTCTGGCAGACGCGCTTGAAGACCTTCTCCACGAAGTCAATATGCAGGGGATGCACTTGATAATCATCCTGCGATTTCTTATCCGGGAAAACAATGTTCAAAGCCACCTGATAGGATTGATCCACCACGGGGCGATGGCTGGGCGCCATTTTGCCAATGTGGAAGGAGAGCACGCCCGGAATGGGGGCGAGATACTTTTGAGCGCCTTCAATCAGTTCATCCGCGGCCTTCGGGTTGGCCGGATCGGTCCAGAAAATGACAACATGCGAAAACATGAGACTGAGCCTAAACCGGGGGCCGAAAGGGAGGCAATTTATTTTTCGTAAGGCTAAGCTGCGCGGTGGTAATTGATGAAAATTTGCGAGCCGACGATTGACTTGGAAAACTGATTCTCCATAGTAGCCACCACAAAATTTCAGGAGAAAATTATGGCCGCAAAATCCACCGAGAAACCAGAAAAAGTCGAGAAACCAGAAAAAGTCGAGAAAATCGAAAAAGTTGAAAAGTCCGAAAAGAGCGTTGCTGCCGATGCCCGCCAGGCGGAAGCGGCCAAGCTGAGTGCCGCGCGCCAGCGTGATCTTGAGTCCGCCATTTCCACCATCACCAAAACCTTTGGTGAGGGCAGCATCATGCGTTTGGGCGCCGCGCAGGCGAACCAGAAAATTGACGTGATTCCCACGGGCGCATTGGCGGTAGACCTGGCGCTGGGCATCGGCGGGTTGCCGCGCGGGCGAATCATTGAAATCTTTGGTCCGGAATCCTCCGGCAAAACGACACTGATGCTGCACGTGATCGCCAATGCCCAAAAGGCCGGCGGTTTGGCTGCGTTCATCGATGCGGAACACGCGTTGGACCCCGGTTACGCGCGCAAGCTGGGCGTAAATCTGGATGACCTGCTCGTTTCGCAACCGGACAGCGGCGAAGAGGCGTTGACCATTTGCGAAACCCTGGCGCGTTCGAATGCGCTGGATGTGATCGTGATTGATTCCGTGGCGGCACTTGTGCCGAAGTCCGAATTGGAAGGGGACATGGGCATGGCGACGATGGGGATGCAGGCGCGTTTGATGAGTCAGGCGTTGCGGAAATTGACCGCCATCCTGAACAAGGCGCGCACCACGTGCATCTTCACGAACCAATTGCGCGAAAAAGTCGGCGTCATGTTCGGCAACCCGGAAACAACTCCCGGCGGCAAGGCGCTGAAATTCTACGCCAGTGTGCGCATTGATATCCGCCGCAAAGACACGCTCAAGGACGCCGCGGGCAACGCCACCGGCAACCATGTGAAGGTGAAGATCGTGAAGAACAAGATGGCGCCGCCGTTTGTGGAAGCCGAATTCGACATCATCTTCAATCACGGCATTAACAAAGAAGGCAGCATTCTCGACGTGGGTATTGAAGCCGGTGTCGTGGAGAAGAAAGGCGCCTGGTTGCAGTTTAACGGCGAATTGATTGGTCAGGGGCGGGATTCTGCGCGTCAGGCTTTGGTGGACAAACCGGAACTCGCGCAAAAAATTATCGATGCCATCATGGCTAAACGGCTGGCACTGGCGACGGCCGCAGCTACTCCGGCAGCGAAGTAACAACCGCGTTATCATAATTCAGGCGCAGCCCTCCCGGCTGCGCCTTTTTTATTGGCTATGGAAAAGAGCCGGCTTGGTTGGCTCCCTTCGTTTTTACTTTTTCTTGAACAAATCGCCCAGGCTCTTGGTGGCGTTTTTGACCCCTTCGGTCGCACTGCCGCCCACGCCCTTCACGCCGTTCAGCGCGTCTTTGCCGAGTTTACCCACGCTGCTGCCCACCGTGGTGATTGTGCTGCTGACGACTTCCGAAAACACTTTGGCCACCAGATCGCCCGGCGTAATGCCCTCCGGACCGGTGCCCAAATCTTTAAAGTGAATGTCCGGCAATGTGACGCTCATCGGCTTGCCGCCCAGCATGCTTAAGCTCACGGTGACCTTCGCTCCGGTAACGGTGAGTTCGTCCACCTGAAGTTTTTTGGCGGATGATTTATCCTCCTTGCCACTATCGCCTTTGGCAGAAGTGCCGGCGAATTCCTGCACGTTGGCCAGGATTTTAGTCAGGTTATTTTCATTCAATCCGCCTTCCAAAGTAATTTCCGGCGCTTCTACGACGATCGAGTGAATCACCACTTTTTTCGCCAGCACCGAACTTGGGCTGATCGCCATGCTCGCCGTCGCGAGCTTAATTGCGGTTGGGCTCTTATAACCTTCCGGATTGCCGACCACGAGCCCCTTCACGCCGCCTTTGCCGGACAAGGCCGACAACTGCACGCTGTCCAATTTAATATCTACTTTCGTGACTTTCGGCCCCACCGTTTCCACCCCTTTTTTGATAATGCTTTCGATCGACATCGCCACCACCACGCCGATGAGGATCAACACCACTAAACCGATCAGTCCGAGTTTAATTAATTTTTTCATAGCACTTCTGCTAAGGTGCTTTTCCTCCCGCCCTTAGTCAAATCAATGACGCGGTAAATCAACCTGAAAATTGGCGTCCTCCTTTCGGCGTTACGCGACTTAACCTCCTCCAGGTCAATTAAATGGGGCCGAATGACTCTATTTCTTCTTCAGCGACGAGAGAAACTCCACCAGATCCACCAAATCCTGCGTGGACATGGTTAATTGCAAACCCGCCGGCATAATCGAAAGCTTCATCTGTGTGCGTTTGGTGATGGTGTCCTTTTTGATTTTAGTAGTGACGGCCGTGGCATCTTTCATCGTCAACGTGTCTGCCGTTTCGCTCACGATCAGCCCGAATACTTCATCGCCTGATTTTAATTCCACCTGCCACGCTTCAAAACCGAAAGAAATCCCCGCGCTTGGGTCCAGGATCGCTTCGTAGATTGCGTCCTTGCCCAGTTTCGTGCCGATCTCCGACAACGCCGGACCAAAGTCCGTG
>JBEHZA010000100.1:0-12362 GCA_048497895.1 Verrucomicrobiota bacterium
TGGGCATGCTGGCCTTCTGGGGGGTGTTTGGATACCGGTTATACCTGCATCCTGATTCCGTTCCGACTTACTCGGATCGCTATCTGGCGCGGAAAGAACTGGAGCGCATCCATAAAGAAGATGCCGGAAAAATCCTCGGGACCGTGACTGGCACGGTGGATTCCGTCATCGATGGCCGGGCAATCCTGTTGCGTGATGCCAGTGGGGTTATTTACACGTTTAGTCTGGCTGGTCTTTACGTGCCGGAATGGCATGACCAGGAATCACGCGATTACCTCATTGAATTGGTTAAGGACAAACCCGTCACCGTGCAAGTGGTCATGCTCAATCAATATCGCAGTGGATTGGGCGTCGTGTATCTCAATAAAATGCCCGTGAACTTTGAGCTGGTCAGCACGGGCAACGCGGGCGTTCACAATCTCGCATTGGACAAATTGCCGTCGGAAATGCAGGAGTCATTGCGACGCCTCAGTCTGCAAGCGCGGGCGGGCGGCAAAGGCATCTGGCAGCCGCACGAAAAGCTCGCGATCTCCCGTCAGTAAAACGTTCGCAACGCTTCGCCCGCAAAATCAGCCCGCCGGCAAACCCTTTTCACCGGTCGGGCTGATTGATTAAGCGACGAATCGTTGCTATTTCAGCGTGGAGATAAACTCCACCAGGTTGCGAATGTCTTCTTTGGGAAGAATTTCACCCATTCCAGGCGGCATGCCGGACAAGCCTTTATCGCGCGATTTGATTTCGGCTTTCTTCAACTTCAACAAACCGTCTTCCGGCGAGTTCAGGACGATTTCCTGATCGTTCTCGCTCTTCAAAATGCCCGCGTAACTCATCCCGTTTTTCATCGTCACCGTCCAGGATTCAAAGCCGGGCGCAATCTTTGCATTGGGATCAATGATTGATTCCAGAATATACTCGCGCGTCTGCCGGGTGGCCACTCCGTCGAGGTGCGGACCGACTTCGCCGCCTTCGCCTTTGATCTGATGACAACGGAAGCACGAAGCCTCCGGTTTCTCATAGAAAACGGTCTTGCCCGCTTCGGCGTTGCCGCCGTAGAGAATTTCGCGGAACCTGGCGAGGTTGTCATTCTTTGGCCGGGCCGCTTCGTATTTTGCCAGTTGTTCCTGAATGGCCGGGGTCTTGCGTTTGGCCGCAGCTTGCAAGAGGTCGAATTGAATTTCTTTATCTGCCTGGCCTGCCAGTAACTTATCGAGCCACGAAGAAATCATCGCATCCGCTTTCGCGCCCGGCACTGTGGCCAGTGTGGCGAACGCGCCTTGCCGCTCCCGCACGGTGCCGTGTTGCAGGACATTCGCGAGCGGCGTCGTGGCGTCGCCCGGATTCAACTTGGCCTGCACGCGATTGGCTTCCGTGCGGACGATTTCACTTTTGTCCGTTACCGCGGCCTTCACCACTTCCGCCAGCCGGCTGTATTCAAAGGTATCCAACGCCTTCAACGCCGCCGCGCGCGTCGCGGGAGTTAATTTTGTGTCCGGCACTAATTCCGCCAGCACGGGAGCCACGTCGCGAATCTTCAATTGCATTGCGGCGTCGATGGCGGCGACTCGCACTGAATCCGGCGCGGTGCGCAGGATTTGAGCCAATACCGGACGCAAAGCATCCGTGGCCGGCTTACTCTTGCGCTCTGCCAGCGGACGATACAGACCGACGATCCGGTCGCGCGCCGGTGGTTCCGCCCAATTGACCAGCGCCAGTAACGCCTCCGCACGCAAATGTTCAAAGTGCCCCGCCTCTTGCGCCTTCGCTTTCGCGTCTTTGCCGCTGGCTTCTTCGCGCAACGTTTTCGCGCGATTCGCCTCCGGAGTGTCATTCAGCACGGCGTAATCAGCCAGTGCCTTCGCCGCTTCGGCGCTGCCCGTCCGGAAATTCGCGTTGATCACGCGCAACATCAGCGGCAGCGAAGCCGTCGGCTTATGAATCAACTCCGCCAGTTGCGGCAACGCGTCATTAATCGGCGCGTCATTGATTGCGCGCGCCGCTTCCACCACGATCAAGGGATCGCTGTCCGCCAAAAATTGAGCAATCTCCGGACGTCCCAGGCGGCGCATCGCCAGCAGGGAGGCCATGCGCACGGAACTCGAACTATCCTTCGCCGCGGTCAGCAACGTCTTGGAGTCATTCATGCCTACCAGCGCCATTACGCCCGCGTGGCGCAGATATTGGTCCTGATCCTGATTCTCGCGCAGCATCGCGAGCACGTCATGCGCCCCCTCTTTGTAAGCGATCCGGCCCAACCCGGTTGCCGCGAAGAAACGCACGCGGGCGCTCGGGTCTTTCAATAATTTCGTGAACACGCCGCCCGCTTTGGGGTAGCGATCATCCGCCAATGTCTTGACTGCTTGCGCGCGCACTTCGTCATCCACATCTTTCAAAAGCGGCACGAGCGGCGTCAGCGCGGAGACATCATGCCGTCCGATCTGTCCCAGTCCCCAAATCGCGTGAATGCGGGCCAATTGGCTCTCGTTCTTTCGGGCCACTGCTACCAGCGTTTTGATCGACGCTGCCCCGCGATCAGCCAATTCAAATTGCGCTTCCCGGCGCACCCTTTGGTCGCGATGCCCCAACAGCCCCGCGAGTTCTTCCGATGTACGCTTCTCCATTCCTTCGCCGATCAATTTTTTCGTCTCCGCAACAATCGGGTTCTTCATCGCCTCGACGTCATACGCGCGGTAAATGCGGCCTTTCTTGTTCCGTTCCCAGCCCGAACCCCAATCCGCCCAGTAAATCGCTCCGTCCGGGCCAATATCCACATCCGTGGCCTGAGTGCCCCAAATGAACGGTTCATCCACCACCATTTCAAACGTCGCGCCCTTCGGTTTGATTTTGTACGTCTCGATGCCGCTGCGATTCGGCGCGCCCTTGAAATGGCAGAGGAAGAAATGTTCGTCGAACTTGGCCGGCAACCCTGTGCCGCCATAATTGTAAACCAGCCCGGAAGGACCGTCGCCGATGTTGGCTACCGGTGGCACAATGTACGCCGCTTGTCCGTCGAAATGCGGCCACCAGATTTTTTCCAGCATCCACGGCACGAGGTCATAGCCGAGCGGCGGGAATTGGTAGCCGATCCGCCAGCCGCTATCGCCGCCTTCTACCACGTACACCCACCGTTCATGATCGCCGTGATCGAAATCGTTGTCGCCCGTGAACAGGTTGCCATATTTATCGAAAGCCAATTCCTGCGGATTGCGCACGCCCGTGGCATACACTTCCAGTTCTGATCCATCCGGATTGCACCGGAAGACCGAGCCCTGATCGGGATAATTCAGTTGCTTGCCCTCCTGGGTTTTGACGTTCGCGCCCCGGTCGCCGATGCTGAAATACAACCGCCCATCCGGGCCGAAGATCAGGCCGTGCATATCGTGGCCCGTCAGACTGAAGTGCACACCGTAACCGCGACTGAGGATTTGCCGCACATCCGCTTTGCCATCGCCCTTCGTATCCTGAAGCTGCCAGAGGTTCGGAATATCCGTGAACCAGACCTTGCCTTTGCGCGCAATCACGCCGGAAGCAATGCCGTCCAGCAGACTATTGAATCCCTGCGCATAAATCGTGGAGGAATCGGCCTTGCCGCTGCCGCTCCGGTCTTCCAGCAGCCGGATGACCTCCGTTTCGATGGCCAGATCAGCCGCTTGCGCGCCAAAGAATTTTTTGCACATCGCTTCGCGGTCTTCAATCGTGCGGCAGGCGATGTCCGCATCCAGCATGTGCATGTAAGCGCGGATATCCAGCACGCTCGTCCGGTAACGATACGTTTCCGAAGTATAAATGCGCCCCTTCTCATCAAAGCAGAAAGACACCGCATTCCCCAGCAGCGGTTCCGCCGCGTAGAGATCGATTTTGAAGCCCGGCGGTTTTTGAAAACCCTTGATAGCCAGCTCGCCTTCATTGGATGCCGGAACCAGACTCGGTTCCGGCGACCGGTCCGCCTGGAGCAATCCGCCCGGCTTGCTGTCTTTGGACACACTGATTTCCGCCGCGGACACCTTCAAAGCGGCCACTGCGAACAAACAAATAAATAGGCTTAACGCCTTCGCAAACTTCAATTTCGGCATAATGAGGGGCTAAAATATACGGCCAAAGCGCGGAATCAAGGAGCGAAATACGATTTCACGGCTTTCTTCCCTCATTTTCAAACTTCGGCCGGTGTTAACAACTTACCCGTACTTCCATAGAGCATCGCCCCCGTTCGCGTATTCCGCGTATTTCGCGGTTAATCTTCGGATTTAGTCATTCGGCACTTCGTCATTTTCCCACCCTCATTTCTGCTTCGACTGCGCCAGAAACTCGATCACATTCCGCAAGTCCTGCCGCGAAAGCACATTCGCCAGTTCCGGGAGCATGGCCGATTGGCCTTTTTCACGGTTCTTGATCTCGGCCTTCTTCAGTTTCAAAATTCCATCTTCGGGCGAGTTGATTACCAGTTCATTGGCATCTTCGCTCTTAATCACTCCCGCGTAGGAAGTTCCATTCTGCATGGTGACCAGCGCGCTTTCAAATCCTGGCGCGATTTGTTTGTTCGGATAGACAATCGATTCCAGCAGATATTCCCGCGTTTGGCGTGAACCGATGCCCGTTAATTCCGGACCCACTTCACCGCCTTCGCTGTTCATCTTGTGGCACCGGAAACAAGCTGCTTCCGGACGTTCATAGAAGATTTCTTTTCCCGCCTTGGCATCGCCGCCATAGAGCGTTTCCCGGAAGGCCGCCAGATCATCCTTTGGATCTTTTGCCGCCTGATAAGCCTCCAGCTTTTTCTTGATTGAAGGAGAACTGCGCTTGGCCGCAGCTTCGATGACGTCCAACAAAACTTCCCGCGGCGCTTTTCCTGCGATGACGTTATCCATCCATTTCGAAATGACTTTGTCGGCGGCCTTGCCCTTGATGCCAGCCAATCCTTGCAAAGCTGCCTGCATTTCTCCAAACGAACCTTTATCCAGGGTAGCGGCCAGCGATTCGACGGCTTCATCACCGCCGCCCGCGCCTTCCAGTTTACTGGCCGCTTTGTGCAATGTTTCGCTCGCATCGCTCTTGGCGATTTTCAGCGCGTCATTCAAACGCGGAGATTTAAGGGCGGACAAAGCCGATAAGGCCGCCGCGCGGACTTCGGGTTTGGCCTGGTTATCTGAAAGCAATTCAAAGAGCAGGGGACCTGCCTCAGCATAAGCCAGTTTCTCCAGCGTTTGTGCCGTGGCCAATTGCACTTTTTCCGGCGCATAGAGCAATAATTCCGCGAGTAATGGTTTCAACACGGGCGTAATGGTGCTGGCATCACGCGTTGGCAGAGGCCGCCACAAACCCACCACCCGGTCGCGTCCAGATGGCTTCACCCAATCACCCATAGTTTCGATGGCCTCCACCCGCAAAGCCTCGGGCGCATTCGTCGTCGCGGCATAGGTGGAGAGGATGGTGGCGCTCACCTGAGTGCCGAGCCGGAAATTTGCGTTCATAACCCGGCGGGCCAGCGGCGCTGGAGTGTTCGGTTGCAAGGGGACCGAGGCCAGTCGCGGCAAAGCGTTGGTGATGGCTTCGTCATTAATCGCGCGGGCAGCTTCCAGGACAATGCCCGGATCACTGTCGCGTAGAAACTCCGCCGTTTCTTCACGATGCAACCGCCGCAAGGTCAATAATGCCGCCAGCCGGATGGCTCTGGACGGATCGTTGATGGCGGTCGTAAGCGTCTTGCTGTCATTGATCCAGAGCAGCGCCATGACCCCGGCGTGCCGCAAAAAGGCATCGCGATCGGCATTTTCCTTCAACATCTCCCGGATCGGTTCTAACGCCTGGGCGTTCTGATATTTTCCGGCTGCCAAAGTGGCAAAGAAACGCACCCGCGGATTCGGGTCCAATATCAAAGGCAGAATCAGGTCGAAGGCGCGTGGGAATCTGGCGTCGCCGCAGACCTTGGCTACTTGCGCCCGCACTTCGGGATCGCTGTCTTTCAGGAGAAACATCAGATCGAATAACCCCTGATTGGAAGTATGGCGCGCAATCTGGCCGATGCCCCAGATGGCATGCAAACGGGCGAGCTGATTTTTACTCTTTTGCGCAACCTCCATCAACGCATCCAGCGATTTGTTGCCCGGCACCCGGATTTCCAGCGGGCCGTAATTCAACTTGCGCCGTGAGAAACCGCGTTCAGCCAGTTCGTATTGGGCCGCCAATCGCACCCGCATGTCTGCATGCCCCAATAATACTCCCAGGTCTTTGAAGGAATGTTTTTCCATCCCTTCCGCCAGCAGTTTTTTGGTCTCCAGCGTCAACGGGTCTTTGTCCACTTCCGGATCGTGCAGCCGGAAAATGCGACCTTTCGCCGTCTTTTCCCAACCCACCACCCAATCCGCTACATACGCGCCGCCATCCGGACCGAAATCGACATCCACCGGATACAAGCCCCAAATTAATTTGCCCTCAAGTTTATCGAGGCTGTTATCCAGTAAATAATTCTGCGGATTATCGACCGTAAAACCTGCGCCATCCGGTTTCACTTCAAAGTGACGTACCCCACCCGGAAAATCCGCCAGGAAGAAATGGTTTTTGAACCGCTCCGGCAGCCCCGTTCCCGGATAATACGCGTTGCCGGCCGGGCCATGGCTGATGAGCGCCACGGGCGGGAGCAAATACGCGGCTGCATTGGTCGGCGTCAGTTCCCACAAATGTTCCGAATTCCACGCGCCGAGTTTGGGCAAATGCTGCCAGCCAATGCGCCAGCCGTAATCACCGCCCTCCACGATATATTCCCACCGCGCCTTATCGCCGCCGTCCGCATTGTTATCCCCGGCGAACAGGTTGCCGTATTGATCGAAGGAAATTTCCTGCGGATTGCGCAAGCCGGTCGCCACCACTTCAAAATTGGAGCCGTCCGGATCACAACGGAAGACCGCGCCGGTATCCGGCAGATCGGCCACCACCTTGCCATTTTCCTCCACGTGCGTGCCACGATCGGCAATCGTCCAATAAATCTTTCCATCCGGCCCCATCTTCAGCCCGTGCATGTCATGACCACCATAGGCGATGTGTACGCCGAAGCCGTGATGTAACGCTTTGCGGGTATCCGCTACGCCGTCGTGATTGGTATCCTGCAAACTCCACAGGTCTGGAATACAAGTAAACCAGACGGTGTCCTTGCGCACCAGAATGCCCGCCGCCACTCCGGAGACGAGTGTGTTAAAACCATCGGCATAAGTCGTCGCTTTATCGGCGACTCCGGTGCCCTTCGTGTCTTCAATCAGGCGGATACGTTCGGATTCCACTTCCATGTCGCGCCAGTCAATTTTTCCGTCGCCATTGTAATCCTTCAAATATTTGGCCCGCCGCTCGTTCTCCGCCGGATCATCAGTCGGCGCCAGCGTCTTTTTAAAAAACTGGATGCGATCCTCCAGCGTGCGGAACGAGAGATCGTTATCCAGCCAGTCTTTATGCGCGCGAATATCAAAGGTGGAAGTCCGGCGGCGATACGTTTCCACTACATACGCGCGGCCTTTTTCATCGAAGGCGAAATTGACCACATTTTGAATCAACGGTTCGGCGGCGAAGAGGTCCAGCTTTAATCCCGGCGTTACGCGCATCTTCTTCATGGCGGTTGCGGGATCGTCAGCCAGCGTTACCCCCTCTGGGGCGCGGTCATCGGCCTTCTTCTTGGTGGTGCCATCCGCCGGTTCATCTGCCCACAGGGGCAATACGGTAATCAGCAGCAACGCGGTCAATAAATTGCGGCTCAGGGCCGTTCTTAAATCGGAAATTCGCATTGCCGGAAATTTTAGCGGCAATGCAGGCGGATGCAAGTGGCGAAGCGCAGCGGGGGCGCGATCGAAAATAGCAGGCGATCCGGTGCGGACCACGGCTGTGTTCCGCTGGCGGAACCAGCCGCAACGCGTCCATCCAGCCAGTTCGTTCAAAAAGAATGCCACCGTTCCCGCCCGTATCAACCGCTGGTTTCAGTCTTGCTCCTTTCACTCAGAAAAAGAGAAGCCCCGCACCGGGACAAGGATATCGCCGGTGCGGGGTGTGTGTTTGTGTAGGAGGGATTCTTTTTGACTAAAGCGAATTCAAGAAATCCAGCAATTGCTGGCGTGCTTGCGGCGTCAATTGCAGGTAACGGTTGCGGGCTGTGGCCGCTTCCCCGTCGTGTGCGCGAATCGCGCCATCCACCGTGTTGACACGACCGTCGTGTAACAGAATGGGTTGAGCGCGCAAACCCCACAGCGGAGCCGTCCGCATTTCCCGCACGCCCGCGTTGGCCTGGGCGATGCCGTCACCCAGTGAACCCATATCGTGCAGCAGTAAGTCGGAATAAAGGTTAACCGGCTTATTGCTCAGGGCGGCAATCGAACTGGTGCCCGTATTTATGCTCGGTTGATGGCACACCGCGCAACCGGTTTGCCGGAACACGATTTCTCCCGCGCCACTGGAGAGGGTTACCGGTCCACGGGGCGGGGGACCGAGCAACCGCATGAAGTCCGCTGCCTTGTCGATGTCCGCCTTGCCCGTTGCCGGGTCAATCGCATCCTCCGGGTCCAGAATGTGATCGAATTTGGCCAACAGATTCGTATTCCCGTTGGGCGCATTTTCGGTCGGGAAGAAACGGCTCGTGATGCCCATTTCATTGACGTAAGCATCGGCGGCAAACGCCAGCAACGTGGCTTGTTGCGCTTTCCAGCCGAACCGTCCCACGCGCGTTTGACCGCTCACCACGTCCGTAATCAGAGCGGCCCGGCCTTTCACTCCATCCGGTTTCACTTGCAGCGCGTTTTGTTGCAGCACTGCATCCGGAATCGCCTCGATCAATCCCACCCCGAAGAGCGGAGTCGTGCGGCGATGGGCAATGGTGTTGGCTTCCGGCGGGATTACTTCCCGCACGGCGGGATCAATGGCGAACTCCTGCAACAGCGAACCACCTTTTTCGGTGAGCGGATCGAAGACACCATTTACCGTGCGGCCAAACCGCGTCACCATCAGTGTGCTGCTGCCGCCTACGCTGGGCGCCGAATGGCACGCGGCACAGGAAACGTTGTTAAAGATCGGTCCCAGCCCGCTTTCCACCGTCTCCACATTTTCAAACTCATCCAGTCCATCGACGAAGTCCAGCAGGAGAGCCAGTGGCAGTCCCGGCAATGGGTCGCCAAATTGTGGCGTTGGCTTTGGCTGCGGCATCGGGTTTTGCGGCGGTTTGGGATGCACTGCCTGATGGCTGCCAGTGGGCGGGGGCGGATTGACTGGCGGAGGCGGCTGCGGAGCCGGAGGTCCGGGAGGTTGGGCATAGCCGCCGGGCGTGGCCAGCATTACCGCGGCCAGGAGGGACGCACTGAGCGATAGACTGGTTTTCATATGAGTTTGATTTGAATGGCAACCTGGGCTGCTGCTCAGGTTCTTGGTTTGCCTTAACCTCTCACTCATGTGTAAAGGAATTATTAACCCGGTGTAAAAGTGGTGTAATGATCGAATAAAAAGGACGCGCCTCCGTCGGGAAACGCAGGGCGGATAGCGGCCTGTGCCGGCGAAGCAAAACTATTTGAGCGCGGCTCTGGTCGTGGAAGAAAGCCGGCGCACCTGCACGTTGCGGTAACGGATCACCGTATCGTTCATATCATTGAACGCTCCCACCCCGAGATGAACCTCCTGATGGGAGAAATCAACTGCTCTTGGCGGCACGGCATCGCGGAATATTTCCTTTCCGTTCAAAGTGGCGCTGCCTTTGCCGCCCTGGAAGCGGAAGGTAAAAGAGTTTTGCTTGTCATTCAACGTTACATGCTCCAGCGCTTGCAGGGTACTCCAGCCGAGCGCGAATGAGGTCACGTCACCTTCGACGTCGTTTCGTTTCATGCGGAAACCATACCAATCATACGAACGCGGGTCCGGTTCTCCCATGATCAGCCCGGCTTGAAAGCTTTTATTGGAAGTTTGCACGACTTCAAATTCTCCTTTGACCTCAAATTCCGAACTCATCCGCACGCGTGAAAAAATAAAATGCCCGCCGGTCGAGGAACTTACTTTCAGCGCGCCATCCGATTCATGTTCGTAACGTCCAATTAACCGTACCCAGGCGGGGTCATTGTTTTCTTTCGGTAGAAAATCGACCCACTCGCCCCGTTCCAAATGCTGCTCCTGTTCCAGCGCTGCCGTCCGGAAATGGATGAACTTAACGGTTCGATCGTCCAGATTGGTGGAGGTGGACTGGCTGTTAAACTGGCGCAACGCGGTGTCGATATCGCCTCGTTTATAATTCCTTTCCGCTTCCGCCAGTGGCTTGCCGGCCGGACTGGTCATCGCCGCAATTTCATAAGTCATTAACGAAAGGTCCGTGCCCCAACCCGTCAGGTTGCTCCGCACCGGTTTCCATTTCAATGCCTCCATTTGAGTCCGCGCCACATCATATTTGCCGCCCAGATAGGCGGCCACGGCATAACTGGTCCGCCAGCCACTCAGATAATTCGACTGAGTCGGTTCGGCCAGATAGCCTTCATACATTCGTTGCACCAGCGGCCAGATATCTGCCCGCCCGTAAATATGGCGTCCCGGCGGCAACTCCTGTTCGGCCTCCAGATCGGTAATGACATCCATTAATTTGCGCGGCACATCGGTATCAAACCGTTTCGTGTCCAGCGCATTGACTCCCAGCGCCAGCATGGCTTCCAGACTGCCGTGCCATCGTGGCCGCAAACCCCAGCGCAGGTTGCTCCAGGCTCCCGGATAATCAATTTGCGCGTCGATCGTCCGGTCGAACCACAAACGCATATCCTCCAAATCCGAACTGGCCAGAGCCACGCTGATCATCAGGTTCGGGGCCAACGGTTGTTCCGGGTTCATTTGCCAGGCCTGACACAAACAGTCGCTCGCTTTTTCCATTTGAGCATTGAAAGTTTTCCAGCCTTGTTCCGAGACCGTGTTGGCATAACCTGAGCCGCGCGCTTGCCAGGCGGTTTCCATGTGATATTGGCCTTCCAGCAGCAGGGCGAGCCAGGCGAAGGATTTGCCTGCTTCGCGCACCCCAGGGAGAATTTTTTCGCCGTTGCGTTTAAAGAAGCGTTCACCCCAGCCGTTAATCATGATTTCACCAATGTCCGCTTGATCCTCCGGCCTCAAGCTGCCGTCCTTCAAAGCTTCTTTAAAGAGCCGCACGGCCGTGGCATCCAATGTCGCGCCGCGTTCCGGATTTTCGCTGAGTTTATCCGCCAGTTCTACCGCGGCATACATTTGCGGATAGGCTGAGTACGAAGATTTTTCAAACCCTTTAAGCGCCCGTTCCAGCCGTTGAATACTTTCGTGCAATTCAATGCTGTTGACGCCCGCAACCGTTAACACCAGTGGGTCATTGCAGGTGCGATCGGCTGCCAGTTTGTCGCCTAATTTGCGCAACGCGGTCGCATTGGTCGCCAATTTGCCCCCATAATTATTATCGATCCAGATCTGGATATACCGCGTGGCATCAGCGTCGTAAGGCTGATCATGCTGCCCGTGTTTCTGATATTCATCCACCCAGACGCGCATGCGAAAGGCACGTTTGCGCTGGGTGGCTTCGGCTTCGGTGACCGAGTTTGTCCGCCACGTCACGCGCTTCTTCACCAGCTTCAAATCCTCCCCGGGCTGTTGAAGTTTGCTCTGCTGAATCTTTTGAAATTGCTGGATATTTCGCTGCACCGAAAATCCGAAAATGATCAAGCCGATGAACACGATGATGCCGGCCCCCACCATCGCCCACATAAAAACCGGATTCGATTGATTGGCCCGGACGGAACGGGGAATCGGCGGAGGAGCGGAAGCCGTTGTTTTGGCAACTTCGGGAGCAATCACCGTATCCAGCGGTTTCCATTCTGGCATGCCCGGACACCAGACCAGTTCCGTGCCCGTTAATTCACCGATGCGCCGTCGCCGCCGCAATTCTTCGAGGGGAAACGTGCCCAGATTCTGGCCGTTGCGATTCAGGTGGAAATTCATGACACGATCCTCTTGGTAAAACCGTAACTCTCTTGCTTTTCTAATCCAAACCCGCAGCCAGCGCTATAGATATTTTGTTCATCCGGCATTTTACCCCACTAAACCGTAAAAAACGGGCCAGATAAAAATCGCGTTTGACATGCAACTAAATGGTTGCATATTGTAATTGCATGGACGCTGTCTTTAAAGCGCTGGCCGATGCCAGCCGCCGGGATCTGCTGGATCGTCTGTACGCGCAGAATGGACAGACGCTGACCGAACTCTGCCTGCCGCTCGACATGACGCGGCAGGCCGTGGCGAAACATCTCGTTATCATGGAAGAAGCCAATTTGGTGAGCACTATTTGGCAGGGGCGCGAAAAACGACACTTCCTCAACCCGGTGCCGATTCAGGAAATCTACGAACGCTGGATC
>JBEHZA010000101.1:0-12350 GCA_048497895.1 Verrucomicrobiota bacterium
ATCTGGCCTTTAATACCGCGGTCAGTTTTACCACCAATACCAATTGGCAGAGCTACAGCGGTGAATCGACCATGTCTTATTTCTCCCAGATGGTCGCGCTCACCATCCATAACTTCACCTCGGCGGCCGTGGGCATTGCACTGGCGGCGGGATTGGTGCGGGGCATTGCACGGCATTCCGCGAAAACGATTGGCAACTTCTGGGTCGATACGGTGCGCACCACTTATTACCTGCTGTTGCCGCTGTGTCTCGTGTTCGCGCTCTTTCTCGTGTCGCAAGGCATGATTCAGAACTTCAAGCCGTACACCAAGGCTCAACTCGTGGAGCCAATGAAAATCAGCGTGGAAAAGAAAAACGACAAAGGCGAAACCATCAAAGGCCCCGATGGCAAAGCCGTGATGGAAGAACAAACCGTAACGGAACAAACCATTCCGCAAGGTCCGATGGCTTCACAAGTCGCCATCAAGATGCTCGGCACGAATGGCGGCGGCTATGTGAATGCGAACGCGGCGCATCCGTATGAAAATCCCACGCCGTTATCCAACTTCATCCAGATGCTTTCTATTTTCAGCATCGGCAGCGGGTTGACGTGGTATCTCGGGCGCATGACGAAAAATCAGGCGCACGGCTGGGCGGTTTGGGCGACCATGTTAATCCTGTTCCTGAGCGGCGTATTTATGTCCGCCTGGGCAGAATCGGCAGGCAACCCCATTCATCAGCAACTCGGCGTGGCCGCGGCCGATGGCAATATGGAGGGCAAGGAAGTCCGCTTCGGCCTTTTCAACTCTGCATTGTTTGCAACGGTCACCACGGATGCCTCCTGCGGTGCGGTCAATGCGATGCACGATTCCTTCACGGCGTTGGGTGGTTTTGTGCCGCTGTTCAACATGCAGTTGGGCGAAATTATCTTTGGCGGTGTCGGCGCAGGTCTCTATGGTATGCTGGTGTTCGTCATTCTGGCGGTGTTCATCGCTGGCCTAATGGTGGGCCGCACGCCGGAATACCTCGGGAAAAAGATCCAATCGTTCGATGTCAAAATGGCGATGCTCTCGCTGCTGGTGCTGTGCCTTTCTATTCTAGGATTCTCCGCCTGGGCGGCAGTAAGCAAATGGGGCCTGGATGGGTTGAATAATTCCGGACCGCATGGATTCAGCGAAATCCTGTACGCCTTCAGTTCCTGCACTGCCAATAACGGCAGCGCCTTCGCCGGGCTCACCGCCAATACACCCTGGTATAATACCACGCTGGGCTTCGCGATGTTGATCGGCCGTTTCCTCATGATTGTGCCGATCATGGCGCTGGCTGGATCATTGGCGCAGAAAAAGATCGTTCCACTGAGCGCAGGCACGTTCCCGGTATCCGGACTCACGTTCATCCTGTTGCTGATCGGCACCATCTTATTGATTGGCGCGCTCAACTTCCTGCCCGCGCTGGCGCTGGGACCGATTGTGGAACATTTCCTCACGGCGCAAGGAAAACTGTTTTAATTCTTAAATCGTAATTTTATGACGCATAAATCTGCTTCTCTGCTGGATTGGAAAATTGTGGGCCCAGCCCTCGGGGATTCCGTGAAGAAACTGAACCCGCGGCTAATGATCAAGAATCCAGTCATGTTTGTCACCCTCGTGGGCGCAGTGCTAACCACGGTAGGAATCTTCACCGCCGCCACCGATCGCGGCTTCATCGCGCAACTCGCGGTCTGGCTGTGGTTCACGGTGTTGTTCGCCAACTTTGCCGAGGCCATGGCAGAAGGTCGTGGCAAAGCCCAGGCGCAAGCCCTTCGCAAAACCCGCACCAAAACCACCGCCACGCGCATTCGTAACGACGGTAAAACCGAACCGGTCGATGCCAACAGCCTGCGCAAAGGTGATCTCGTGCTGGTGAAAGCCGGAGAAATTATTCCGGCAGATGGCGATGTGGTGGCCGGCGCGGCGACAGTGGATGAATCCGCCATTACCGGTGAATCCGCGCCCGTTATCCGTGAAAGCGGCGGCGATCGCAGCGCCGTCACGGGTGGCACGCGCGTGTTGTCTGATGAAATTAAAATCCGCATCTCGATCAATCCCGGCGAAGGGTTTCTCGACCGCATGATCTCACTGGTGGAAGGCGCGCAACGTCAAAAGACACCAAATGAAATCGCGCTCACGATTCTGCTCTCCGCGCTGACGTTGATCTTCCTGCTGGTCGTGGTGACTCTGAAACCATTCGGTATTTACGCTTCGACAGTGTTCTCCATTCCCGTATTGATCGCGTTGCTGGTTTGTCTGATTCCCACGACGATTGGCGGACTGTTGAGCGCCATTGGCATCGCAGGCATGGACCGTTTGCTCCAACACAACGTGATGGCGATGAGCGGTCGCGCCGTTGAAGCGTCAGGTGACGTGGATGTATTGCTCCTGGATAAAACGGGCACGATTACGCTGGGCAACCGGCAGGCCACGGAATTCATACCCGCGCCGGGCGTCAGTGAAAAAGATCTGGCCGATGCGGCGCAACTCTCCTCACTGGCCGATGAAACGCCGGAAGGACGCAGCGTCGTCGTGCTGGCCAAGAAATTCGGTATTCGTGAACGGCAGATACATGAATTGGCCAATGCGCAGTTCATTAATTTCACCGCGCAAACCCGCATGAGCGGTGTGGATCTCGACGGCGTGCAGTATCGCAAAGGGGCAGCCGAAGCGATTCGTCAATTCGTCAACTCGAGCGTTCCCGCCTCCATCGAACAGGCGACGGAAAAGGTCGCACGTTCGGGTGGCACTCCCCTGCTCGTTGCCACGCGGGAAAAAGTGCTGGGCGTGATTCATCTCAAAGACGTCGTCAAAGGCGGCATCAAAGAGCGCTTCGCGCAACTCCGTAAAATGGGCATCAAAACGGTCATGATCACCGGCGACAATAAATTGACCGCGGCCGCCATCGCCGTCGAAGCCGGCGTGGATGATTTCCTCGCGGAAGCGAAACCGGAGGACAAGCTCGCGCTGATTCGCGAAGAACAAAAAGGCGGTCGCATGGTCGCCATGATCGGTGACGGCACCAATGACGCACCGGCACTGGCGCAAGCGGATGTCGGAGTGGCCATGAACACCGGCACGCAAGCTGCCAAGGAAGCGGGTAACATGGTGGACCTGGATTCCAACCCCACCAAACTGATTGAGATTATTGAAATCGGCAAACAGTTGCTCATCACCCGCGGATCGCTGACGACCTTCAGCATTGCGAACGATGTGGCAAAATATTTCGCGATCATCCCCGCCATGCTCATGGCCACGTTCCCGGCGATTGCGCCGCTCAACGTGATGGGACTGCACAGCCCCAACAGCGCGATTCTCAGCGCGGTTATCTTTAACGCCATTATCATTATCGCGCTGATTCCACTGGCCTTGCGCGGCGTTAAATTCACCCCCATTGGCGCGCTGGCTATTCTACAACGCAACCTGATCATTTATGGTATCGGCGGGATAATCATCCCGTTTATCGGCATTAAAGCCATCGATGTCCTCATCACTGCTCTGAAACTGGTTTAATTTTATGAAAAATCTCCTTACTGAAATTCGCAACGCCGTGTTAATCACGATTATCTTCGCGGTGGTTTGTTGCGGCCTCTATCCACTCGTGGTCTATGGGTTCAGCCAGGCGTTATTCTCCCATCAGGCCAATGGCAGTCTCATCCTGGGAACCAACGGAGTCGTGATCGGCTCGACCTTGATTGGCCAATCCTTCTCGGCGGATAAATATTTTCATCCCCGGCCTTCGGCGGCGGGCAATGGCTATGATGCGTTAAGTTCTGGCGGCAGCAATCTGGGGCCAACGTCGAAGAAACTGGCTGATAACATCGCTCAGAATCTGGCGGATTATCGCACCCAAAATAATCTGGCAACCAACGCTCCCGTCCCGGCAGATGCGGTGACCGCCTCCGCCAGCGGATTGGACCCGCATATCAGCCTGGCCAACGCGAACCTGCAGGTGGGCCGCGTGGCCAAGGCCCGGAATTTAACCCCGGAACAGGTGCAGGAACTGATTCACCAAAATGTGGACGACCGGGATTGGGGCCTCTTCGGTGAACCCGGAGTGAACGTGCTGAAACTGAACCTGGCGTTGGACCAAAGGTCTGCCAAATAAACCCTCAACCGAACACCATTCAAATGATGCCCGCGCTGGCCACCAACAGCCAACCGAAGAGTCTCTCGAAGATTCTGGCGCCGGTTAAACTGTCGGCTCAGGCAGTGAACGGGCTGACAGATGTAGTGCTCATCGCGCAAAAACTCGGCGCGCAGGTCACGCTGCTCAACGTGGTTAACCTGAACATCGCGCGGGAAGAAACCGGCATTCCCCGCGAACGATTATTGCGTGAACTTTGCCAATCCGCCGAACAGGAGCTAGCGAAACTGGTGCAATACCTCTGGCGGCATGGCATTAAAGCCAGCACCAGCGTCCGCACCGGTGATCCCAGTGAAGCCATCCTGCATGAAGCTCAGGGGGGAAAAGCGGACTTGATCATTATGGCGGAAGAAAAACGCGCGTGGTATCGACGGCTGCTTCGCCGTAATATTCCGCGACAGGTGGCCGAACGCTCGCCTTGTCCGGTGATGCTGATCATGGAAGATTCTTCTACTGCTTAAAAACTCAAAAGCAGACGGAACGCGGCTGTGGCAAAGCCCAGCCGCAGCAGGTTTATCTTGTCGAACGGTGTTGAAATAGATTGCGCGTTTGATTTTCGGATATTGCTGCGGCTGGGCTTTGCCACAGCCGCGATCCGAAGGCAGTGTTCGTCCGTTTTTTAAATACTGAATTTAACGATCGATTCAATTACTATAACATCGTGACTGACGAAGTTCGTCCGGACCCGGACTTGCTGCTGGCCGCCATTAAAAAACTGGATGCCCAGGAAAAACGCGGCAAGCTGAAGGTCTTTTTTGGCATGGCCGCCGGAGTGGGCAAGACCTACGCCATGCTGGAAGCGGCGCATAAAGAGAAAGACGCCGGACGCGACGTCGTAATCGGATATGTCGAAACCCACGGGCGCAAGGAAACGGATGCGCTCGTCGGCAATCTGCCGTTGATTCCCCGCAAATCCTTGGAATACCGCGGCATCGCCATTACAGAAATGGACATTGATGCCGTGCTCGCGCGACGGCCACACCTGGCACTGGTGGATGAACTCGCGCACACCAACGCGCCCGGCTCACGCCATCCCAAGCGCTACCAGGATGTGCTCGAACTGCTGGAAGCGGGCATTGACGTTTACACGACTTTAAATGTTCAGCATGTGGCCAGCCGTTCCGATACGGTGCGGCAGATCACCGGCTCCACGATGGCGGAGATTGTGCCGGACAGTGTACTGGACATTGCGGAAATTGAACTCATCGACCTGCCGCCCGAGGAATTGATCACCCGTTTGGACGAAGGCAAAGTCTATTTACCGGAGCGCGCAGAGACGGCGCTGTTCAATTTTTTCCGTGAGGGCAATCTCACCGCGCTACGGGAAATGGCTTTGCGCCTGACGGCAGAACGCGTGGGCCAGGACGTGCGGGATTACATGCAGACGATGCAGATTGAGGGACCGTGGAAATCCGGTCACCGCCTGCTGGTCGCCATCAGTCCCAGCCCGCTTTCGGAACAAATGATCCGTTGGACGCGCCGGCTGGCCGATAGTTTTAATAGTCCGTGGGTAGCCGTTTACGTGGAAACCTCTCGCGTGCTGGGTGAAGAAGATCAAAGTCGCTTGACGCGCAATCTGGAGTTGGCGCGGGAATTGGGCGCGGAAGTTGTCACTACGTCAGATGAAGATATCGTGCGCGGTTTGCTGCGTGTGGCACGGCACCATAACGTGACTCAAATCGTGGTCGGCAAACCCGGCGGTCACCCGTTATTCGATTTTTTCAAAGGCGGCTCGGTCTTGCGCCGACTGGTGCGGGAAAGCGGCAATATTGATATCCATGTCGTGCGCGCGGATAAAGACCTGGAAGAAAAACCGTTTCGCAATTGGCGTTTGCCAGAACCCTCGACCCGGCCGCAATACTTCACCGCCCTGGGAGTCGTGGCGGCGATTACGCTGGCCGGTTTTTTGCTGAATCCGCTGATTAAATATCGGGCCGTCGCTTTGATTTTCCTGATGGCCAACGTAGTGCTGGCATTATTTGTGGGACGCGGTCCGATGGTCGTGGCGGCAACGGCGACCGCACTGCTGTGGAATTACTTTTTCCTTCCGCCGACGCACACATTTTACATTACCAGCACGGAAGACGCATTGATGTTTGGAATGTACTTCGTGATTGCGCTGGTGATGGGGCAATTGATCACGCGCATTCGCGCCCAGGAAAAAGCGGAGCGCAGCCGGGAAGAACGGGCCACGGCGTTATACCTGATGACGCGGGAACTGGCGGATGCGACTGGTCGTGACGAAATCCTCAAGAAAGTAGTCGAACAAATGAAGCAGGTTTTTAAAGCAGAAATTGCGATCCTGCTGCCCGATACGACCGGCACACTGAGCCGGCAACCGCATTCCGCCAGCACGTTTGCCGTCACGGACAAAGAGCACAGTGTCGCCGCCTGGGTGTTTCAACACGCGAAGCCCGCCGGCAAGTTTACCGATAGCCTGCCGCTGGCAGAGGCGTTGTACTTGCCCTTAAACACCGCCGCAGGCGTTTTCGGCGTCATGGGTGTGCACTTATTGCCAACTCCGATGTTAACGATCAATCAGCGCAATCTGCTGGATACCTTCGTGCGCCAGATTGCGCTGGTGTTGGATCGCCAACAACTGCGCGAGAAAGCGGAACAAAACCGGTTGTTGATGGAATCCGAACGTTTGGGCAAAACGTTGCTCAATTCGATCTCCCATGAAATGCGCACCCCCATTGCGGCCATCGCCAGTGCGGCCAGTGGCCTGGGAGATGAAAAGCTTAATTCACGCCCGGAATTGCAACGGGCGTTTCTGGGTGAAATCTCAGAAGCCGCCGAGCGGCTGAACCGGCTGGTGGGCAATCTGCTGGATATTACGCGGCTGGAGTCCGGCCACGTGAAACCCAAAATGGATTGGTGCGATGTGAAAGACCTCATTCACGTCGCGCTCAAGCGCAATGAGAAACAACTGGCGCAGCATAAGGTGAGTGTTTCACTGGCAGATTCCCTGCCACTGGTCAGAATGGATTTCGTTTTGATGGAACAAGTGTTGAACAATTTATTGCTCAATGCGGCAGCTTATACCCCAGCGGAAACGCCGGTGGAAATCGCGGTGCGCGTGGAAGGGCCACGACTGGTTATGACGGTGGCGGATCGTGGACCGGGTTTGCCGCCAGAGGCGTTGATTCGTATTTTTGACAAATTTTATCGCGCCCCAACAGCGCCAGCGGGAGGCACCGGGCTGGGGTTATCGATTGTAAAAGGATTTGTCGAAGCGCAAGACGGCAGTGTCAAAGCCGAGAATCGCGCTGGCGGTGGGGCCATCTTTACCGTTACGCTGCCGCTCGGGGAATCGCCGACGGTTCCCGAGCAACCTCATGAGTGACCCGGCTGCCAATAAACAGATCGCGCTGATTATCGACGACGAAGTGCAAATTCGCCGGTTGTTGCGGATTACGCTCGAGGCCAACGGATATAAGGTATTTGAAGGAACGACGGGACAGGAGGGCATTAACGAAGCGGCACAACGCCGTCCCGATATCATCGTGCTGGATTTGGGATTGCCCGATATGGATGGTCTGGAAGTGCTCCGGCGTTTGCGCGAGTGGAGCAAGGTGCCGGTGCTGGTGCTCTCCGTGCGTGATCGCGAGGAAGACAAAATCGCCGCACTGGATAACGGCGCGGATGATTACGTCACGAAGCCATTCAGCACGGGGGAATTGCTCGCGCGCCTGCGGGTAGCCCAACGACACGCGCAACCGGCCAATCAGGAAACGATTTATCGGACGGGTGAACTGGAGGTCGATCTAACGAGCCGCGTGGTCAAGCTGCAAGGCAAAGAAGTCCGGCTCACTGCCACCGAGTATTCGTTGCTCCGGCTTTTTGTGCAGCACGCGGGCAAGGTGCTGACGCACCGGCAGATTCTCAAGGAGGTCTGGGGACCGACTTACGTAGAGCAAACGCATTACCTGCGCGTTTACCTCGGCCATTTGCGCGACAAACTGGAAAAAGATCCCACAAAACCGGAACTGTTCGTCACGGAACCGGGCATTGGTTACCGGCTGGTGGATAACGGTTGAACATCAATGCGCTTTCGACAAGAAGGATTAACCGCGTACGAATGACGGTTGATAATTTTACGTCCGAAGCATCATTTTTCCTTGAGGAGATTCATAAGTCACCCAATATTCAGGCCGATGAAGCATGGGAGGTAAAATCTGAATTCTCAAAATTATGGCCCTTATCAAGTGTTCTGAGTGTGGCCGCGACATTAGCGATAAAGCGGCAAATTGTCCGGGTTGCGGCGCGCCGGTTAGCCTTGCGTCAACGACTGGCTCCGGAAACGCAACAACAGAGGAAACTTTTTACGTCATTATTAACAAGGAGACTTGCGGCCCATATAACCTTGAGAAGCTCAATTCCTTGTTAACAAGTGGCGAGATTTCTGAAAGCACGTTGTTTGCCCAATTGGGAATGCCGGAGTGGAAACCGTTGAGCGAAATTATCACGAAAATCAGAGCGACGGGCAAAACGACGAACGCTCCATCGCCATCGAGTTTCGCTGCCTCTGCAGCAACCCCACCTTCTTTGCAATCACCAGGAAGAAAATGTCCGTTTTGCGGTGGTGAGATTCCGAATGAGGCCGTTAAGTGCAGGCATTGCGGATCGTCAGTAACCACGATTAATGGGCCCGATAAACCGCAACGCAGTCCGATCTATATCGCCGTGGTCAGCGGGTGCTGTGTGGCCGGATTGGGGCAATTGATCGTAGGACAAGTAGGCAAAGGGCTGGTGATGATGCTGGTTAGCGTTATTGTCGCGGTGATTACAGGAGGGATTGGGGCCTTCGTTATGTGGCCGTTGATGGCGGTTGATGCCTATATGGTAACGAAAAAAATCAATTCGGGAAAACCGGTGGGGCCGTGGGAATTTTTCCCTTCGAGTTAAGGATTTGTGACGACGAGCAAAAGGAACCTCGAGTTGGCCTTAATTCTGGCTGGCCTGGCCTTTTTCGCGCTCATTCCCGCGTGGGGACATTTCCCACTTTGCCCCGTTTATTTGATCTCCGGCAATCCCTGCCCTACGTGCGGCACGACTCGTGCACTTCGGCTGCTGATGCACGGGGATGTATCGGGGGCATGGGCGATGAATCCCGTAGCCTTTATTGTATTGGGAATCTTACTCCGACGGATGGTTTTGCTGATGAATCGATCTCAACGAATTCATCTGGCGTTGGATAATCGAATAGTGGACGGGGCATTACTGTCACTCTTTTTTCTGCTGGGTTACTGGAATGTGGCACATCACTGAGGGACAGCAGAGCGGTTGGATAGTTTGAACAAGAATGCGGAATCAATCTGGTTCGGATTATTCGTAAACCTTACAAAGCGCCAGAGGACTGGCGCACTCCATGACGCTGACGCGTTGTTTTACACCCCTCGATTAGACGTTCGGTTCCGGTTAAATGGGCAAATGGACCTGAAGCCAAGAGATCACTTGGAAAAGCGAACCCAGCCGCGCGTGGCTAGATTGATCAAAATGCGGATGGCGTCGGTATCCGTGCCCTGGAAATAATCCAGCACGTGGGTCAATGTCCCCTGCTCGCCGACCAAACGCAAAACCTCTTGTTCCGAGGAAGTAAGCGAATCAGCGGTCTGTCCGGTGGGGTGGGCTACGTTCAAACGGGCGTCTGGCACGGGGAGTAATTTTCCCAAACGCGCGACTTCCGTGGCAAAATCGTTATCCTCCTGAAGCATTTTTTCCAGTGGCAGGTTCACTTCTTGCGCAGGCTGGACGGCGTCTTCCACGCTGAATTCCATGGAGCCGGTTTGCGCGCGCAGCAACCGCTGCACGGCTTTGACCGGACCAATGGCTGGAGCCCCATTGATACTGGCCGAGTAAGCCTGCCCGTTGCGAAAATAAATTCTGCCCGTGCCCCATGAGGCGTGGACGATTAAAGCGCCGGTCTTGGCGCGTTGCGTGAGGAAACGCAGCATTTCCCGGAGTTTCGCCGGCGTCAGAGTATCGGACAAAACATTGCCCATGGTGGAGACGACAGCCACAGCCGGATCGGCAGGGTGTCCGCCGGGCTGGGGCCGACTGACTTCCGTTCCCTTAGTGCGCGGTTCGATTTTGATGCGCACATTGCCAACCTCGACGGAATCACCCGGCATCAAGGCGCGGCGTTCGACTTTAGCTCCATTTACAAAGGTGCCATTAAAGGAGCCAAGGTCTTCCACATAGAGTTCGCCAGCGGCACTGTGAAAACGCGCATGACGGCGGGAGGCTTTATTGTCGTTGATGATGACGTGAGCGTCTTTACTGCGTCCAACGATCAATTCTTCACCGTCGGCCAAAAATTTCTCACGGCCCGCTTCCGGGCCAGTCACAAACACCAACGCGAGTTGGTAATTGTCACTGCGCTTTTCAAACGTACTCATGGCGATTATGAAAACATATCCCGAGACAGATTGCATCCCCTTTGTTTAGGGCCGATTGGCAAGGTAGATTACTCTGTTTACGGGTGCGGGTTGGGTTGGGAGATTATTGACAGACCAACGGTATGATTTTGCCTGGGATGGACGTTGGAAAAGGATTGATTCTACCGGACAGCGACCGTCCCCGGTCGCAGCAATATTCCCATGAGCGAGCATGTTTGACATATACAAAACCAATCGAACGGATCACCTTGCTGCGACCGGGGACGGTCGCTGTCCGGTGAATGCGCTTGCAGACTCTTCGAGCGCATCTTTTAAGGCGCAGTTGGGGCCGTGCCCTGGGCATCCACTTTCCAGGCCCATTTGGTGAGATAATCGGCGCCGGGACGGAATTCGTCGTGTTGTTCGGCAAGCTTGCGTTTGAGAAGCGCGTCGAGGTCGGACTGGAGTTGAGCGAATTCGGGCTGACCGACGAGATTGTTTAATTGCAAAGGGTCTTTTTCGTTGTCGTAGAGGAGCCACGGGCCGTTCAGATCACGGGCGTAAGAATAACGGGCGTTACGCACTTCGCGGTATTCCTTGCCGCCACGCGGACGGGTGTATTCACCAAACGGCGAGATACAGCGGATAATCGTGGCTCCACCGGAGGGATCGGGGCCGCCGTGCAGGTAACCGGCGAAGTCATAACCTTCGACGCTCTTCGGGATCGGGCAACCGCACAGGCTCAGGAGCGTGGGCATGACGTCTTCGGTGTTGATCGTGCCAGTAACGCGACGCGGCTTAATCTGGTAACTGGCTGGCAAGTGAAACAGCATCGGCACGCGCGCGGATTCCTCCCAGGGACGTTGCTTGCGTTGTTCGCCATGCGACCCGAGCATGTCGCCATGATCGGAGGTAAAGACGATGATGGTATTTTCCGCCAGGCCGGTTTCCTGCAAGGTGCGCAGGAGGTCGGCGAAGTAATCATCCAACGCCGTGCAATGCGCGTAGTAACCGGCGAGCCAACCGCGGGCGACCTTTTGCAATTCCGGTGGGACATTGGCGGGCAAGACGATTTTATCCGCTGGATAGAGAGAGCGATATTTTTCCGGAGCGGTTTCGTAAGGATTATGCGGCGGGCCCCAGGAGAGCCAGAGCAGGAAGGGCTGCGCGGATTTGGCGTGGTCCTTGAGATATTGCTGCGCATCGCGGGTCTGCGCGAGGGCATCGTAACCATCCCATTTCAATTTCTCAGGCGTGTCGGCGAAATACGGGGAATTATTGTAGGCATGAGTGCATTCGAGAACTTTCCAGTAATCGAAGCCTTGCCGGCGTTCGCGTGGAATGAAGCTTTCGCGGCCATGACCATCGACGTGCCATTTGCCGATGCAACCGGTGGCGTAACCGGCGGCTTTCAGTTCCTTGGCGATGGTGACGGCATTCGGATTGAGCGGGACATCATTGATAAACACGCCGTGCGTCTGCGGGCGTTGACCGGTGAGCAACGTGGCACGTGTGGGTGAACAGACGGGCATGCCAGAAACGGCCTGCGTGAAGTTGACTGATTCGCGCTCGAAGCGGTCGAGGTTCGGCGTTTTGACATTCGGATCGCCCGCGAAACCAAAAGCCTGCGCGCGCCATTGATCGGCGATGATGAAGAGCACGTTCGGATGTTGGGCGTCAGCGGCGAACGTGTGATGAGCGCAAACGAAGATAAATAAACCAGTGACCAAAGAAAGCAGGTGTGAACGCGTGCGATTCATGAATATCTCAAGAATTCCAATGCAACCCGCGTGATATCTCGCGAGTTCCTTCGCT
>JBEHZA010000102.1:0-12331 GCA_048497895.1 Verrucomicrobiota bacterium
AAGGGCTCAGGATTCGGGCGTGAGCTCGGCGGACTCGGGGCGCGGGAGCTGACGAACGCGAAACTGGTCTGGGGCGGTCAGCGCCTCACCGAAGGCGATCTCGCGCATGGCTTCTTTATGCAGCCCACGATTCTCGGTGACGTCACGCCGGAAATGCGTATCGCGAAGGAAGAAGTATTCGGACCGGTCGTCGCGATTATCGCGGTGGAAAATTTTGAAGAAGCGATTGCGGTAGCAAATGGGGTCGATGTCGGCCTCTCCGCCTCAATCGTGACGCGCGACATCAAAAAAGCGATGCAATACACCGAACGGATTGAAGCTGGCGTGGTGAAGGTGAACCAAATCTCCACTGGCCTCGCTTTGCAAGCGCCCTTCGGCGGCGTGAAAAAATCCAGCACCGATTCCTTCAAGGAACAAGGCGCGGGTGCGATTGATTTCTACACCAAAATCAAAACCGTTTATCTGGATTACTCCGCGTAAACTTTCATCCGCGATTTCAGAACTTTTCCAAGCCATGAAACTTTGCCGTTTTCTCAACGCCCAAAAACAAATCCGCGTAGGTCTGCTCATTGATGCTGGCCGCGTGGTGGACCTCACCGCCGGTGGCGTTCTTAGCCTAACCTCGCTGCTGGACAGCGAAGACCTGATCGGTGAACTGGGTAAATTAACGAAGGCCACGCTGCCAAGCTATGCGTTCTCCGAAGTGCGCTGGCTGGCACCGGTGGAATTGCAAGAGGTCTGGGCCGCGGGTGTCACTTATCTGCGCAGCAAAAAGGCGCGCATGGAAGAATCCGATTTCAGCGCGACCGCTTACGACCGCGTTTACGAGGCGCCGCGTCCGGAAATCTTTTTCAAATCGATTGCGGAAAAAGTCGTTCCCACCGGGGAAGCCGTGGGTATTCGCCAGGACGCCACGTGGAATGTGCCGGAACCGGAACTCGCGCTCGTGATTAATTCGCGCGGGAAAATCGTCGGCTACACCGCGGGCAATGACATGAGTTCCCGCGATATTGAAGGTGAAAATCTCCTCTATCTGCCGCAAGCGAAAGTGTATAGCCGCTCCTGCGCGCTCGGCCCGTGGATCACCGTCGGCGTCACTGAAGCCGACGTACGCGCCTGGACCATCCAGATTAAAATCCAACGCGGCGGCAAAGACGTTTTCGCAGGCGAGACCTCCATCAATCAAATCAAACGCAGCTTCGACGAACTCGCGGGTTATCTCTGCCGTTCGCAGGAATTCCCGCACGGCGCTGTCTTATTGACCGGCACCGGCATTGTCCCGGGCGATGACTTCACCCTGCAACCGCAAGACCTCGTCATCATCACCATTTCCGGCATCGGCACGTTGTCGAATCCGGTGGCGATCGTTTAGCGCACTACGCCGCGTTCCGCTCATGAATACGGCAGCGGAAGATTTGGAAATTCAAATTGAACAGGATAGATACGCGTTGGTTCCCGGCGTCTTGAGTTCGACCGAAGTTGAGCAACTCGTTGGCACGTTAACGCAATTGGAGCGCGCTTCGTCCGTTCGTCAGCAAGGCAACGATACTTACGCTGTCCGCAACCTGCTGCAAGCGGTCCCGGAAATCGCCCAACTCGCCAAGAGCGACACCGTTCTTTCGCTGGTGCGTCCAATCCTTGGTTCGCGGGCATTTCCTGCCCGCGGGCTGTTGTTTGATAAAACACCCGGGGCCAACTGGAAAGTCGCATGGCATCAAGATTTGACAATCGCCGTAAAGGAACGGCGGGACATTGAAGGTTTCGGACCGTGGTCCATTAAAGCTGGCGTGATTCACGTTCAACCACCAACGGTCATCCTGGAACGCATGCTCACCGTTCGTCTGCATCTGGACGATTGCACCGAGCACAATGGCCCGCTGCAAGTGCTACCCGGCAGTCATAAACTTGGCCGATTGAAGGCCGAACAAATTGGGGATTTCCGAAAGAGTGTATCGCCCATCACCTGCACCATGACGCCCGGCGGCGCCCTGCTCATGCGTCCCCTGCTCCTCCATGCTTCCTCCCCCGCAGCCACACCTGCCCACCGCCGCGTCATTCATTTGGAATTTGCGGCTGAATTACTGCCGGATGGTAGGCAATGGATTACAATGTAACTAACTGCAATAAAAAAAGTTAAACAACATTAACGAGTTGGATCAGTGTTTAATATTGTAATGATGTAACCAGCGCAATTGCGCGGCGTCACTTCCTACGTCACTTAAGAAAGAGGCCGGGCCGTCAGTAACGCGGCCGGGCAACCAGACAACCAAAAACAACACATCGTTTATGAAGATCAGTAAGTTTAGTTTCCTCGCCATCCTTGCTTTGGGCACGTTGATGAACCTTGGCTCCCTGGCCATGGCCGAAGATGCCGCTCCGAAAAAAGCGCAGACCGATCGTCCGGAAGGCAAAGGTCCCGGCGGCCCTGGTGGCAATCCGCAGGAACGCTTTAAGAAAATGGCCGAAGAACTCGGCTTGACCGAAGATCAAAAAGAAAAGCTTCAGCCGATCCTCAAGGAACAAGGTGAGAAAATGCGCGAAATCTTCCAGGATCAAAATCTTTCCCGCGAAGAAAAAATGCCGAAGCTGAAAGAAATCCGCGAAGGTTTCACGGCCAAGATCAAAGCCATCCTGACGCCTGAACAGCAGGAAAAGTATGAGAAGATGGTAAAGGAAATGCAAAACCGCCGCAAACAGGAACAGAAGTAAGCGCGCGCAGTTTTAATTCAGTTTCACACAGGGACGGCTTCGGCCGTCCCTGTTTGTTTATTTTCCGGCGACAACGCAGGATTGGCAGCAATGCTTTTCCCTGTTAGGGATGTCGGGCACATGCGACGACCGATTCTGATTTGCGTCCTTCTGGCGCTGGCCACGCTGGCCGTTTACTGGCCAGTGGCGCAGTTTGAATTCGTCGATTACGACGATCAGGCGTACGTCACGCAGAATAACTACGTTGCACGCGGGTTGACCTGGGAAGGCGTACAACACGCTTTCAGCGACCGTGTGCTGGAATATTGGCAACCGGTCACGTTGATCAGCCACATGGTGGACTGCCAGTTGTTCGGCGTGACTCCAGCGGCTCCTCACCTGATCAATCTGGCTTTTCATCTCGCGAACACCCTGTTGTTGTTCCTGCTGCTGCGGCGGATGACGAAACGGGATTGGCCCAGCGCGATGGTGGCAGCTTTATTCGCACTGCATCCCCTGCACGTAGAATCGGTTGCCTGGATTGCGGAGCGCAAGGATGTCCTCAGCACTTTCTTCTGGTGTCTCACATTGTGGTTTTATTTGAATTATGTAGAACGTAAACGGCGGCGCGATTACGCCGTAGCGTTGCTGTTCTTCGGCCTCGGACTGCTTTCCAAATCGATGGTGGTCACTTTGCCGTGTTTGCTGCTGTTGATGGATTTCTGGCCGTTGAACCGCATCGCGCTCCTTGCCGCCAGCGAACTGCCGAAAAATCAACCGGCCTTCGTAGAAGCGTGGCGGAATACAAGTTCAACATTGCGCATTTGGGTCGCGCAATTAGTCCGCTTGCTCGCGGAAAAAGTGCCGTTCTTTTTACTCACTCTGGCCGTAAGTTTCGTCACGTTTCACTGGCAAAAAACGGGCGGCTCATTCATTTCCTCTGACTCGCTGCCGCTCTATCTGCGCGCGGCCAACGCGTTTGTTTCTTATTCCCGTTATCTGGGAAAAACGTTTTGGCCGACCGATCTCGTCATGTTTTACCCGCATCCGGGTTTATGGCCTTCCACACGGGTGGTGGGAGCGATCCTGCTGTTTGCCGGCGTTACCTGGTTGGCGCTTTCGCAAATCCGTTCGCGTCCGTATCTGACCGTGGGCTGGTTGTGGTTCGTCGGGCTGCTGGTGCCAACCATCGGTCTCGTGCAAGCCGGCTGGCAATCCCTTGCCGACCATTTCACCTACGTGCCGTTGACGGGCATTTTCCTCATGCTCGTGTGGGGAGCGGCTGAACTGGCACATCGCTGGTCATTGCCGCGGCGCGCGTATTTCGGACTGGCGGTAATAACGCTCGGTGCCTGTGCCATTGTCACCCGCGCGCAAATGGAACATTGGCGAAACAGCTACAATCTTTTCTCCCATGCCGTCGCCAGCACGCGAAACAATGCCGTGGCGGAAATGGGTCTCGGCAACGCGCTGCTCAAACGGGGTCAACGGGTGGAAGCCCTGCAACACCTGCGGGAAGCCGTCCGCATCTATCCGTATTTCACCGATGCCTATGTTAATCTGGCCGGCGCTTTGGCCGATACCGGGGATTTGCCTGCCGCCGAAACGGCTTATCGCAAAGCCCTCTCGATTACGCCGGGCAATATCAGCGCTCACTTTGGCCTGGCGAATATTCTGCTCAATCGCGGAGCGGTGGACGATGCCATCACGCATTACCGTGCGGTGCTGAAAAGCAAACCTGACATGGCCGATGTCCACTATGATCTGGGGAATGCCTTGATGCAGCAAGGGCTCCTGCCCGAAGCCCGGCAGGAATATGAACAAGCCCTGCACCTTGCTCCCGACCTCGAAGAAGCGCACTTCAACCTCGGCACATTGTTCGCACGGCTCGGACAACCGGAAGCTGCCGAACAGCATTTACTCCAGGCCCAACGCCTGCACCCCAAAGACCCCGGCATTCTCGGCGCTCTGGCCTTTGTGAACGCCAGCGCCGGTAAAATTAAAGCTGCCGCCGGATATTACGGGCAATGGATTCAACTCAACCCGCAGGACCCGCAACCGCATTATCAGTTGGCCTTGCTGGCGCTTAATCAGGGGCAGGAAATCGAAGCCATCCAGCAACTGAATCAGGCTCTTCAACTGAAGCCCGGGAACATTGAACCGTTATTTCTGCTCGCCCGCATCAAGGCCACCAGCCCAAATGATTCCGTTCGCAACGGCGCTGAAGCCGTGCGTTTGGCCGAGGAAGCCAATCGCCTGAGTGGCGGGAAAAAATTTGTCGTCCTCGACACACTTGCCGCCGCGTATGCAGAGACGGGCCAATTTCCCGCTGCTATCAGCACCGCCCAAAAGGCGGCCAGCCTGGCGCGTCTCGCCGGACAAAGCAATCTCGCCGCCGCCATCGAAGCGCGGATGAAACTTTATCAATCCGGTAAGCCTTTCCGTGAAACGGGCTCCAACTAACCGTTCAAGAGCGTGGCCTTGGGTTGAGCCGGAACTGTCAACGATTTTTCGTTCAAAACGATTCTTAGCGTTAAAAAAACGAAATATCGTTGAAAACTCATTAAAGAAGTCTTCCAGTCAATTATGACATATCCAGTTCATCATTAAAGCGTTATATAATTTCTATAACGAACGTTTTAAGTTGGCATGCTGCAAGCATACAAGGATTTGAAATTTGAAATAACCCGAAAGCACTCTAACCAACAGAACTTATGGCCAAATTACTTTACATCGAAGCCTCTCCGCGCAAGGAACGCTCTGCCTCCATCGCGGTAGCTCAACACTTCATTGATACCTACCGTGCGGCTCATCCGACGGATACGGTGGAAACCCTTGATCTCTGGCAGGCCAAGCTGCCGAGTTTCGATGGCTTCACGCTGGATGCCAAATACGCGATCATGAGCGGTCAAAGCCATACTCCGGAGCAAGCCGCCGCGTGGAATGCGGTAGTCAAGGTGATCGAGCATTTTAAATCGGCCGATAAATTTGTGTTCTCGCTGCCGATGTGGAATTTCGGCATTCCGTACATTTTGAAGCATTATATTGATGTCATTGCCCAACCCGGCCTGACGTTCAGCTTTTCACCGGCGGAAGGCTACAAAGGACTCGTCACCGGCAAACCGGCCACCGTAATTTATGCGCGCGGGGGCGCTTACGGTCCGGGCACGGGCGCGGAAGGCTACGACCAACAATCGCATTACCTGCAACAGGTGCTCGGCTTTATCGGCATCGTGGACGTGAAACCGATATTTGTGGAACCGACCTTGGCAGGACCGGAGGCGAAGGACAAAGCGGTCGCCACCGGAAAATTGCAAGCGGCGGAAATCGCCAAAACCTTTTGAAACCGACCAGACAATTTAAGATTTAGTCGCCAACCCGCTGCGTTATAATGATGCAGCCAACCGAGAAAGAAACGTATGATCAAAATCCGCAAATCCGAAGAACGGGGCCATGCCGACCACGGCTGGCTGGACAGCTATCACACCTTCTCCTTCGCGAATTATTATGATCCGCGCAACATGGGCTTCCGCGCCCTGCGCGTGATCAACGAAGACGTCGTGGCCGGCGGCGGTGGTTTCGATACTCATCCGCACCGGGACATGGAGATCATCACGTACATCCTGTCCGGCGCGCTGCAACATCGCGACAGTCTGGGCAACAGCGCGGTCATGAAACCGGGCCTGGTACAACGCATCACAGCGGGCACAGGAGTCGAACACAGCGAATTCAATTACTCGCCGATCGAACCGGTGCATCTGCTGCAAATCTGGCTCCTGCCGGAGAAGAAAGGCCTGAAACCGGGTTACGTGGAAAAATCGTTCGACGGCAAAGCGCTCGAAGGCCAATTGCAATTGATCGCTTCGCACACTGGCCGCGATGGTTCCATCCCGATTAATCAGGACATCGAACTGTTCGCCGCGAAATTGAAGAACGGCAACGAAGTCACCTATCCGCTAAAACCGGGACGTCACGCCTGGCTGCAAGTGGCGGAAGGCGAACTCAATGTCAATGGGCAAACCCTGAAGGCGGGCGATGGCGCCGCCGTCAGCGAAGAAAAGGAACTGCATCTGTCCGGGCAGGACGCGCACTTCCTGATGTTTGACCTGAATTAATGGCAGGCGAAACGAAGTTCAACCAACCGCGGCTGTGGTCACCCGACCCAGCCGCATTCTTTTTTTGCACATCCCGGACAACGGTCGTCCCCGGTCGCAGCAAGATTCGCATATGCAAGCGGGTTTGAAATGTCCGACACCATTTGACCGGATCACCCTGCTGCGACCGGGGACGGTCGCTGTCCGTTAGGGTGGCGTTTCCAGCAGCAATTCCATATAGATCACGTCCAGCCAGCGGCCGAATTTGAAGCCGACTTGTTTAAGCTGCCCGACCTTCACAAAACCAAAGGCTGCGTGCAAACGCACGCTGGCTTCATTGCTCCCGTCAATGCCCGCAATGATCGCATGCAGCCCGCGTTGCTTCGCTCCCTCAATCAATGGGGGCATTAACAATTTCCCCACGCCCTTGCCGCGCTGATCCGCCGCTACGTAAATCGAATTCTCCGTCGTGAACCGATAGCCGATGCGATCACGAAAGTGGCTCAGGGAGCTCCACCCCACCACGCGCCCGGCATCATTCACAGCCACAAACACCGGAAAATTATCTTTTAAATGATCTTCGTACCAGGCAATCCGCTGCTCCAACGTGCGCGGCTCATAATCGTAACTCGCGGTCGTATTGAGCACAGCCTCGTTATAAATTTCCAGGATCGCAGGCAAATCCTCCCGGATGGCTTCGCGGATTTTCATGGATTGATTTTAGAAGAATTGAACGAACGGGGAAAAGTTAAGAGCCCGTGGTTAAAGGTGTTTTCCGGCCGTCGATCACATTCACCATCACGGCAAACGTGCGGAACACATCCGCTCCCGTGTACGCATTGACCGCCCAAACGTTGATCTTGCAGGACGTTGTGCCCACGCTCTCCACCTCACTGAAAACTTTAATAATATCCCCTAAGCGCACTGGGGAAGTGAAATCAAATTGGCCAAAGAGTTTCGTTACGAAAGTCCCGTGCGGAAAAGCGAGCGAGGCCGCGCTGTACGCCATTTCATCGGCCCACTGCATCATAAAACCGCCGAAGAGCGTGCCACCGTGATTCAAATACTCCGGACGAATCAACATCGTTTTCTCCTGACGAACAACAGCGGAAGGTGTGGCGCTCATAAATCAGAAACCGGCTGCGATCAATGTGGCAAATTTTCAGCGGAACTCAAGCGCGCGGTTCGCAGGCGCAAACGCGTTAAATATTTTCATCCCCGCCGCACCTCTGTGCATCCCGCCACCGGAAAGTGGAACTCCCTGCCTTGATTCATCTCCGCTGACTCGACGGTCGCGTGGCTTAAATGCGGAAAACAAGCTTGCTGCCAGGGGGAACGGTGTGTATGGAGTGGGCTCTGAGTAGAATTATTAAGTTCAACCACATGCCCTCGCACCCGAATTTGTCCGCCGCCCATCCGGGTCGATCGCAATTCACGCAGTTAATCCGCAGCCCGCTATGAACCCGCCATTACGCCGCAAGCTGGTCAGTCAGAGTTTCCTGCTGGGTTTCCTGGCGTTTTTGTTCGGTTGCAGTTTTTTCTACATCTCGGGGGTGGACACCGGGTTTCACATTCGCACGGGCGCTTACATTATTGAACATCACCAGATCCCCACGGTGAATACTTTCTCCGGCACGATGCCGGAATATCCGTGGTATCTGATGCAGTGGTGGCCCGCAGCGTTATTTTATCTGCTCTACTCAGCGGGCGGCATCACCGCGCTGATTCTATTCCGCGCACTGCTGGCTACCGGCATGATGAGTCTCGTCTGGGCCAATGCCCGGCAGGAAACCGAGCGCACCTCGTGGTGGCCGTTCTGGGCTGTCACCGGCGGAGTAATGATTGCCCGCGTGCGTTTTTTTATCCGCCCGTTTTTACTCTCGGCCTTTCTTTTCGCGCTCACGATATATCTCGATAAACGGTTCGATAAAAATAAACGCTGGCAATGGCTCGGCTTGCCGTTGCTGCTCGCTTTCTGGGCGAATACCCACGCCGGAGTGGCCTACGGTTTTGTCTGGCTCGGCGGGATTGCCGTCAGCGAATGGCTGGAGTGGCTCTGGACCTACTATCGAACGGATAAAAATACCGAACCGAAAACCAGCGGACTGGATCGCGCCACGCTTCAGTCCCTGCTCATCCGGCCAATCGGCATTTTGATTGGCTTAGCCGCCGTCCTGCTATCCGCGCAACTCATCAATCCGCACGGGATCAAGGCGATTATTTTTCCGCTGGTCGCGTTCAACAGCTCGTTCTGGCGGGCAGAAATCGTTGAGCTTTATCCGCCGGATTGGGCCACGTTTAAGCTCTTTTATAGTTCGTTGGGATTGCTGGTCGCATTGCAAATTCTCACGCGCAAAGATTTTAAACTGCGCCATGCGCTGATCACAACAGGTTTCGCCGCGCTGGCGTGCCATTCGCAACGGTCCATCCTGGAATACACATTGGTCGCCATTCCGCATGCGGCTTATATGCTGCACCGGTTGCCCTCAGTGAATACCGTGAAGGCGCTCCGCTTGCAGCGTTTGCTGCTGCCCGTCGTCTGGCTGGCGCTCGGCATTCTCGTAATCGTGCCGGATAAAGTTTATCGGTTCGGCATCGGGCTTTATCCCCGGTACTATCCCATTGAGATTTACAGTTACCTGGCGAAATCCGTGCCGCCGCAACCGGTTTTCAATGACATGCGCTATGGCGGCAGCATGCTCTGGTGGTTGTACCCGAAATTCAAACCGTTCATCGATGGCCGGGGCGACGCGTATCCGGTTGAATTCTGGCAGCAGGAATATTTGCCGGCGATTAAAGGCGAACCGGCGTGGCGCGACGTCTTCGAGAAACGCCACGTGACGGCGGCCTTGCTGGCGATGACCACTGAACGTCAGCCATCCAAACTCGCGCGCCAATTGTTCAACGATCCGCAATGGGCGCTCGTCGCTTACAATGACGCCACGCTGTTATTCCTTGCGCGCACGGAAACGAACCGTGATCTCATCAGCTCGAATGCGTTTCACCTGATCTGGCCGGGTGATCCAGGACTAACGAATATCTCTCCCGCCACGATAGTCGAAGCGCGCGCAGAAGCGGCCCGTGCCTTTGAGCGTTCACCGGACAGCCTGTTTGCCCGCACAGCCTTGGCGCGAGCCGCGTTGGTGCAAGGGGATTTTGCCACGGCTGCTCACATCTACGTGACGCTCGTGCAGGAGGACGGCGCCAGTGAAAACTATTGGCGCGATTTCGCCTACGCACTCTACGCGCTCGATCGCGGCGATGAACTGGCAAAACTGCTGCCGCACATGCTGCAAAATCATCTCGCTCCCGGCTACGCGTGCTTCCTGAAGCATCTGCTCGCTTTGAAACAGCAGGACGTGAAGGACGCAGACTTCTGGCTGGGCCGGGCCTTGCAAATCGAACCGAACAATCCGGAATATCGGGCGGCCAGGGTCAAATTGGACGCTGCGATTAAAGCGACCGGGGCCAAGAAATAGCTTCAACGGCTAAAACTCATTTTCATGGGAGCCGATGAGGTTTTTGCCTTGTCTCTTTTAAATGAACCTTTAATACACGTTCATGGGCGGGTTAATTTATCATCGAACAATCATCGGTTATCACGGATGCGACGCTCAACTTGCCGAGCAGATTTTATTAGGCAAAGCGGAGATTGAATTCAGCCAAAACAAGCATGATTGGCTCGGCAAGGGAATTTATTTTTGGGAGCACGGACCTAAACGAGCCATGGAGTGGGCGGTTCAACGGGCTAAATCCTCTAATAAAATCAAGAAGCCCGCTGTGATTGGCGCTTACATACACTTAGGAGACTGCTTCGATTTGCTCGACACTCAATATACGAAAATGCTAGCTGATCTGTACCCCAAATTTGCCAAAACCTGCGAAGAGAACCGCATTCCTATTCCGGAGAATAAATCTCCAAGAGGATTTGAATCAATTGATCATGTCTGTCGATACCGCGATTGTGCTGTCATCAACTGGTGCCTCGATCTATTGGAACAACAAAGAGTCGCTCGTTATCAAACCGTACGTTGCGTTTTCACGGAAGGAGAACCAGCGTTTGAAGGCTCAAAGATAATGTCGAAATCGCACATCCAAATTGCCATCCGCGACCCGAGCTGCATCCTGGGCTTTTTTCGCCCGCAGAACGTTGACTTGAAAGCTCTATCGGCCTAAATTCTTCCCGATCGTTATATGAAACGAAAAGCGACCATAGTAAACCTGCCGAATGGACGGACGGTTGATCAGATTCGCAGTGACCTCCTTAAAAAGGTCGATGCGATGACGTCGCGGGAAAGATTCAACTCTCTGGTCGCAACCGGAATTTGCACAAAGGCAGGTAAGCTCACTAAGCAGTACGGTGGATAAGTAAGAGGTTGTCGGACTGCTTCGCCGGTTATTTTCCCATTGAAATAACCGATAAGAAATTCACAACCTGTTGGTTTTCAACAGAAAATGCTCATCCCCAACAGGAAGTAGAAGCCCTGTTCCAAGTACCGCTGCTGACCATTCCTCTCAACCCTCCTTGCGGCAATTGACACGCGCCGTTCAGCGGCTATATTTACCGCCCTTTTATTTATGAACCGTACTCCGCATGTAGCTGTGGTCGGTGCCACGGGTGCCGTGGGCATCGAGATGCTTAAAACGCTGGAAAAGCGCAACTTTCCGGTGGGCAAACTGACCTTGCTCGCCTCCGCGCGTTCCGTGGGTAAAAAACTCAAGTTCCGCGGGCAGGACGTCACCGTCACTGAGCTGACTAAAGATTCGTTTGCGGGCATCGACATCGCGTTGTTCAGTGCGGGCGGCAGCATTTCCAAGGAATACGGCCCGATCGCAGCCAAAGCCGGTTGCGTGGTGGTGGATAACTCCAGCGCGTTCCGCATGGACCCGACCGTTCCCCTGGTCGTGCCGGAAATCAACGCGGCGGATGTCAAACAACATCACGGCATCATTGCCAATCCGAACTGCACGACGGCGATTACGCTCATGGCGTTGTATCCTCTGCATCAGGCTTTCGGTGTGAAACGTATTTTTGCTTCCAGCTATCAGGCCGTCTCCGGCACTGGCGCGAAAGCGATTGAAGAATTGGAACGGCAGGTCGGTGAAACCGTCTCCGGCAAGCCGGTGACGAAGGAAGTTTACCCGCACCAGATCGCGTTCAACGTGATTCCGCACGTCGATTCCTTCCTGCCTTCCGGCTATACGAAGGAAGAAATGAAGATGGAAAACGAAGGGCGCAAGATCATGCACCACCCGGCGTTCCGCGCGAGCGTGACTTGCGTGCGCGTGCCGGTGTATCGCGCACACTCCATCGCGGTGAGTGCCGAGTTTGAAAAGCCGGTGACCGTGGAAGCGGCGCGGGCGGTTCTGAGCAAAGCTCCTGGTCTGGACATCGTGGATGATCCGGATAAGAAAGAATATCCCCTGCCCCTTTACACGGCGGAACGGGATAACTGCCAGGTGGGCCGGTTGCGCCTGGATTGCGCCCTGGACAATGGACTGTGCTTCTGGGTTTCCGGTGATCAATTGCTCAAATGCGCGGCGTTGAA
>JBEHZA010000103.1:0-12320 GCA_048497895.1 Verrucomicrobiota bacterium
GCCGCACGTCGTGTCCCCTAACTGACAGCCCTTCTGCTCCAACCGGGTGCGAGTGGCCACTTCCGTGCCGAAGGCCGGAATGATGACGACGTCATCCCGCTGCAACATGCCCAGCTCCTCTTCCGTGGGTTTGTTGGAAATGGTGCGAATGCCAAGATTACGGATCTGATCGTTCACCTCGGGGTTGTGAATGATTTCACCGAGCAGATAAATGGGCTTGTCTCCCGGGAACGATTTACGGGCGGCATAGGCCAGGTCAATGGCCCGTTCAACGCCATAACAAAAACCAAATTCCTTCGCCAATTTAACCGTCAATCGGCCATCGGCAGACAAGACGTGGCCATTGGCCCGAATCCGGTCCACCAGTTCACTGCGGTAATGGGAAAGCACTTGAGCCTGGACGGCTTCCATGATTTCCGGCCGACGCAGGTTAATTTTTTTGGGCGCGAGGCGCACTTCGTCTGACATATCTTGTTATAGTAACACCGGTTCAAGGGGCGTCTAGCCCGAAGAACCCGGTCAGGATACCAGCCAGTTCATGATCGACTTCTGCACGTGCAGGCGGTTTTCGGCCTGATCAAAAATCGTAAGAGCATTAGCCTCAAACGTTTCTTCATCGATTTCCTTACCGCGATACGCGGGCAGGCAGTGCATAACGAGGGCGTCCGGTTTGGCCAATTTTACGAGGCCAGCATTAATCTGATAGCCGTTCAAGTCCTTGATGCGCTGGGCGGATTCCGCTTCTTTGCCCATGGAAATCCAAACATCCGTGTAAAGCAAATCAGCACCTCGGGAAGCGGCCTGAACATCTTCCGTAATGATAATTTTGCCATCGGCCCGGGCGAGAATTTCCGAGGCAGGTTGATATGCTTTCGGCGCGGCAATGCGCAATTCGAAGCCCAGTTTCGCAGCGGCGAAAATCCAGGAGATCGGCATGTTGCAAGCTCCGTCGCCGATGAAGGTAACGACTTTGCCTTTGATGGAACCGCGCTTTTCTTCGTAAGTAAAAATATCGGTCAGAATCTGACAGGGATGTTCATCATCTGTCAGCGCGTTGATCGTGGGGATTTTCGCGTAGGCGGCGAAATCCTCGACATCCTTTTGCGCAAAGGTGCGGATGACCGCGCCATGAATCATGCGGCCCAACACGCGCGCGGTGTCTTTGATCGGTTCTCCGCGACCGAGTTGAATATCGTTCGCATTGAGGAACATCACCTGTCCACCCAATTCGCGGATGCCCACTTCAAAGGAGACGCGGGTGCGCGTCGAAGATTTGGAGAACAACATCGCCCACGTTTGGCCCGCCAGCGGCAGTCGGGTGTGCTGGCCGCGTTCTTTTTTGATCCTGGTGGAATCGCGGAGGACTTGCTCCATGTCGGCCACGGCCATTTTTTCAAGACTCAGGAGATGTTTCATTTTGCGATAGATTTAACCAGCGATTCGATAATTCTCAGACCTTCTTCCGCCTCAGATGGGCGTAAATTCAACGGCGGCAGGAGCCGCACGACCAATTGACCCGACGGAATGGTCAACACGCCCGCCGCATGCAACCGGGTGACAAATTGCAACGAGGGCGCTTTCTCGGAACCGGCGAACGCCGGGATTTTGGCGTTCAGCTCAAACCCCACCATGAAACCGAGGCCGCGGACCACGCTAATGACCTGCGGATACTGCTCCGCCAATTGATTCAAACCGGCTTTTAAATAATCCCCCACGATCCGGGCATTATCCGCCAGATGATCGCGCTCGATTATTTCCAACACTTTCAGGGCCACCACGCACCCCAGCGGCGTGCCGCCAAACGTGGTGCCGTGCGTTCCCGGCCCGAGCAAATCCGCATATGGCTGCCGAATCCAGACCGCGCCCATCGGGAAACCGCCCCCCAGCGATTTCGCCATGGAAATGCCGTCCGGCACGAAATTCTCGCCACCCGCCACACCTTCCAGAATTCGTTGATAACTCTGGAACCGGCCAGTGCGGAAATGACCACACTGAACACCATCGATCAGCAGCAGGAGCTTTTTCTCATCACACAACCGGCGCAAGCCCAGCAGATATTCAGGGGTAGCAGGAGTAATGCCGCCTTCGCCCTGAATGCCCTCAATCAAAATCGCGACCGTCGCCGGAGAAATCGCCGCGCGCATCGCTTCCAGGTCATTGAACGGCACATGCCGGAACCCAGGCGTCATTGGCTCGAAGCCCTTTTTGACTTTATCCTGACCGGTAGCGGCAATGCCCGCCAGCGTGCGCCCGTGGAAGGAATTATTGGCCGTAATGATTTCAAACCGGCCTTCGTCATGGCCAAATTTGCGGGCCAGCTTGTACAAGCCTTCATTGGCTTCCGCGCCGCTGTTGCAAAAGAATACTTTACCGGGAGCGATCAGTTGCGCAATCGATTGCGCCAAACGCCCCTGCGGTTCGTGCAGGTAAAGGTTGGAAACATGCAGCAACCGGCGTGATTGCTCGACCAGCGCCTGCGTGATTTCCGGATTCCCGTGACCCAGCGAACAGACAGCGATGCCGCTGCCTAAATCAAGATAGCGGCGACCGGCGACGTCCCACAAATAGCTGCCTTCCCCGCGATCAAAAACGAGATCGAAGCGGCCGTACGAAGGCACGACGTGCTTCTGATAAAGCTCCTGGATGCGAACGGTTTCGTTTTGCACGACCGCTGGCGGAGTTGGAATGATTTCTTTCACTTTAGTTCGATAAAAATCAAGGACGGGTCGCCAAAATCAAAGGCGAGACAGCCGGCACTTCAAGCAGCCGGGGATTCACAAAGCCGGCAGCTTTCAGCCAGGCGCTGATTTCCGCAAAGGTGAACGTATCGCCCTGATCAGTATTCACGAGCATGTTGACCGCGAAAATCAAAGCGATGGGCGGGCCAGTGCGCTCGTCATTCGGCAGAAATTCCATAATCGCCACCGTGCCACCGGGAGCGAGGGCATCAAAGGTCTTCTTTAATAACTGACGGCTTCGCTCGACGCCTTCGCTGTGCAGAATATGACCAATGGTCGCGACCTGATGGCCCGTACCGAAATCGGCCGCGAGCAAATCTCCCGGGGCCGTATTCAAGCGATCCTGTACGCCGTGCTTTTTCGCCACCCGCTCCGTAACGGGCAATACCTGCGGCCAATCCACCGCGCGGATTTTAACCTGCGGCGATTGTTGAGCCAGCGCAATGCCCCAAACACCAGAGCCCGCGCCAATGTCCAACACGCTCAGCGCCCGATCGGTTTTGGCGATTTGCAAATGCTGCCCCAGAGCTTGCGCGGCCTTGTAACTAAGGGGGAACAGGGATTCGACAAAGTCCGCAAAAAATTCAGCGCCACCTTTTTGATCGTTCACCCGCGTCGGCGGTTTGCCGGTGCGCACGGTTTCCGTCAACTGCATCCAGCTCGGCAGGAGTTGTTTAGAGGCGTGATGGAAGAAATGGCCGTGATAACCGGGTTTGGTGGAGACCAGGAAAGCCGCACTTTCGGACGTCAGTTCATAGCGTTCACCAGACCGTTGGAGAAATTGCAAACCCACCAGCGCATTTAAGAGCGCGGTCAAACCGCGCGGAGACGCGCCCGTGAGCGAGGCCATTTCAGTCGCCGATTTCGGCCCTTGATCGAGATAATCAAAGACCCGGTGTTCAACGGCGGCTTCCAGAATCAGCGTGGGAGCGTAGCCCCAGGCAAATTGCATGAGGCGTTCGGGAGTCACTGGCGGGGTTGTGTTCATGAGCTTGGAGTTGTTCGACGTTGGCCCTAGAGCACGATTTCCGTGCCCACCCCTTTATCGGTAAAAATTTCCATCAATACGGAATGATTCATCCGGCCATCCACAAAGGAGACTTTGCTGACGCCTGATTTGAGTGCGGCCACCGCGCTGTCCACCTTCGGAATCATGCCCTTGTCGATAATGCCGGCCTTTTTCAATTCGTTGACCTCGCTGATTTTCAGGTGCGGAATCACGGTTTCCGGATTTTTCGGATCGCGCATCAAGCCGGGAACGTCACTCATGAACACCAGCCGTTTGGCTTTGAGTGCGATGGCCGCTTGAGCCGCCGCCACGTCGGCATTGCAATTATAGATTTTGCCATCCACGCCCCGCGCGGTGGGACTGATGATCGGCGTCACACCGCGTTCGATGCAATCCAGCAACGGAGCGGTATTCACTTTAATCACTTCGCCCACGAAACCGAGGTCGAGCTTTTCGCCATTCGGGCCGTCGAGCCACATCTTGCGGCAGGTAAAAATCTCCGTGCCGGAAAAGCCTTGCGCGACGCCGCCGAGTGAATTGACGGTGCGCACGATCTCCGGATTGATCTCACGAGAGAGGACACGTTCCACGACGTTAACAGTCGCCTCATCGGTCACGCGCATGCCTTGAATGAAGCTGGCTTTCAACCCGGCTTCATCCATCGCCCGCGTAATCGCCTTGCCACCGCCGTGGACGACAATCGGATCGATCTCCACCGCCTCAAGAAAGACGATGTCCCGCGCGACGCCATTGCGGACGCTGGCATCCGGCGAGTCCATGAAACTGCCGCCATATTTCACCACGAAGGTGTGGCCGGCGAACCGTTGAATATACGGCAACGCTTCGAGCAATGTATCCGCTTTGGCAACCAGGTCTTGCATAAATTAACCGCCCAGGGACGACGGATCAGTCACGTCGCCTTTGTTGAAATCGACGTATTCTTCGGTCAAATCCGCGGCATACATGAGCGCGCTGGCTTTCCCGAGGTTGAGATGGATGTGCAGATCAAATTCCTTCACGGCAACCACGGCGCAAAGGTCCTTAAAGGCGACTTTGGTCGGTTGACCGCGTTTCAGGGAATACAACACCTTACGGCTGCCGGGAGCGCTGTAACCGATGTCCACCTTTTCTTCCACAATGGTGGCGGCGCTGTAACCGAGCGCATCAATAATCCGGCCCCAATTGGGATCGCCACCGTGCCAGCTCGTTTTCACAAGCGAACTGTTGGCGACGGCCCGGGCGGCGGCATCGGCATCGGCAAAATTCTTCGCGCCACTGACGCGCACTGTAACGAAACGGGAAACACCTTCCCCATCGCGCACGATCATCTTGGCGAGTTCAAGGCAGACGTGACTGAGCGCGGCCTGGAAAGTCTGGAAGTCGGGATTCGATTGGAATTTCGCGCCGCCGATGCGTTTATTTTCGGCGAGACCGTTGGCCAGCACAAGCACCGTGTCGTTCGTGCTCATATCACCATCGACAGTGATGCAATTAAAGCTGTTCGCCACAGCTTCGTGCAACGCGGCGTGCAACGCCTTGGCTTCAATCGCGGCGTCCGTCGTGATGAAACAGAGCATGGTCGCGTGCAGACCTTGCGGAATCGCTGCGGGCCGGGCGCCCGTGGCGCTCATACCGGGCTGAATCATGCCTGCGCCCTTGCAAATACCGCCGATGCGCACCGTTTTGCCGCCAAGTTTAAATTCAATCGATACCTGTTTCGGTTTGGTATCGCTCGTCATGATGGCTTCCGCCGCTTCGTCCGCCTGCTTGGGATCATTGCCCAATAAGCCCGCAGCTTCATGGATACCATTCTTGACGTTGTCCAACGGCAGCGTGACGCCGATCCGGCCAGTCGAGCCGACGAGCACTTCTTCCACCGGCAGATGCAACAATTCGGCGGCGTAAGCGGTCATCGCAAGCGCGTCCTTCATGCCCTGGCGACCGGTGCAGGCATTGGCGTTGCCGGAGTTGACGACGATGGCTTGCGCTTTGCCCTGCTTCACTCGCGGCACGCAGACCTTAACGGGAGCGGCACAAATCTGGTTGGTCGTGAACATACCCGCCACAGTGGCAGGCACTTCGGAAACGATCAGGGTGAGGTCACGTTTCTTGCCTTTGTTCGAGCCTTTGCCGGTGCCGAGCCGTTTGATATCGCAAAACACGCCGGAGGCAAGGAAGCCTTGCGGCGCAACGATGGAACCTACGACGGGCTTAAATGAAAATTTCATCGGTTAAAAATAAAAATGGAATATCCGTTAAAGGGGTAATTGCCGGCGGTGAAAAGCGAAAAGCCCGGCGATTTCTCAGAATCGCCGACGAGGGGGAAAACCTGATTTCGTCGTAGTAGCCAATTTCATCAATAGCAACGGAAGCAGTTTGTGCGTCCGTTGTCAACTGTTCTGCACGAAACGCCCGCTAAAATCAATAGCGGAATGTATGGAAGCCAGCCGAAGGAGGAAATCGTAACGGGATTGTAAAGAATTCGAACTCGATGTCCGTCCCCAAAAGAAAGGCTTCAATTCCCCAAGTGAAACGTTACTTTGTGAATCGAAAGGTAAGATCACGAACCCCAAACTGCTGGCCAGGTTATGAACTCCAAAACTATATTACTCCTATCGATACTCATCACGTTGTCCGGCTTTGAACCACGCCTTGACGCTGGCCAGATCGTCAACAGTAGTGACGTCGGCGTGAATGTTATTGTAGTCGGCAAACTTGGCAAAGCCCTGGGAACACCAATGACCATTGAAGGCGACGGGGTCTCAGCCGAACCAGTTAAAACCAAATCATCCTCGATGGTAGTCGCTCTACGGGTAACGAAAGTGAATGATAAGACGCTCGAAACCCCGTTGATCATTGGCATCAGCACGCTGGCAGGTTCAGCCGTGCAATTGCCGAAAATGGGTGAACACCGGACTTTTCGAGGCTGGGAATACGGCACGTTCATCGGCACTCCCGAAAGCGTCCAGTCCGAAGTAGGTCCTGAAGCATCCACTCAGAAATGGCGGTTCGCAACCACTTTCAGAGTGTTCAAGTAAACTAAACCGTCGGCGTATCACTCGTAACGGAGAGCTTCGATGGGGTCGAGACGGGCGGCTTTGAAGGCGGGGAATAAGCCGGCCAACATGCCGATGGCGGCACTGCAAATCAACGCGAAGAACATCGCTTCGGTGGTGATCACGGGCGTGTTGTCGGTGGGCGAAAGATAAATCAGGAATTGCACGAGGCTGTAAGAGCAGGCCATTCCGGCCAGCGCACCGATCATGGCAATCACCATGCTCTCGACCAGAATTTGCACAAAGATTGCGCCGGTCGTCGCGCCGATCGCTTTGCGGATGCCGATTTCCCGCACGCGTTCGGTAATGCTGGCGAGCATGATGTTCATGATGCCAATGCCGCCGACCAGCAGGCTGATGCCGGAAATAATTCCCCCGCTCATCCGCGCGCTGCGAATCGCTTTGTCGATGTTATCGACGCTGTTTTCCTGCGTTTGAAAACCGAAATCCTCAATGCCATTGTGCGCGAGCATCATGACGTTGCGCGCCTGCTGCAAGGCGGGGTTCATTTGATCGAGATTGGCGACTTTGATATTGATGTCGGACAGCTTGGGGTCTGGCACGTTATTCGTGCCCGCCGAGGAACGGAAGCGCACCCACATGGAATTCAACGGAATATAAACCGTCATGTTCTTGCGCCAGAACACCCAGTTGTTGCGCGAACGTCCGCCACCGAAGGAACGTCCCCGGGCGGGGCCGCCTTTCTTTTTTTCCGGCGGTTGTTCTTTGGCCTGTTCCCGCGTTTTGCGGTCCTGATCACTTTCGTAATGTTTAAACATCCCGACAATGGTGAAGGCCTGGCCATTGATTTGAACCACCCTGCCCACCGGAACAATCTCGCGCCCAGTTTGTTCTGGATTGCCAAATAATTCATCGCGCACGCCCGTGCCGATCACGCAAACGGCATTGGCATTTTCTTCGTCCAACGCGGTGAAGAAGCGTCCGTATTCGATCTCGTGCTGGTTCATTTCCAACGCAGCGGGCCAGACGCCGAGCAAACCGGACGGGCGCACGCGCTTGTCACCGCGGGCAATGGTGGGACGATCCAAAGCCATTTCAGGCGAGACCAGGCGAATCAAGGGCGCGCTGCGGCGCAGGGCGTAAACATCTTTCATGGTGCGGCCCGGGGCTTGATCCGCCACGTCCTGCTGATACGCGGGCACATCTTTGTCATCGAGTTCCACTTTATCCAGACCGCCGAGGGCGATGAGCGCTTCCTTCATGCCGTTCTCCATGCCCTTCACCAGCGCAGCCATCGCCACGAGACTGGAGACGCCGAGAATGATCCCCAACATGGTCAGCAGAGAGCGGAACTTATGCGCCCAGATTTCGCGAAACCCGACCAGAATGGCGTTGAAGAGCAACATAAGGCGTCGGGTTTATTCGTAACGGAGCGCCTGAATGGGGTTGAGCCGCGCGGCTTTCACAGCGGGAAATAAGCCCGCGAGAATTCCCACGCCCACGCTGAAGCCAAAAGCGAGCAGCATGGATTCCGCAGTAATCACGGGCGTATTATCGGTGGGCGAAACCAGTGAGAGAACGCGGACGAGACCTTGCGAAGCCATTAACCCGGCCAGGCCGCCGATGATCGCGATGACAACGCTTTCCACGAGAATCTGGATAAAGACGTCGGCGAAAGTCGCGCCAATGGCTTTGCGAATGCCGATTTCCCGAACGCGTTCGGTAATACTGGCGAGCATGATGTTCATGATGCCGATGCCGCCCACCAACAGGCTGATGGCCGCAATGATGCCGCCGCTCATGCGGGCATTCTTGATGGCGGAAGTAATGCTTTCCGACCAGTTCTCCTGCGTGCGGAAGGAAAAATCTTCAATCCCCTGATGGGTATTCATGAGGACGTTCCGCGCTTGTTGCAACGAAGCGTCAAAGGTTTCCACATCCGCCACTTTAATGGCCAGACTGGAGAGGCGCGGGTCGGGAATATTGTTAGTGCCAGAGCTGGAACGAAACCGGACCCACATCGTATTCAGCGGGATATAGACCGTGGCATTTTTCAGATCGAAAACAAAACTGGTTGAACGGGTCTTAAAGCCGCGACTGCGATCCGGTCCACCCGTGGCATCCGGTGGCTGGCTGGCGGCGAGTTCGCGGGCTTTGCGGTCCTGCTCACTTTCATAGCGCTCGAACATGCCGATAATCCGGAAGGGCTGGCCGTTGACGTTGATCTTTTCACCGACCGGAATAATTTCACGCCCGACCTGTTCCGGAGCGCCGAAAATAGCATCACGCACAGAGGTGCCGATGACGCAAACGTTACGCGCATTCTCGTCATCCACTTCGTTGAACATCCGGCCATGAGCGACGACGTGCTGGTTCATTTCCAAAGCGCTGGGCCAGGTGCCGGTAAAGATGTAGGGATTGAACGTCTTGCCGGCGCGCGAAATGGTCACCGAACGCAAACGCATTTCCGGGGTGACCAGTTTGATGAGCGGGGCACTGCGTTGCAGCGCAAAGACGTCGTTCATGGTGCAACCGACCGCCTGATCCGAGAGGTGTTCCTGATAGGCGGGCAAATCCTGTTCTTCAATCCGGACCTTTTCCACCCCGCCAATCGCAATCAGCGCTTCCTTCATGCCGTTCTCCATGCCTTTCACGAGCGCAGACATGGCGACCAGACTGGCGACGCCGAGGATGATACCGAGCATGGTCAGGAGGGAGCGAAATTTATTCGCCCAAATCTCCTTGAACCCAATGCTGATGGCATTCCACAGGTTCATGAATTGGGAATCGAAAACTTCGGCGTGTTGGCCAGACCGGCGAGTTTGGCATCGACGTTGCGGGCGATCTTGCCGTCGCGGATTTCGATGCGGCGTGGCGTGACGGCGGCGATTTCCGGGTCGTGGGTCACGAGCGCAATGGTGCGGCCTTCGAGACTCAACCGGTGGAACAATTGGAGAATGGCTTCGCCGGTGTGAGAATCCAGATTGCCGGTTGGTTCATCGGCAAAAACGATCTTCGGGCTGTTGACCAAGGCGCGGGCAATGGCGGTGCGTTGCTGTTGACCGCCGGAAAGCTGCATGGGCCGGTGTTTGCTGCGGTTGTCCATGTCCACCATTTTCAAGGCGTGCATGGCGCGCTCGCGGCGTTCACGGGCGGAGACGCCGCTGTAAACCATGGGCAGCTCGACATTTTGCAGCACGTTTAACTTGGGCAAGAGATTGAAGAACTGAAAGACGAAGCCGATTTTTTGATTGCGAATGCGGGCCAATTCGCGGGCCGAGGCATCGTGAATCATCGTGCCATCGAGTTTGATCGAACCTTTGCTCGGCGAATCCAGGCAGCCGAGAATGTGCATGAGGGTGGATTTCCCACTGCCGGAAGGGCCGATGATGGAAATAAATTCACCGCCATCGATGTCGAGAGTGACATCATCCAAGGCGCGAATTTCTTCGCCACCGAGGTGATAAATTTTGCTGACGTTACGAAGTTCGACGAGAGGCATGACGATTCCGCCGGGCTTAGGATTTCGGAACGACGGCCTTGCTTTCGGTGCTGGTCGTCGCGTTGGTTTTGCCAGCGCTGGCGGCCTTCTTGCCACCTTTGGCGCCGCCCTTGCCTTTCGGCTTTTCGCCGGAGCCACCCAGACTATCGGCATTCATACCAGCGGGCAATTCAAGGACGACGAGGTCTCCTTCAGCCAGACCTTTTTGCACTTCGGCATAATCATAATCTGTAACACCGATCTGCACGGTACGGCGTTCCAGGCTTTCCCCTTTTTTTAACACGACAAAGTGTTCGCCCTGCTCGGTGAACACGGCGGCCAACGGCACAGCGAGCACGTCTTCCACATTGACCAACGGGATGCTGAGCGTCGCGGTCATGCCGGGACGAACGCGGCCATCGTCGTTCTTCAACAGAATGCGGGTCGCAAAGCCTTTGATATTATTCTTGATCGTCGCTTGCGGAGCAATGCGGTCCACGTTGCCGGTCAGCTTGAGACCGGGCACGGCTTCGATCTCCACCTGCACCTCTTGATTCACGCGCAAGCGGGTGACGTCCGCCTGATTGATGTGGGCATTGATGATCATGTCCTTGAGGTTGGCGATCGTCAGCACTTCGGTGCCGCTGTTCACACCACTCGCGCCGGAAACGGCCTGACCGACGGAAACGGGACGCGTCAAAATCGTGCAATCAAACGGCGCGACGATCTTCGTTTTCACGAGCTTGTCTTCGACCTGGCTCAACGCTTTGCGCGCGATTTCCAGGGCATTCTTGGCAAGATCGAATTCGGTCTTGGTGTCTTCGTATAATTCTTGCGAGATGAGCTTTTCGGCGTAGAGCTTTTGCGAACGTTCAAAATCGCGTTTGGATTTGTCCAGTTTCAGTTGCGCGCCATCAATATCGGTCTGGCGGGCGGAACGTTCCGTCTGCAAATCGCGGTCATCGAGCGTGAAAAGAATCTGATCCTTTTTCACGATATCGCCAATGTCCACCGGCAACGCGGCGATAATGCCACCGACTTCCGGCCGCACGGATACTTGTTCTGCCGGGCCAATGTCACCGGCGGCCGTGACTGCAAAGCTGATGTTGCGCGAGGTCACGGTAGCGGTCGTCGCCCGCGCCGGCTTCTGCGCGGCCGGAGCGGCAGTTTTCCAAAAGGCCACTTTATCGGGCCATTTTTGATAAGCCCAATACGCCCCGCCGCCCAAAGACGACAATACGACCAACCAGATAACCAGTGATTTCATGCGTTAGAACCTTGCATCATAATCGACGCATTTATAAACGCTAGCCTTCAAATTCATTGGCCTAATATTTTTCCATTGCGAAGGGATTTTCATTACCGAACGGTAAACACGTTCACCTCATCCGGAGAGACGGTTGCGAGCACGAGTGTGGTTTAAAGTGGCAGGTAGCTCGATTAGGGAGCGAAAGAACAGCCGAAGGAGCAATCAGGGCAGATTGCCCAATGCACAAAGCGGCTAGCTTTCGGATGGACGAGTTCCCACGAGTCCCTGATTAGATGAGGATTAAAGACCAATTTAGGGACTCGTGGGAACTCGTCCTTCCGAAAATTGATTTGGGCAGCAGGTTTGTTCCTCCGCTGTGAAGGAAAAAATCCAACGCGATGGTTCCAGCACCCACCCACTCGTTTTTTGTATCCACCATTTTTAATCGCACCCGGCAAGCACAAGCCAGTGGCAGGAGATTACCGATTGCTGAAAAATTCCCAGTCGCCCACCGTGGTCAGCAGGCGCAAGGGATGATCCCCGGCCCACTGGCGCGAAAGCTCAAAAGTGTTGCGGAAACCGACTACCAAAACCCGGGCATCGCCGCGCAACAATTCACCGAACTGTTTTTCATCCCGCAGCAAGAGCGGGCCAAGGCGTTCGACATTACCGGGAAATTCGAGGGGCAGCCGGTAATGCGGCATGCCCCCAAGATATGGGCGATTAGTGGCGTTGAGCGTGGGATAGGTGTAAAACAAAAGCCCTTGCGGGAAGCGTCCACAGACAATCACTTTGTCGCATAGCCGGTATTCGCGCTGGATGGCTG
>JBEHZA010000104.1:0-12181 GCA_048497895.1 Verrucomicrobiota bacterium
TGGGTCAGCCGATATCTGAAAAGCCGGTTTGAAAGTAACGCCGGCCACATATTCAGTAATACAAGTTTGATCAAAAAGAGAAATCAATTCCTGGCGGAATTTGTTTTAAGGGACTAAACGGTTTAAGGCTATGAATACCCGTTTAAAGGAGGTTCCAAACTGGCCGGAACTCGCGCGACAAGCCGATTGGTCAATCGCAAAACTAAGCAAGTTATGTGGTGTTTCTCAACGCGTGCTGGAGCGGCATTTTCTGGAAAATGTGGGCAAAACACCTAGAAGCTGGCTGGCTGAACACCGTCAACATTGTGCGCTCCAATTACTATCCGGTGGATCCTCAGTTAAGGAAGCGGCCGCATATCTTGGTTATAAGCAAGCGACTAACTTTTCGAGAGCATTTTCAAAGCATTGGGGCAGTTATCCGACCGTTTTAGTATCACAAGCCAAAGCGGCCCAAGCTCAAAACGTCGCAAAATGATATGCATTGGAACTTGGTTCATGCTGCCTTTTGAGTCATAAGACAGGTGCAAGCATGCAAAAGTATTCAGGCAATAACACTAATCGGAAAAGTCCCAATATAAGGATAACGACGGAGGTTTTTGTTTGCTTGTTAATATTCGTAGTGGGAATGAGCGGTTGTTCCCGCAAGTCACCTGTTACTGATCTGACAAAGACAGAAAGCCATAATGACCAGCTGTCTCAGCGGTCGATAGCTCAGGATGCAGGTTACACTCGAGTTCGTGGTTTAAGTCAGATTGACAAGACGGGGCCTTCTTCCGTGAAAAATGTCGGCCAGGGTGTTATCTCGGAGATGCCCACCCTTGCCCGGATCTGCACATCAACTAATAAAGATTGGGTTTCGATTTCTGGACTGTGTCACTTGCTGCTTTTCTACGGTCTTGGGCCGACAGATTTGCCAATGTTTCCTTCAGGGACGATGGCGCTCAAAGCGCTTACGGATGAACCGACCTCCATTCAGACCTTTGGGAAAAGTCCATTTGTGAGAACTCGCAATGGATTGCGGTATTTCGTAATTGATGATCCGCTCGGTCGAGCTGAAATTGGTGAAACACATCGCGATCAGGTTTTGGCAACGTTTGCCGCACTTGATTTGCCGTTAAACACGCCAATCCATCTCAAGGACGGGACTTTTTCGATTTCCGATTTGCTTGCGGAATCGGTTGCTAATTTTAATTTTGACCAAACGGAGCCGGCCTGGACGGTGATTGCATACGCGAAGTATCTCCCTCCAAAAAAAGAGTGGGTTAACCGGTTTGGCGAGCGGGCTTCCTTCTCTCAATTAGCGAATCATCTTCTCGCCGTTGATATGTCCCGGCAGTCTTGTGCTGGAACCCACATTTTTGAGGCGGTGGCCAGAATTTATCAAGCTGACCGCACGATGCCGATCCTCGATGAGAAGACGCAAAAGCAGGTTTACCATTATTTACAGACTAAAACCGATCAAATAGTGAGGCGTCAGGAACCGGGAGGCGCCTGGAACTGGAACTGGTGTGATGCCATTGACCGGAAGGTGCCGACAACTTTTCCGGATTATATTCTGGTCACGGGCCATATTCTGGAAGCTTTGAATGCGTTGGATTCAAGCCTGCGGCCTTCCGAAAGCACGTTTGCGCGCGCTGCCGGGTGGTTAAGCCATTCCTTGGTTTCCCAGGAAATCCACGCGGCTGAGGCGGGATCATGGATTTGTCCGTTCACCCACGCAGCACGATCTCTCCAGAGGCGTGCCGGGCGGGCGGAAGCGCAATTGGAGCAGCCTGCGCCAATCAATTTTGTTACCTCATCAACAGGTGGCAAATAACACAACGAACCAAATAACAAACATCACTGCATGAAAAAAAAGTTACTAGTGCTTGGTGCCAACCTCCTCGTTTTGGGCATTGCTCTGACGGGGGGCTTAGCGTCAACAAATTCAGGAACGATCGTTAGCGATCCCGAGGTGCTAACTAAAATTACTGGCGCGGCATGTGCCAATTATCAGTCGCAAACCTGCCACTTTACGGGGTGCGACAGTTGCTCCGCTTCGATCGCCGGTGGTCTGGGCAGTAAAGGCACGGATGCCGGACAGGTAGATTGTAGTTCCAGAGCTGGCTGGACGTGCGGTGGCTGCCACCAATATACAAGCTGCGGCGGTTAGGCAATCATCGAAGGCCTGGTTGACGCTACGAACGTGCGCGGGCGTAGCGCCATCCGCCGAATACAATTATAGTTACCTCGTGTGGAAATACCGGTGTTTTTGGACTAAAGGAGTGTGGTCCGCATTTATATTATGTGGCGCAATCCTTTTGCCATCGAAAGGCGCCGTAAATCCAGGGCCTGCGCCTGCGCATTCACTGCCTCAGAACGATAAGTCTGCCTGGCAGGCAAATTGGGCGGTATTGGAGCCGCAACTGGCGCACCTGGATCCGGAAATGTTTTATGCCTGTGCGCGGAACTCTCTCTACATGTTCCTGCATTTGTCCGGGAATAAAGCGGTTTCATTTGACGAGGTAAAAGCGGCGGTTCCTTTGACGGCTCCCTATGGCGCGTCATTGAATTCCCTTTTGGAAGCGGCCAAGAAGCTGCGATGCGATGCGCAGGTGCGTTTGTATAATCCGAAAGATTTTACTTCGGTCCCGCTTCCGGCGATTGTTCACCTCAGCAATAACCCAATCATGGCCGCCGCTCATTTCGGCGTAATGTATAAGACCGATGCGGTATGGGTGTATTTGATAGATGGCACCACGGCGGAGCCGTATAAGGTTCGCCGCACAAAATTTAGTGGGGCGGATTGGTGGACCGGCTACGCTTTAATCCAAAAGCGTTCCTCTCTCAGTTTCTTTATGGATAATGGCTGGCCGGCTCTGGGAGCTGCCTTGCTGGTTGTGGACATCATTTTATTCGTAACTTTGGCCCGTGAGTTCAAGCGCCGCCGGAGGGCTGGACCCGCAAACGATTGCCATTCATGAAATCTGTGATTTCGTTGATCCTGTTTTGTTTTTTTGCCCCGTTGAGTTTTGCGGCGGCGAATGCAACATGGCAGCCATGGCGGACCGCGCGAAACCAGGGGGTTAATGCGCTTTTTTGTTATCTTCGCGTTCATGACGTAGCGTGTGAATACATTGATTTGGTGAAAGAGCAGGCTCTTGAAATCGGCAGCGGATCGTATTCAGCGAAGGCGCTGGTGCACCTCGCCGCCAAACACGGGGTGGTTTTGCGTGTGACTTCACTGACGATGGAGGAATTCAAATCGTGCGAGCGCCCCGTGATTGCCTACATGACAAGTAACACGCCTGATGATGGCGCATTTGTGCTGGTGATGAACTCCACTGATACTGACGTGTTTTATGTCGATGGCGCAACGGCGGCAATTCAATCCATGTCCGTGGAGGATTTTCGGCGGACCTGGAGCGGCATCGCCCTGCTGAAAGCTGATGGCCGGACGGCGAACGCGCTTTTATTCGGGCTGGGTTTTGGCATCGCCTTCGCCCTGCCGGCCGGCATCCTGTGGGGCTTGAGCAAAAAATGAAAAATGGAAATATGCAACTTGTCTATCAGACTTTCGGGTTCATTTGGCTATTCCATCTGGTTGCTGTCTGGGCTGGCGAAGCGGCTCTCTTCCCGGTTGAAGTAAATAAACAACTCGAGAAGCAATCGGCCGCGCTAAAGACGCTGTACATTGAAGTGGATCTGACCACGGTTAAAAATGGTCGCGAGGTAACTTACTTGCAGACCGCCTATTTTGAAGGGGATCGTTTCCGTATCGTGGCTCCAAGCGATGTGTCATTTGACGGTGAAATGCTCTGGCTGGTTGGCACGCGCCCTCCGGGCCAGCATCCAAGTGCCATTATCAGGAAAACGAAGATTAGAAATACAACCGAGAAAACGCCGTCTTTTAATGAGCTATATTGGCGCTTCCCTTACTTTGAAGCGGCCGGCATTTTTGGTCCACATTATCCGAGGGATATAGCGGCGTTTAAATCTCTGGAACCGGCTTTAATACGTTTTGCGGAAAACAACGAGACCCTGGAGATCAAGCCGGAAGGCGCGCAGTTCCGTGTGCGCGGTTCAGTGGATGATTGGGTATTGCTCAACTTTCGCGAAATCGATCTCGTGACCTATCAGAAGCAGCTCGAGAGAGGAAACTTTGAACCGGAGCGTGTTTCCCGTGAAATCGCCTCTTTACGAAAGGCGTGCGCCAGGATTCCGAAACGGACCGTTTCGATGTTGCTGGATGCAAAACATGGTTATCTTCCTTTGGAACGTGAGGATTCCACTGCTGAAGGGCAGTTAATCGCCCGCTACAGTGTAGAGGAATGGAAATATTTTCAAGACGTGGAGGCATGGTTGCCGGCCAAATGCACCGCCTCTTATTTTACGAACCCGTATGATTTGAATACATTTTCACAAGAGCCGGTGCAGCGAATCCGGATGAATTTGAAGAAGGCCGAGTTCACCGCGAGAAAAACGGAATTTGTGTTGATCAACGCGCCCGAATACCGAGTCGCCGGAAACGAAGTTCATGATGAAACCATCAAAAATGCGCCGGACGGTGTAAGAACTCCTGTCATTCTGACGCTGGCGGCAGACGGGCGTGTGCTGCAACATAGCATTGCTGTGGTTGAGACTTCAATTGCAACGCATAGACTCTGGATCTGGATCGTGCTTTCTGTCTTCGCAGTTCCGCCCATTCTTTTTCTCATCTGGAGGTTCAGGTTTAAAAAGCAATAAAATCGTGTTAAGAATAGTATTATTTGTTTTGATAGCCTTTGCAGCCGTCCTGCCGATGGCGGCACGGGCTGAAACATTCAGGTCTGAGGCCGAAAAATTGGATTTGATAGACAAGGCGGCACAACCGTGGAATGCGCTGCACCGGTGGCGGGTCGAATACGACTGCCTGATTCGTCCCGATCCCTACAATTTCCATGTGCGAATGATCATGGCGATAGAAGCGCCGGGTGAATATTATAAGTTAAAGGCTAAAGGTTCCGAGCATACTCCGTGGCAGGCTGATCCTTATACTGAAGAATCCTTTATTCACAAGGGTGTCAGATGCATCCGGTGGCCGGTCAACCGGATGTACAGGGAAATTCCGCTGAAACCGGGTGACGAAATTCAGGGGACTATCAGCGGTGATATCTTATGGAGAGCCGTTCCAGTCTGCCCTTTGACACAATATCGACTCCCAACATCTGGTGGACCGGAGATGTCGCCGATCCTGTATCGCGCCCTGCGCTCCGCGGATTTTCGTCTTCAAACGGACACCGAGTCCATAAATGGGGAAGAATGTTTAGTGTTCGTTCTTAATTTAACCAACGCCGTGAGGAAAACCTGGCTGGCTGCGAAATTGGGCCTGTGCATCATGAAAGAGGAGGTTCGTTATACAAGCTCGAATGGGCTGGCCCAACGCCTCGTCGTTGACGAGATCGGTCAGGTAGCTCCTGGATTGCACTTGCCGGTGCGCTACCGGCTCCAGCGATTCCAGGGAGATTCAGACGAGAAAGGTCCAGCAAGGGAGGATACCGTGAAGATACTTGGTTTTTCGGTTGATGATGCCGTTCCTGTTTCAATATTTGTACCGGTCCACGCCGCCGGCTCGATAAAGGAAGTTCGAAAGGGCGAAAGTATACAAGTCAGTTCCGGTGGTGAGGATTTGCTCTTGGAACGAGTTCAATTCATGAAGAAGTATGCGCCTTCGACCCGAGGGACATCCTCCCATCAGTCTTATATGTGGGCTATTGCCGGGGTTACTTGCGGATTGGGTTTTGGTCTGCTGATGCTTTCGCTTAGACGGCAGGTCGACAAAGTGGGGAGTTCCGGAAAATATGAATAGTGAGTAATGGCTGGATGAGCAAAACCGCGTATCGCATAACGGCCATGACTGTGGCGACGCTGGTCGTTCTCGGTTTTTGCCTGATTGCGGAAAGTTTTCTCGTGCGCAGCGGGTCGGTGACTGGTTCCATTCTCCGCGAAATTGCGGCGGCAATCCGCGATCCTGGTATGCAATGGATAGTGATGTTGGGTGTTTTTGTTTACTTTGCCATCTTCAATCTGATCCGCATTCGGCGGCGAGGCCGTGGTTTTTTCAAACTGGATAATTTTAACATCTGGTTGGTGAGTGCCGTATGGATTGCCGTAATGGTGTATTTTCTCAATTATCGAGCCGGAGCTCAATCCACCGCCGCGCTGGTTTTGTTGACGGGTGTTACTTTGGGGCAAGGTGCGGGGGCGTGGTCTGAGTGGCGGGGTTGCAAGAATATTGAAGTGACGCGCATTGTTATTTACAGCCTGTTGGCGCTGTTATTTGGTGCTTCTTTGTGGTGGGGGAATTACACCGGAGAGAATCCTCTGTATCGCGGCCAAGCCCGTTGGGCCGGCCCTTGGGATAATCCCAACACTTACGGATTGTTAATGGGGACGGGTTTGGTTTTGGCGGTCGCACAATTAATTCAAAGTTCAGATTTCAACGCGCAAAGTCCGGGATCAGACCAACAGCAGTGGAAATACCTGTGGCTGGCCAGAGCAATTCTCGCAGTTGCAATAATCAGTCTGGGAATGGGATTGCTTAAAAGTTACAGCCGGGGCGGTTGGTTGGCGACGTTGTGTGGGATGTCGTATTTAATATGGTCCTGGCTGAAGCAGGCCAGACAGGAGTTGATTCCTGAGTTTTCACATTCCGGTTTTTCCGGGAGTTCGTGCCTTCCGTGGTTTCATCGGAATTGGCTGGCTGCCTCCGTGCTTCTGCTGAGCATTCTCCTGCTGAGCTTCTGGGAACTGCGAGATGCGGAGTGGGCTCCCGCCCGGCGCGCGTTTTCGGTGGGTAATCGCAACGATTTTTCCTGGCGAAACCGCACCGCCGCATGGGAAGGCGTGCTGGCCATGATGGCCGAGCGTCCAGCTCTCGGATTTGGCTGGAATAAACCGGAGCCGTTTTACGAACATTATTATGCGTCACCCCGGTTGGAAGAAACGATGGCTATCGAGATGAATGATTATCTCATGCTGGGCGCCACGCTGGGAGTTCCCGTGATCTTTTGTTTCGGCGTGTATTTCTGGCTGTCGTTGACAAGGAAACCGGAAATTACCGAAGTCCGCTGGTTGAAAACAGTCTGTCATGCCGGTGCAATTGTGCTCTTGGTTGGGTTCTGGTTTGACGGGGGCCTGTTCAAATTACCCACGGCGGCAACATTCTGGATTCTCCTGGAATTGGGATAGGATAATGGATCGTGCCAAATGAATCATCAGCAGGAAAATTCAGAGATCGGAAAGCAAACGGATCAGAATCGGTCCGGTTGCTTTTTACGTCGTGTCAGGTTTGGGGTTGCGCTGATGATGATGGGTGCCTTTGTGACGGCTCTTTACTGGGCCCAGGCGCGCGAGGCATACCGGCGAATGGATTTTTCCTTGAAATTAGCAGACGGAGGGAAAGTAACGGGGATGGTGGTCTTGCCGAAAACGGAAAAAATTGCGCCAATAATACTGTATCTTCACGGTTCTGGTGGAAGCGTTTTGAATAGCGGAAGGGAATTGAGACAGCTTGCCGAATTGGGTTTCGCCACCGTCGATTTTGACTATGACCAGGACAATCAGGCGTCTTTCGATGCGCAGTTTGTCGCCGTGTGTGATCATCTGGCCCGGCAGCCATGGGCCGACACAAACAAGGTGGTTTGGATGGGCTTTAGTCTGGGAGCAGAACGCTTGTTAAGTTTTGTTTTACGTCATCCGGAACAAGCGCCACGGTTGATAGTCAGAATGGCGGGGGGGTGGGTGGCGGAATTGGATGTCCTTGTCGAGAGCAATCGGCCCATTTCGCGTTCGGGGCTGACGAACTCAGCATTTCTTCTGGTGCATGGCCAAAAGGACCAAACTTTTCCAGCAACCGAATGTGAACGGTTACAGGAGTGGTTGAGGGTGCGCCATATTTCCGTCAATGCGAATATTCTGCCAAACTTAAAGCACAATTTTGGAGCGGAGAAATCGACCGTGGTTCGCGCTATTGGCGAATATTGCGCGGAATTTCTCCAGACGACAGTGCGCGTCCGCACGAACCGAATCCCGTCAAAATGGTATTATTGGATTCCTCTGTGTATCGGGCTTGGAATTTGCGGCATTGGTTGGCTTGTTCAATGGCGGTATCGGGTTGCTGAAACCGTCGATCCCTGGCCCAAAGCTTCGCGCGCGTTAGCCGTTATGGCAATAGTTCTGGCGGCGGCGGCCTTTTGGGAGACGGGGTTTCGTTTGGGAATGCCATTTCTTCAACTGTCAGAATCAACCCGTAATCTCACACGCCGGTGGATCATTCAGAATTCGCAACGGGCTGATTTTGATTATCTCACTGGCCTGCCGATTTGGGAACACGCGCACTTGAACACGATCTTGCAACATGTTGAGCTCGCAAACTTCCGGCGCTCGTTTCTCTACGTAAAATTGGATGAGAGAATATTCGACGAATACATCCTCTCGCCTGTAATCGATAACGCCTCCTTAGCGGAACTGCACTGGCGTCGGGATTTGTGGGAGAATTTCTATCCTCGCGTTCGGCGTGCGAGCAATCCGGCGGCAGCCGCAGAAATCGTGGTTCGGTTTCTGCGTGAACGAGTGGGGATCAGTCCAAAATATGCGAAGAATGTGGGGATTGAAACGATCTGGGGCGAGCAATGCACCGATGCTGTTGGCTTTGAGCGAATATACGTGGCGGCCTTGCGTTCGGTTGGAGTTGCTGCCCGCTTGAATTCAGATCATCAGGCGGAAATGTGGACTGGCGCAATCTGGACCAATGCCCCGCGCCCTGTGGTGACGTATTGGAATGCAGAATCGAAGGCGAATAAGACCGCCGCCAAGATAGGCTTTAAAGACCTGTCCATTTCCGCCGCCATTCGAGATTTTCGAGAACGGGCGCAATTGATCGATTTGTTTCCAAAGCCATCGTTTATGTCTGAATATATGAAAGCGGCAGGTTTTCCATTCGATATGAATCGCCGTAAGTCATGCGTCCAGTTGAGCAACAGATAGAGCCATCGTTTTACTATGTTTGGGCACGCGGACATCATTGAGAACATACTGCAACTGTATGTAGTAATTGCAGTAAGTCACTTAATGACGCAATTCGTTTTTGCGCAGTTGCACCATTGGCGCTGCAAAAAGGCGCTCCCGCAACAGGAGCAATTGGAGCGTAAACTCTGTGGGCGGGGTGAGTTTCCGTCCGTCACAATTATTTATCCGATTTACAATGAATCAGCCGAGGTGCTTGAGCAGGTATTGCAGCGTGCTCAGGATTGTCTCGCGGTTCCAAGACTGGAAGTAATTTTCGTGGATGATGGGTCGCCAAACCTTCCGGCATTAAAACCGGTTTATGAGAAGTATCAGGGTGAGCGCATTAAAGTCATTTATAAAAGCAACGGAGGCAAGCGCGAAGCGCAATATACTGGTTTTTGTGAAGCGAGCGGCGAATACGTGATTACCGTGGATTCCGATACTTTAATTGCCAAAGAAGGAGTGTATCGGCTTATCTCGCCATTTCTTATGGATCGCAATATCGGCGCTGTTTGTGGTGAGGTAAAAGTGGAAAATCAAGGTGACAATCTGCTGACGTGCCTGATTGACCTGCGGTATTGGATTGCTTTCAACCTGGAACGAGCAGCACAAAGTCTTTTCGGCTGCATTTTGTGTTGCTCTGGTCCTTTTTCCGCCTACCGCAGTGATATTATCCAAAAAGTGAAGGATGCGTATATAGCGCAGACCTTTTTAGGGAGGAAATGCACTTACGGGGACGATCGGCATCTTACGAATCTGGTGATTGCTCAAGGATGCAAGACTATATATCAGCCGGGAGCAATTGCCTACACTTACGTCCCGGTGACGCTGGGGGAATATATTGTGCAACAAAACCGCTGGAATAAGAGTTTTTTTCGCGAAATGTTATGGACGATCAAAGATTACAAACAGGTTTCCCCTTTTTCCTTATATGACATGCTTTTGCAACCGGTTCTCTTTTCTTTATTCTTTATTGTGCTCAGTCAGAACCTGTACGTTTTCTGTTTGCACAAGGATTTCAAAAACGTCATTTACTACATTGGTCTGTTGATCGTGATGGCTTCGGTCAGAGCCCTCTATGGAGTGCTGGTTACGGGGAATCCGCGCTTTCTTTATTTTATCTACTATGGTTTTCTTCACATTTCGGTATTGATGCCGATCCGGTTTAAATCTCTCTGCACGCTTAATGAAAACAGCTGGGGAACGAGGACGAAACGAACGAAAAGCAGTGTTTATAAGGATTTCGCCATTTGGTGCTTATTTTACTATGCGTGCGTAGTCGTAATTACAGGCGGATTGTTCATCGCGTTTCCGCCCAAAGAGCTAAAAGACGGGCTGGCCGGACATTTCCACTATGCGGGTTCCATTGACGGTTTTTTCGGTTCAATTTTAAACTCGTGGATCTACGCATTCATGGTAGTGCCGGTTTTAGTTGTGGTGTTAATATGTCTCACATGGTTGCGCGAACGATGCAAACGGCAAAATGCAATCCCCATAGCTGCGGGACAAACTCCCAAATCTGTTAGCCCCGTTTCAGAAATGTAGTTTTTCCGAAAACGGGAGACAATCTTTAGCCATTCAATTGTCAGCGTCCGGTGCAGCATTTATTGGCAGAGGAATCATGGGGCAAAAGAAGCGTGAGATAACTATACTCTCTAACGTTTGTGCTGCTGCTTGCCGTTGCCGATGAAACCGCAATTTGGCCCAGACTGATGGCGCGACTTCGGAAATTTGATGATTGGTCAGGTGGATAATCGAGCTAGCACAAGGCGTAGGGATCGATGCCCCGTGTCGGCAGTTTTCGATGATGGCTAATCTCAAGCTGACACTGATTTTAAAATTTTTGGCGGTTGAGATGATTCTGAACAATTGGAAATTCACAATTGCCTGGTAAATATGATTCTAGATGAGCATGGGTGAAAGGGGAAAAGCTTCCTGTCTAGATTATGGGGCGCCTGCTTTCAAGGATTACAGTTTCAACGGCAGAGGGCGTGGCCTTGTGTTTGTACACAGCGGGAGCACGTGTTCGTGACTCTGTCAGGCATCGTCCATTACGTTGGCGCTCACGAGTGCTGTTCGCCCAATGAGTTTCAGCAGGCAATGATGAGTTACCTGGAAATGTGGGCGGCAGACGATATGCGAGCACGGCTTGCCACGCCCGCTAGAGAATGGTAACGGAGGTTGCGTGAACATGATTGATAATAAATCTCAACAACCAATTGCCGTTGGCGCGTGCAGTTTCACTGTCGCGCTTCACATTTCGCGGCTGCGGCTCAGTTTTCTCTATGAGGTCCGCGACGGAATCCGATGAGTATTCAAGATTTTCCTTTAGCTTGGCGGTGGACACAGTCGTCGCACGCCATCCTGCCGCCGGATGTCCTTGCCCGTATTCGTCCGTTGAGTTCGGCGGAGGCCGCACAGATTCATCAGAACAGCGGTTTTTCACATCATCGTGCGGCAGCTTCCTGTTCGGCCCAGGACAAGTCGGCTGTTCGCAATTGGCTGGGACGTGTTCAGCCCGATTTAGGAACCATGGTGTTTGTCAGTTGGAGCGAGGATTTGGCTGTTGAGATGAATTGGGATATATTCACCAGGTATTGGGATGATTTTTGTTATTCGTCATCTGATGATGTCGCAATTGTCCCGTCGGCAGGCGATTGGAGATTGGTCTATTACCATCATGGGCAGTTTGAGTTTTTCATCTGAAAGTGGGGTGAAAAATCGTCCAGGGCACTGTTCCAATAGTTAACTCTCCCTCGAAATTAAAATTTTCTTGCGACATAAACGCACTTGCATCATATTGCAATCGATTTGCAACAAGAGTCGCCAACTTCAGGCTCGTGGTTTCGTCCGGCACTAGCGGCTGTGCTGGTCGCGTTGGTGTGGTTGTCCTCGCTGGCCGCTTCCAGTCCGGCCCTGCATAAGTTGCTGCATACCGACGCGGACGATGCAGGGCATCAATGCGTCATTTCCCTTTTCTCGCACGGTCATGTGCATACTCCGGCGGCAATCGTGCTCCTGGTGGTGGCGGCGCCGGTTTTCTTTTGCCTCAGGTTGCTGGCGGAATTGCCAGTGGCCCCCGCTCGCCGCGTCACGGGGTTGGTTGCTGCGCTGCGTGATCCGTCGTCGCGGGTTCGGCGACGGTCGGCCCGTG
>JBEHZA010000105.1:0-12120 GCA_048497895.1 Verrucomicrobiota bacterium
TAAAACTTGAAACTTGAAACTTGAAACTCTTTGAAAAAAAAACGAGCCGGTAACCTGGTTCGCAAGCCGGTGGCGCAACCACCAGTTGAAGCGAGCTAAGAGGCCTCACTCGATAATTCAGCGACCGTAAGGCGCTGGACGGCCCTGCTATGAGGCCGACAACTCCGCTTGCCGTGGAGAATGGCGTCGGGAAGCTGGCAGCCAAATCGGCGCCTAATGTCAGCCCGGGAAAGAGAGAGTGGCGCACTCCCATCCCCCATTTCGTCCCCGTTCAACCGCAAGGTTGGGCGGGGACTTTTGGTTTTTCCGCAGAATTCTTTGAGCAGATTGAGAAGGGAATGGTCAAACCAGCCATACAAGTTGTGCGGCGGGAACGTTCCGGCAGATAACAAAAGGCTTGCGGTTATGCCGCATTAAGCCAAAATCCGTTCAGATTTTCGTTTTTATCTCAGACGTTCACAATCCGTTACACTTATTATGGGACGCATTTATAATAACATTGTCGAAACCGTTGGCCATACGCCGCTGGTTAAACTCAACAAAGTCGTCGGTGATGTCGATGCCACGATTTTATTGAAGTGCGAATTTTTTAATCCGTTAGGCAGCGTGAAAGACCGGATCGGTATGGCGATGATTGAGGACGCGGAAAAGCGCGGCATTCTCAATAAAGACACGATCATCGTGGAACCCACGAGCGGCAATACGGGCATTGCACTCGCATTTGTAGCCGCGTCGAAGGGTTACAAATTGATTCTCACCATGCCGGAGACCATGTCGCTGGAACGTCGCACGTTGCTGGCGATGCTGGGCGCCAAACTGGTATTGACCCCTGGGCCGGAAGGCATGAAGGGCGCGATTGCGCGCGCCGAGCAGATTGCCAAGGAAACTCCGAATTCATGGATTCCTCAGCAGTTTGAAAATCCGGCGAATCCGGAGATTCATCGCAACACCACGGCGGAAGAAATTTGGCAGGATACGGATGGCAAAGTGGATATTCTGATTTCTGCCGTTGGCACTGGCGGGACTATTACAGGTTGCGTCGAAGTCATCAAAGGCCGCAAACCTTCCTTTCAAGCGATTGCGGTTGAGCCGAAAGACTCACCGGTGATTTCACAGACTCTCGCCGGACAACCGCTCAAGCCGGGACCGCATAAAATCCAAGGTACTGGGGCTGGGTTTGTGCCAAAAAATCTGCATTTGAAAGATTCCAAGGGCAATCCTCAAATTGTTGAATGCGTACAGGTTAGTAATGATGATGCCTTTGCGATGGCACGGCGTCTGGCCAAGGAAGAAGGGATTTTAGTAGGAATTTCCACCGGTGCAAACGTCTGGGCTGCGATTGCAGTCGCCCAACGTCCGGAAAATAAAGGAAAAACGATAGTCACAGTTGCATGTTCCACGGGTGAGCGTTATCTTAGCACACCCTTGGCAGCAGAAGCGCGAGCTGAAGTGGGAGGTTGAACGAGGTGAGTTGGTAAGTGAATTTGGGATAAAACCGGCAGCCCGCAGCAGGAGTGTTGTAAAATTCTTGTTGCAATACACTGGTTTTGCTATTAAAGATTCGGTCGTTGCAGGTCTAACCGATCGGGCCCTTTTTCAATTTTCGTTTAAAGTCCGGGTCAACGGTTCTCCCTAATGATTCAGTTTCATTGGTGTTTTCTCGACTGCATTTAATGGTCCGTCTCTTAACACAAGTATGAGTAAAGTTGTTAACAATAACACTCCCGATTTTGGTTCGGGATTTTTGGAAATATCTGAAAAAGGCTTCGGCTTTTTACGTTCGCCGGAGAGTCGCTTTCAGCCGAAGCCTTCCGACATCTTTGTCACCCCTGACACGATCAAGAAGAATTTCCTGCGCGAAGGATGCCTGGTGGCTGGTCCTTTGCAGCCTCCTCATCGCGGCAATAGCCCGCAATTGAAGGAAGTCCAAACGGTGAATGACATGCCGTTTGGCGATTACACCAAGCTGGTTCGTTTTGAAAATTTGACCACGATTGATCCGTTTGAAAAATTCAATCTGGAAACGGCGCCGGACCTGTATGAAACGCGCATTATCGACCTCGTTACCCCGCTGGGAAAGGGAACCCGCGGCCTGATCGTCGCTCCGCCGCGCACGGGTAAAACCACCATTCTCAAGCAGATCGCCAATGCGGTAACTCAGAATCATCCGGATGTCGCAGTGATCGTGCTGCTGATTGATGAACGTCCGGAAGAAGTCACTGATTTTCAACGCTCGGTGAAAGCCGAAGTCGTGGCCTCGTCCAACGACATGGATCTGGAAACGCACGTGCGTTTGTCCCGGTTCATGATCGAACGCTGCCGCCGCATGGTGGAATGTGGCAAGGATGTGTTTGTGCTGCTCGACTCAATCACCCGCGTGGCCCGCGCTTACAATAGCGTTCACGGTGGCAGCGGACGTACAATGACCGGTGGTGTGGATGCCCGTGCGCTTGAAATTCCCCGCAAAATGTTTGCTTCGGCCCGCAAGATTGAAGATGGCGGTTCGCTGACCATTCTGGCGACGGCGCTCGTGGATACCGGCTCCCGCATGGATGAATTGATTTTCCAGGAATTCAAAGGTACGGGCAACATGGAGTTGATTCTGGACCGCAAACTTTCTGACCGCCGTTTGTTTCCGGCGATCGATATTCCGAAGAGCGGCACGCGCAAAGAGGAAAAATTGTTTCCGGCAAAAAATCTGGAAGCGATCCGCAAACTCCGGCGCACGATGGTGGATCTCAATCCCGTCGATGCGATGGAAACGTTGCTGGCCGCACTCAAGAAGAACAAGACGAACGACGAGTTGCTGGCCAAGCTGGGAAGCTAAGCCCGCTGCCCGCGCTCAAGCGTTTGACCTTTCGTCGATGTAACGAGTTTACTGTTCGTAACGAGTTGCATGGTAAAAAAGTTAAAGGCTTCGGTTTCGCATACGCCGCTTTCCCGTCCTCCGCTGGAACGCATGCTGCGGATTCACCACGCCATCCAGGCAGGGGGATATCCTAATGCCTCGAAGCTGGCGGCAGAAATGGAAGTCAGCACCAAGTCGATTCACCGTGATCTTGAATTCATGCGGGATCGGTTGGAGTTGCCGTTGGAATATGACAATACCCGCTACGGCTACCATTACACGCAGGAAGTAACCGGGTTTCCCACGCTCCAAATCACGGAAGGTGAATTGTTCGCGCTGCTCGTGGCAGAAAAAGCGTTGCAGCAATACCGCGGAACCAACTTTGAACGGCCACTGATCAGTGCCTTCAAAAAAATGGCAGCTTCATTGCCGGATACGGTTTCCTTGAATCTGGCGGAATGGGAGCAGACCATCTCATTTCGCACCAGCGCGGAACCGATTCTTAATCTGGAAGTCTTCGATGCCCTGGGCAAAGCCACTGCTCAGAAGAAGCAGCTAAAACTGCTGTACCGCAAGCCGGGCAAGCGCGAGGGCGATGAGCGGATTGTGGACCCGTATCACCTCGCCAATATCAATGGCGAGTGGTTCCTGTTCGCTTACGATCATCTCCGCAAAGACATTCGCACCTTCGCCCCGGCGCGCATCCTTTCCATTTCACCCACCGGCAAAAGCTTTGTCCGGCCGCAAAAGTTCTCGCTCGAAAAACGATTGCGCGACAGCTTTGGAGTTCATTCAGGGCAGGGCGAACACGAAGTAATCATCCGGTTCAACGAAATGGCGGCGGATTACATCCGGGAGAAGCGCTGGCATCCTTCACAAGAACTGATTGAATTGCCAGAAGGCGAAGTGGAATTGCGGCTCAAACTTTCCAGCCTCGTTGAAGTGCAACGCTGGATTCTCGGGTGGGGTGGTCATGCAAGGGTGATCCAACCACCGGAACTGACCGAGTTTGTTACCGAAGCTGCTCGAAGGATATTATCCAGTCACAAGGGCTGACGGCGTCTCTCCCTTTCGGTTTCGCGCCATTTTATAAGGCTGGCTGGTCAAGGCATTCCCGGATCGTTTTTAACAATTTCTGCGGCTCATAAGGTTTGGCTAAAAAATTCAGACCATCTTTCATGCCGAAATTGCATTCTGTAAAATCCGCGCTGTAACCAGAGGTGAAAATGGTTTTCAGATTGGGTTTTATTTCAGAGATTCTTTGCGCCAATTGAATTCCTGAGACCCCTTCCGGCATTACTAAATCGGTCAGCAATAGATCAATTTCTGTGATGTGATCTTTGCAAAGCGCGAGTGCCGCCACTCCGGAAGAAGCTTCCAGCACGCAATAACCGGATCGGCTGAGAATAATTCGCACCAACTGACGCAGAGCCGGTTCGTCTTCGACCAGCAGGATGGTTTCAGTTCCGCCCTGCAATTTTGGTTTCACCGGCTTGAGTTCCGGCGCATTTTTGACATGGGCGCTGACCGGGAGAAAGATTTGAAATTCGGTGCCTTTGCCCGGTTCGCTGTTAATTTCGATCCAGCCTTGATGCTGCTGGACAATGCCATAGACCGTTGCCAACCCCAGTCCCGTGCCTTTGCCCGGTCCTTTGGTGGTGAAGAAGGGCTCAAACACGCGGGCCTTGATTTCCGGTGACATGCCGGAGCCCGTGTCCCGCATGCTTAAACAGATAAATTCACCGGTTTCGGCGCCTGCCACAGTGTGAGGATTTTTTTCAACGGAGGTTTTGATAATGAGCCGTCCTCCATTGGGCATGGCATCACGGGCATTGACTGCCAGATTCAGTAATATCTGCTCCATCATGGTGGCATCAGCTTCGATCTCGCGTTCGCCTTGAGAATACTCGACCTGCAAGCTGACATCCTCACCGATAACCCGCGTCAACATTTTGGTTACACCTGCAACAACTTCGTTTAAATCCAGGATTCGAGGCTGCATTACCTGTTTCCGGCTGAAGGTAAGCAGTTGACGGGTCAGCCCGCTGGCTCTTTCGGCGGCGCTGAAGATCTCGCCCATTTGTTCCCGCGAATCGGCATCAAACCGCTCGTCACTCATGAGCAATTGAGCATGTCCTTCGATGATGGTGAGAATGTTGTTGAAATCATGCGCCACGCCGCCAGCCAACTGGCCAATCGCTTCCATTTTTTGCGCCTGACGGAATTGTTCCTCCAAATCGCGGCGTTGTGTGATGTCCGCAGCAACCCCGCAAATCCGGTAAACTTCACCGGCGGCATTGCGGATGGGGAAGGCGCGATCATGAATCCAGCGCGCAGTGCCATCGGGACGGACAATCCGATAGGTTTCATTGTAGCGGCCCGATGATTGATTGGTTCTGGCTGAATTAAGAATTCTTTCCCGATCTCCCTGATGAATGGATTCGACCCAGGTCAAAGCGTTCCGGTAAAGGCTATCGCAGGATCGTCCCCAGATGATTTCATAGGCTGGGCTCACATAAAGCATTTGCTGCTTTTGAGGATCGGTCATCCAAAAGACTTCGTCGATGGTATCTGCCATTTGGCGGAAACGCTCTTCAGAAGCGATTAGCTCGCTTTCGGTTCGCTTGCGCTCGGTAATGTCAATCCAGACGCCGACGATTTCCGAAGGATTTCCCTCTGCATCCCGAACCAGGCGTTGATTATCTTCAACCCACCGGTAAGTGCCATCTTTATGCCGGATCCGGTATTCCACTGTACTGCGACCGGCAGTAACGGCCTCTGTAAGAGCCGTCTCAGTCCGTCGGCGATCCTCGGGATGAACATTGCCCGGCCACCAATCTTTCTTCAAAGATTCTTCCACCGTATACCCCAATAGGACCGTCACATTTTCGCTGCCAAGGTGGGGGATGATTTCCGAAGTTTTCAGATTCAGACCATAAATAATGACCGGACTGTGGGCCAGTAGATGGCGCAGTTTTTCGTTTACGAGCTGTAATTCACTGGTGCGTTGTTCCAATTCGACATTCTTTTTTTCCAGCTTATCCACCAACCGCTGGCTGTACTCCTCCATCAAATCCAAATCCTGTGTTGAGTCAGTTGCTTTGGACCGTTTGAATGAACCTTTCCGAGCGGCGCATTCAATAGCCTTAACAATGTCATTGATGGAACTGGGCTTTTTAAGGAAAGCATCCGCGCCCAGGTCTAATGCCACTTTTTCGTCTCCCGGCGAGGTGTAGGTACTCGTGTAAAAAATAAAAGGAACGGCGTAGAGTTCCGGACTGCGTCTGATTTCCAGACAAAAACGGTAACCATCCATACGCGGCATCAGAATATCAGAAATAACTCCATCCACCGGTTGCTGGCTCAGGAAGGCAAGTGCCTCCTGGCCGTCGCGTGCCTCAAAGACCTCATGGCCTTCGGCTTCAAGCTGTGCCCGCAGAAGTTTTAGATTGATCGGAAAATCGTCAACGATCAGCAGTTTCATAAACAATGGCAATTAATGTGAACGTGCTGTAGCGGTTGTTATCTGATCCGACAACCTGCGGGTATCCACAGGTTTGACGATATAAGCTTCACAACCGGCAGCTAAGGCAGCTTCGCGACCGAACTGTTCAATCGCCGCCGTAAGTGCGATAATGGGGATATGCCTGGTGATAGCGTTGTGTTTTAACGAGCGCGCCAAAGCAAGCCCATCCATGCCCGGCAACTTTAAATCCAGCAGGATAACTTCGGGCAGGCAGCGTCTGATTTCTCTCAACGCTTCTTCGGCAGAAATCCGTCCTAAAACCCGATGGCCACCGGACTGCAATACGGCGCACAGGAGTTTCAAATCCGTTGGGTCATCTTCGATCAGGAGAATGTTCATGGCTTAAGCATCTGCCGGGTCTGGTGGATTTTTTTGCTGAAGGATTTTCGCCAGTTGTTGCGGGAGCTTACGGGTTTCAATGGGCTTGGTGATATAGCCATCGCACCCGGCAGCCAGAGCTTTGGCTTCGTCACCCCGCATGGCAAACGAAGTGAGAGCCACGATGCGGATATGGCGGTAATCGGCATTGCCTTTTAAAAGGGGGGTTAGAGTCAGACCATCCATGCCGGGCATTTGAATGTCCATGAGAATAAGGTCGGGCAAGGTGTGTTTGAGCAGTTCAAGCGCCTCCAGAGCATTACCAGCCCGCAGCATGGTGTAACCTTCACAGGCGAGCACATCGCAAGCCAGCTTCAGATTGGTAGGGTTATCATCAACGACGAGAATGATCGCGCTCAAACGATTTCCTTTCTCATCGTCATCGGCAGGATCACGGTGAAAGTGCTGCCTTTGCCAAATTCGCTTTCCACGCTGATGCTGCCTCCCTGAAGGGCGATAATTTTTTTGGTTAAAGCCAGCCCAAGGCCCGTTCCCTGATAGCGCCGGGCAGCCCCGGAATCGAGTTGTTGAAATTCGATAAACAGCTTTTCGAGATCCTCCCCGCGAATGCCAATTCCGTTATCGCGCACCTGCAAACGCAGGCAATCGCCAGCGTGCGGTAGAACGGCAATTTCGACCCGCCCACCTTCATTGGTGAATTTGACTGCGTTGGAAGCCAGATTGAAAAGCACCTGCTTCATTTTTTGCGGATCCAACGTGACAGCATCAACTGTCGAATTCACTTCGCGGTAGATTTGGATATTCTTTTTTTGCGCCATGGGCGAGATTACGGAACAGACTTCGTCCAAGGCCTTGCGGAGGGAAAAACGTTCCGGAAACAATTCCATTTTGCCCGCTTCGACCTTGGATAAATCCAGCACGTCATTAATTAGCTGCAACAAGTGCCGGCCATTATTGAGGACGTCATTGAGGTATTCCTTCTGTTTATCATTCAGTTTTCCGGGCTTTTCATCCACCAGAAATTCGGAGAAACCGATGATGCCATTGAGTGGGGTGCGGAGTTCATGGGACATATTGGCCAGAAAGCTGTTCTTCGCCTGAGCCGCGGTTTGAAGTTCCAGATTTTTTTCATGCAGAACACGCTCGATCCGCTTGCGTTCGCTGACATCCCGGATGGCGCTGGAAACCAGCATTCCATCCTCAGTTTCGAGCGGGCTCAGGCTGATTTCTACCGGAAATTCACTGCCATCTCTGCGCAATCCAAACAAATCCAGTCCTGCTCCCATCGAGCGCGTCCGGGGTTCGGCAAAAAAGCCATGCCGATGTTCCGGGTGTTTGTGCCGGAAGCGTTCTGGCACTAGAATTTCGACTTTTTGTCCGAGTAATTCCTCCCGGCGATAACCAAACAATTTTTCGGTTTGAGCGTTAACGAGCACGATCTTGCCTTCGCGATTGGCAATCACAATGGCGTCGGGGGCGGATTCCAGCAGACCGCGAAATTTTTGTTCGGCCCGTTTGCGTTCGCTGATATCGCGGATGGCGCTCATAACCAAAGCGCCGTTGTCCGTTTTCAGAGGGCTTAGACTGATCTCCACCGGAAATTCCTGACCATCACGGCGCAAGCCGAACAGTTCCAACCCCGCGCCCATGGACCGGGCGCGGGGCTGCGAAAAGTAATCGGTACGATGTCCCACATGTCCTCCGCGATAGCGTTCAGGCAACAGGGTTTCGATTAATTGACCGCGCAAGGCACCCCGTTCGTAACCGAAAAGCTTTTCCGCCTGACTATTAGCCAGAACAATTCGACCGGTCGGATTGGTGATGACGATGCCGTCGGGAGTGGATTCCAATAAATCGCCAAATTTGGCCTCGACCATTTTGGCATCCCGCAGGACTTTGAGGCGGGTTACATCCTTTTTGCAGGAAAGAATGAACTCGATTTCGCCAGCCGGATTGCGAAGTACCCTAGCGGTAACATCCAAATAAATCAGCGACCCATTTTTTTTGCGCCGGATACATTCATAAGTAGTTGATCCCGTCAGCAAGGTTTCCTTCAAAAAAGCCTGCTCCTCGGCCTGATAGGCTGGTGGCACGATAAGTTCATCGCGCGAATGCCCTTCCGCTTCCAGACGCGTATATCCGAACACCGATTCCGCCCCTTTGCTCCAACAGACCACCTTGCCATCGAGCCCCGTGACCACGACTGCGTCCGGATTCTCGTTCAGAAGCAATTCATCGAAATTAATCGGCATAACAACCCTGACTCCCTAGGTAACTTTGATTCCAAAACAGTATACGCATACAAAAACTTCTCCTATCAGGTAAACCCTGATGCCGTTCAGCCCCATCCACCCGTCGCGGCCAGCTTTCAATTTTAATCCGGAGACGGGTTCTTTGCTGCATCGTAAGGGCAGGCTTCAGACGCCATTTGCAAATCCTCAAAACCGAGGTAGTGTCAAAGCATGGCAGGGAACAAGAAGAAGCCGGTCCCTGAGCAACGGGCTGAACCAGAATCAGTTGAGCCCGCAGGGCCGTCACCGTCTCCACTCACTGACCTGCTGTCCCGGGAGGAACTGGAGCAATTGTCCGCGTTGCAATTGGTGGATTTAATCGTCAGCAAACTGCCTCCCCGTCATACCTCGATCATGGACATGATCTATTTGCGTGAACGCGTCGCGCAAATGGAGGAAATCAATGATCAAGCCCGCCAGGCCATTGAAAAAATGGATGCGATTATCGAGAAGTTGCGTTCTCCTGCTTTTCGCGTCGGCACGTTTCTGATGGCCGTTGATCCCGATCAGGCGCATGTGTGTATTGGCGGGACCGACTACGTCTGCCGGGTTGATCCGCAAATTCCGTTCAGCAGCCTACTGGTCGGGCAACGCGTGCTGTGTAATGAAGCCTTCGCGATTGTTAAAGCGTTGGGCTTCGATCGCAATGGACCGATTGTCCGGATTGATGAACTGCTGTCGGACGGACGTTTGCGCATCGGACAGGAATCCGGCACGGCTCCGCTTGTCCTGTTACGCTCGGCGCTGTTAATCAAAGAAAAATTACGAGCGGGCATGGAGGTTCGTCTAGATGTAAACCAACGGGTAGCGTTGGAAGTATTGGGAGTGGGCAAGCGGGTTGAGCGTTCCCTCGAAACGATTACAGAATTGCCATGGTCATCCATTGGCGGCCAGGATGAAGCCTTGCAAGCAATCCGGGACACGATTGAATTGCCGTTTCTGCATCGTGATCTTTACAAGCGGTTTGAGCATCATGTTCCGAAAGGCTTTTTACTTTACGGCCCACCGGGTTGCGGCAAGACACTGTTAGGCAAAGCCACGGCCTATAATTTGCGCCAGCAGATTAAGCAGCAAACCGGCGTCGATCATCCGGAATTCTTTCTCCACGTAAAAGGACCGGAAATCCTGAATATGTGGGTTGGTGAATCGGAACGTCAGGTGCGCGACCTGTTTAATCAATGCCGCGAGCGAGCCAACGACGGGGCTCTGGCATTCCTTTTTATTGATGAAGCGGAATCCCTGTTAGGCACGCGCCATGGTGGACGGTTCCACAATATGTCCAGCACGCTGGTGCCGATGTTTTGCGCGGAAATGGATGGCCTGGAACCGTTGCAAAATGTGGTGGTCATTTTGGCATCGAATCGGGCCGACCTGATCGATCCTGCCATTCTGCGTCCCGGACGGATTGACCGGAAGATTAAGGTCAAGCGGCCGACGCAAGCAGGCGCGCAGGCGATTTACGAAATTTATCTCAAAGAGACATTACCATTAGCGGAGCCTAAAGCCGATTTGGCCCGAGCAATCACGGAAGCGCATTACGCGCATGTACCGGAAAATGAATTTCTGGAAGTGGCCTATCGAAGCGGCAAACGGGATGTGCTCTATCGAGGTGATCTGGCCAGTGGAGCCATCATTGCGGCGATTGTAGAACGGGCCAAGAGTCTGGCTATCCGGCGGGCCATCGAAACGAAATCGGAAACGCAATTGACACGCGAAGATTTGCTGACTGCTTTGCATCGTGAATACGCCGAGAACGATCTGTTTCCAGCCACGGATATTACGGAAGACTGGCTTAAACTGACCGATTTCGATCCGGACAACGTTGTAAAATTAGGTCCGGTAAGACCACGCAAGATAACGGAATCACGCAATCAGTCGATTATTTGAAGAGTGGACGAAGGCAGAGACGGTTTGGCAAGAGATTACGGCCATGGCAGAACCGATCATACAATTTGGCATCGAAACGGAAATCGGCATTTCCCGGGATGGTCCGGAGGAGATTGATGTAGTCGCTGAATCGATTGAACTGGTGCGCAGCGCCACTGAACCTGGCGTCCGGATGCGCTGGGATTATGAACGGGAAGATCCGCATGTAGATATGCGAGGCTTTCGCGTCACTGAATTGCGCCAGGACACGGACGAGGCAAATTATTCCACCGAAGATTCCGAACGGGAGTTAAGCTTCGTCGAGATCAAGAGCGATTTGGTACTGGGGAATGGCGCCCGCTTTTATAATGATCATGCGCACCCGGAATACTGCACGCCGGAATGCAGCACGCTGGACGAGCTGACTGCTCAAGATCGAGCCGGGGAACGCATTCTCATGGCTTGCGCCCGACACCTTTCCGAAGAGCGGGGCGCCCAAGTTCGGCTCTACAAAAACAACACGGATTTCTACGGGCACAGCTACGGGTGTCATGAAAATTATCTGCTGCCACGCTCTTTGCCCTGGGATTCGCTGGTGCGCGGCATTCAGGCTTTTCTAGTGACGCGTCAAATCTTTGCTGGCGCGGGAAAGTTTGGGCAGGAAGAGGAGGATAAATTCATTTCGCCTAAATTCCAGATTGCGCAGCGGAGTGATTTTTTTACCGAATTGCAGAGCGTGGATACGATGCAACGGCGTCCGTTGATAAATACCCGCGATGAACCGCACGCGAACCCGCGGTTGTATCGCCGGTTTCACGTGATTATCGGGGATGCGAATATGTCTCCCTTCGCCACGCGCCTGAAAGTGGGCACGACGGCGCTGGTATTGGAAGCCCTGACTCGCAACCCCGGACAAACGTGTCCGCAGTTATCCGATCCACTCGCCACGCTGCCAGCGATTTCACAGGACCCGAAGTTTAAATGGGAACTCACCTTATCCGGTTCCAAGCCGTCCACCGCCGTTGAGGTGCAGCGGCATTACCTGGCTTTGGCGCGAAACTATTGCCAACTGGACACGCCGGAGAAACAGGCTCTGGTGCAGCAATGGGAGATGGTGCTGGATGATTTGGAAACTGACTACCGTCGGTGCGGCAATCGGTTGGATTGGGTGGCGAAGCTGGCTCTCATTAAAGATTTTCAAGCCGCTCAAAACATTGCGGAGGATGATCCATGGTTGCAAAGTCTGGACC
>JBEHZA010000106.1:0-12109 GCA_048497895.1 Verrucomicrobiota bacterium
GTTGGAGCAGAAGGGCTGTCAGTTAGTGGACACGACGTGCGGCGACGTGATGAGCGTCTGGAAACGCGTGCGCCAATATGCGCGCGATTCTGTGACCAGTATCATTCACGGCAAGGCGTGGCACGAAGAGACGAAAGCCACCAGTTCGCAAGCCACCGCAACCAGCAGTGGACATTATCTGGTCGTTTTCACGCTCGCAGAGACGGATTACGTCTGCGATTACATTGTGAACGGCGGCAACAAGCAGGAATTTTTAGAGAAGTTTAAAGGCGCGTATTCGCCCGGTTTTGATCCGGACATTCACCTGCACGCCGTCGGCGTCGCCAACCAGACCACTATGTTGCGCGGGGAGACGGAGGAAGTGCAGCGCCGCATTCGCGCGGCCATGGAAAAACGTTACGGCACGGCCGATTTGCCGAAGCATTTTCGTTTTTTCGATACCATTTGTGGCGCCACGCAAGACCGGCAGGATGCTCTGGAAAAGTTATTGCGGGAGCCGATGGATTTGCTGCTGGTAATCGGTGGTTACAATTCCTCCAACACCTCGCACCTGGCCGAAATGGGTGAAGCCAAGCTGCCGACGTATTTCATTAAGAACGCGGCCAAGATGGTTTCCGACAAGTTGATTCAGCATTACAACCAACATCTGCACAAGGAAGTCGAAACGGCGGATTGGTTGCCGGCCGGGAAATTGACCATCGGCGTGACTGCCGGCGCTTCGTGTCCGAATAACCTCATTGAAGACACCATTCGCCGCCTGTTCGAGTTGAAGGGTGTTTCCGTTCAGGAATTGCTCTCGAACTGAGCCGTTTTTTCCACGCGCGCATGCCCTTCACCCGTCAGAAACTTGAGGAGCGCGAGCGGCGCACGCTGGCACCTTACGCTCAATTTTCCGCTGACAGTCGCGGGCGGGAATACCGTGAGGAACCGCCTGAATGGCGGACGCAGTATCAACGGGATCGTGACCGCGTAATTCATTCCCGTGCTTTTCGTCGTCTCGAATACAAGACCCAGGTTTTTCTCAACGGCACTGGCGATCATTTGCGCACGCGGTTGACCCATACGATGGAAGTCGCCGCCATCTCACGCAATATCGCGCGGGCTCTCCAGTTGAATGAAGATTTGGCTGAAACCATTGCGTTAGCTCACGATCTCGGCCATTCCCCGTTCGGGCATAAAGGCGAGATGGTTCTCAACCGCTTGATGAAAGCGCACGGCGGCTTTGAGCACAATCGCCACAGCCTGCGGATCGTCGAGGAATTGGAGCAAAAGTATCCCGGTTTTTCCGGCCTGAACCTGACCTGGGAAACCCGCGAGGGATTGATCAAACATTTTACCAGTTACGATCATCCGCTGAAGATTAAAGGCTTCGCCGCGAAATCTTCTTCGCTGGAAGCGCAAGTGGCCAATCTCGCGGATGAAATTGCCTATTACAGCCACGATTTGGACGATGGTCTGGAAGCCGGTTTGTTATCGGAAAAAACTTTAGCGCGCGAGGTGAAGATCTGGAGCGAAGCGGCCAAAGTAGTAAAAAAACAATACGGCAATTTGCCCGATGAATGCCGGCGTTACTTTATCATTCGCTGCATTATTGACGGGCAGGTGCATGACGTGGTGGAGACTACCGAGGAACACCTCCAGACGTCCGGCGTGAAAACGGCCGATGAAGTGCGGCTCAAGCCGAGGGCCTTCGTGCAATACAGCAGCGAACGGCGCAAATCGAATTTAGAGCTGCGCGATTATCTTTACGAAAATCTCTACTTCAATCCCGTCGTGCATGAGCCGAACATGCGGGCTGTGCGGATGTTGGAGGAACTTTTCCGTTACCTGCTGGCGCATCCCAAAGAAGTGGGGGAACAAGCCCGCAAACGCATCCGCAAGCTGGGCCTGCACCGGGCGGTGTGCGATTATCTCGCGGGCATGACGGACCGCTACGTGCAGTTGGAGTATCAGCGGATTTTCGGCCAGCCTTCGGTCTAACCGGGGTTAGGCCGTTCTTAACGCGGCGAAGCGCAAGCCTCTGGTGCTGGCCCGCAATTCAGCGAACTGGAAGTAATTCATCACCCCTTCGTAAATCGCAATACCGGTGAGCGCGACATCTGCCCGTTCCGGCGGCAATCCCGCAAGCTGGCGGCGTTCGGCCAGGGGAATCCGCCATAAATGTTCCATGCGCTGCTGAATCGATTCGCGGGACAAATGCGTGCTTTCAATAATGTCGCGATCGTAACCGGCCATTTGATGCTGCAATTTCGCCAGGATCGAAGCCGTGCCACCGGTGCCAATCAGCATGGGAGGCGTTCTGAATGGTTGGAGCACAGGGGTTAATTGGGGAGCGACTTCCGTTTGTAGAATCTGACGCAATGTCTCCCGGCAGCGTGCCAGTTCTGTCGGTGTGGGCGGGTCACTGGGATTTAATTGCTCCAATAACCGGACTGCGCCGATCTTATAACTATTGCGGAACGACTGTTGCTGGCCTTGCCCCACGATAAATTCAGTGCTGCCACCACCGACATCCAGAATCAGCACCGGCGTTTGGCTGAAGGCCGGATTGCTGGTGACGCCTTGGAAAGCCCAGTCCGCTTCCTGTTCACCGGAAATAACTTCAACGGCGAGCCCCGAGGCTTCTTTAATTGCCGTCAGGAGTTCCACGGCGTTTTCTGCATCCCGGGCGGCGCTGGTGGCGATAACGCGAAGTGTCTCTGCGTTGAGTTTGCGGGCGGCCTCGGCAAATTTGGCCACGGCGCTGGCGGTGCGTTGGATGGCTTCTGCCCGCAGTCGATGCGTTTCGTAAAAGCCTTGTCCTAAGCGCGTTTGTTCGCCGGTTTCCAGCACGGGTTGGACCACGGCTCCGGCCACGTCGCCCACCAGTAATTTGACCGAATTCGTGCCGACATCAATGACGGCGCCCCGGTGGATAACGGTCGATTTAGATGGCATGGGTTCCACGCGAAAACGGCTGGCTGCAATTATTTCGTCAACCGCCGGGCCAGGACGGCGGCTCCGGTAATGCCCGCTTCATCGCCCAGTTTGGAAGGGATGATCTCAATTCCTTTATCCGTGCCGGGAAGCGCATAATCCCGCGCGGTTTCAACAATGATGGCCATCATTTGATCTTCGAGTTGTTCAATGACGCCTCCGCCCAGCACCACCACTTCCGGGTTAAAGATGTTGATGAGATTGGCCACGGCGATGCCCGTATATTCCGCCGCTTCTTCGATCACGCGTTCGATAAATTTATCACCCCGCTTGATGGCCTTCCGCAAGTCACCACTGCGCATCTCTTCCAGTTGCGGGCCAAGCATTTCTGTAAGGACAGTTTTTTGGCCGTCTTTGATCGAGGTTTGAATTTTTCGGAAAATCGCCGAACGGCTGGCCAGCGCTTCAAAGCAGCCGCGATTGCCGCAACTGCATTTGGGGCCGCCCACTTCGATGACCATATGGCCGACTTCGCCCGCTGTGCGGTTGAAGCCGGAATAAAGTTTTCCGTCCAGAATCAGCCCGCCGCCAATGCCGGTGCCCAGGAAAATTCCCACCAGATGGCGCGGTTTGCCTTTCAATTCCACTTCGTGAACGCCCAGCGTGCAGACGTTACAATCATTCTCCACAAACACCGGCACTCCCAGGTGCTTCTCCAGCATTTTTTTGAGCGGCACATCTTCCCAGACGAGGTTGGGTGCGAAAATGACTTTGCCGGATTCGGGATCGACGGCTCCGGGTGCGCCGACGCCCACGCCCTTGATTTGTTTAATGGAAAGATCGCATTCGTCCACTGCGTCCAGAACGCAGCGCGCCACCCGTTCCACGACGGCTTCCACGCCGCGTTGCGACTTGGTCGTCATCTTCGCCTGGGCAATGCACTGGTGCTGGGAATCAAAGACGCCCGCGAGAATCTTGGTGCCGCCTAAATCGACACCGATGACGTATTCTGGTTTGGAACTGGCTTCGGCCATGGTGAATCAATGGTTTGATTGCGTCTTGCTTGTGCTCCGTCTGCTGCTCCGGACAAAATTACCTGGCGGTCATGATCGTGGTAATCTGACGTTGCAACTCGGCGTTGATTTCCTCCGCGGAACGGTTCCCATCCACGATGCTGAAACCGTAAGTCGTCTGCAATTTCTTAAAGCACTCTTCCATCAAGTGCTGGTACTTGAGAAAGCTGTCAAACATATCGCGGGACAAGCCTAAATCCATGCCGCTTTCCCAATAGTCAAGCGTGTGATTCTTGGCAAAATTCCGTTGCACCAATTGTTCCGGTGAAACACTCAGGTAGAAAACAATGTCGGGCACGAGCGCGATGCCATACAAATTACGCAGCCAAGCCTCATCCATGCCGCGCACGAGATTACGCGCCATCAGCGTGTAAATGTAACGGTCCGCCAGTACCATGAACCCGGCCTTCAGCGCGGGCAGAATGATGTTCTCCATCTGATCGGCAAAGTCCGTGGCATAAAAGAGGCTCAGCGTCGTCCGGCTGAGAATATTGCCTTGCTGGGCTTGTTCCAATTCTTCACTGACGAGGGTGGAACGCTTCAAACCGACTTGCACGGTGGCATGGCCACTGCCTTCCAGCCAGGAAACCAGCCGGGCGATTTGCGTCGAACGGCCGGAGCCATCCGCGCCTTCCACGACGATCAGCCGGCCAGTGAGCTTTTCCAGATCCACGCCGGGGATGCCCTGGCCATAAAAGCGTTTGGGCGTGCGTTTAGGCGCCAGCACTTCGCGTTGCAGGCCAAGCTTTGAACGATTTCCAGTCTTTTGCACCATGACAAACCTTCGGGCTGAATCCTCAATTCCGGGGCAGAGCGAACGAGCCCAGATCAATTTTTCCCGCCACCAATTGCCGCACCAATGATTGTTGCGGTTCAATCTGTTGATTGGCATCCACCACCAGGAATTTAAATTCCGTGCTCATCGCCAGATATTGTTCCAACAACCGGCCCTGGAAGATGCGAAAGCTCTCGTAAGGATCAGTGGAGAGGCGCAGGTCCATGCCGGCTTCAAAATATTTCAACTCCGGGCGGCCATCTAAAATCCGTTGCAGTGAGACATCCAGCCGCGCTTTAAAGAAGAACGTCAGGTCCGGCAGCGCGGCAAAGTCATATAGCCCCCGCACCCATTCCGCTGGACAACCGCGCACCGTATCGCGCGCAAACGCGGTGAACACATAGCGGTCACACAGAACGATGTAACCGGCGCGGAGCAGGGGAACCAGGTGGCGTTCGTAACGGTCCGCAAAGTCGGTGGCGTGAATCAGGCTGAAAGTGGTCGGCGTCAGCAGTTCGCGCTTCTTGCCCTTGCTGGTGGCGTTTTTCACCAGCGTGGAGGAATTCCATTCGCTAAAAAATACTTTGAGCCCCTGCAATTCCAGCCAGCGTTTCAGGAGGTAAATCTGGGTGGACTTGCCGGAGCCGTCCAGCCCTTCAACGGCTATGAGACGTCCCGGAAAATTCAGTTCAGCAAATGTCTTCATCTTAGACCCGTCCCCAAGCTAATTCCTGTGGCACGGAAAACAAAGTTTTTTCGGGCTGCGGAATTGTTATAAAGGCACTATTTTTTGCGCGGATTATTCCTGTGGCACGGTGAAGTAAAACCGGCTGCCCTTGCCCAATTCACTCTCCACCCAGACTTCCCCGCCATGGGATTGCACAATGTGTTTCACAATGGATAGCCCCAGTCCTGTGCCGCCTTGCTCCCGCGAACGGGCGCGATCCACGCGATAGAAGCGTTCAAAGACGCGATCCGTGGATTCCGGTGGAATGCCCGGTCCATTGTCTTCCACGTGCATCTCCACCAGTTTGTTTTCCGCAATGCGAGCCCGGACAATGACGGCGCCATCTGTCCGGCCATATTTAATGGCGTTGTCCACGAGGTTGAACAGCACTTGTTGCAAGCGGTCGGAATCTGCCCGCACAAAGAGTTCCGGCGGGACTTCGTTCACGAGTTTGACCTGTTTTTCTTCCGCGCGGGAAACGAGATCGTCCATGACCCGGGCGACAATCGGCTGTAATTCCACCTGTTGCAGATTCATGACCACCTGACCGGATTCCAGCTTGGAAATCGTCAGCAGATCTTCAATCAGGTAAGTGAGGCGATCGGCGTGTTTCTCGATCGTTTGCAGAAAACGCGTGGCCACGGCGGGATCATCTTTCGCGCCATCGATCAGGGTTTCCACGTAGCCTTTGATCAACGAGAGGGGAGTCCGCAGTTCATGGCTGACATTGGCGACGAATTCTTTGCGGGTGTTCTCCAATTGGCGCAGGCGGGTCAAATCGTGAAAGACCAGGATTATGCCGCGCTGGCGGCCTTCGGCATTGAGAAAAGTCACGGCATTGATCTGCACGCAGCGATTATCCAGACCGGGCAAATCGAGTTCATGGCCGACCACCTGTCCTTGAATCGCCGCCTGATTCACCAGTTCCTGCAGCTTGTGCATCCGGAACGCCTCCATCAGGGTCAATCCCCGAATATCGGAATCAATATTGAATAACTGCTCCAGCGTTTGGTTGACGAGCCGCACGCGGCCTTCGGTATCCAGCACCAGCACCCCTTCCACCATGCTGTTGAAGAGCGCCTGTTGTTGCGCGTGTTCCTGCGCCATGGCCTGCTGATGTTCCTCCCGCACCGTGGCTACGCGCTTCTTTTCAAAGGCGAGATCGCTTTGCAAAACCGCATAGCGCCGCCCCCACCACTGATGCAACAGGATGAAACTCCCGACGGCGATAAAGGCGAGCACGGGCCACATGAGATGTTTATCTTTGGTTCAGGCAGCGGGCGAAGTTTCCGGCCGGGACCGGCTTGAGGGGTTAGCCTTCCACAAAGCGATAACCCACTCCGCGCACGGTATCCAGATACTTGGCGGCTTTGCCCAGCTTTTCCCGCAGCCGGCGCATGTGCGTGTCCACCGTCCGCGTGTCGATGAGGTTATCGTATTGCCAGACGTCTTGCAGCAGTTTTTCACGGGATTGAACCCGGCCGCGGCGTTGGGCCAGCACGGTCAATAATTTGAATTCCGTGGCGGTTAACTCAATGCGCTTGCCTTGCACGGAGGCCAGATGGCGCGGCACATCGATGACCAGTTCGCCGAAATGATACTGATCGGTTTTGCCTTCTTCGGTCAGCGTGCGGCGCAAGAGGCTTTTGATGCGCAGGATTAATTCGCGCGGGCTGAAAGGTTTGGTGACGTAATCGTCCGCGCCCAGTTCCAGGCCGAGCACGCGGTCAATCTCTGCGGCCTTCGCCGTCAGCATGATAATGGGAATGGCGGAAGTGGCCTGATCGCGGCGGAGAATTTTGCAAACTTCCGTGCCATCGATTTCCGGCAGCATCAAATCCAGGACAATTAAATCCGGCGATAACGTGCGGGCTTTCTTCAAGGCTTCAGCGCCGTCGGCCGCCGTGGTCACTTCATAACCGGAGTTCTTGAGATTGAAATCAATCAGCTCAAGCGCATCGGGTTCATCATCTACGACTAATATTTTTTGCTTCACTCGAGCCTTGGTTACCATGCGTTCCAGTGTTCATCAATGACACAACGGTTACAAGCCTGTTACGATAGCGTGACGGGATTGTGCAGTTGTTATGTAATGCGCTGTCAACGTGCGAGTTGTGGTGAGCGTTGGCGCAAGTATGAAGTTCCGCCTGCAGGCGGCAAAGTGAGCGTAAACTCGAGATGCGGGAAAGTTTTAATCACCGGCCCGTCGCAAGTCGACGCAGCCGGTTGAAGCTGGAACTCCATGCGTAACTGAGGCCGTTTGCCGTTCCCGCAACTGGTTCAGGATTGGGCAATTTCCTGCTGCTATTCCCGCTTGCCTCTCTGGAAACGGGACACCTATACTGCGCAGACTTTACTTAAACATATGATCAATACTCCTATTCGCGTAGCGGTCACGGGCGCTGCCGGCCAGATTGGCTATTCCCTTTTGTTTCGCATTGCTTCCGGGGCAATGTTCGGTCCCAACCAGCCGGTTATCCTGCACTTGATTGAAATCGAACCCGCTTTGCCTGCACTCGGCGGCGTGGTGATGGAACTGGATGACTGCGCGTTTCCGCTGCTCAAAGGTGTGGTGGCGACGGCCAGCCTCGACGAAGGTTTTCGCGGCGTGAACTGGGCGCTGCTCGTGGGCAGTGTGCCGCGCAAGCAGGGGATGGAGCGCAAAGACCTGCTCGGCATCAATGGGAAAATTTTCATCGGCCAGGGCAACGCGATTCAGAAGAACGCCGCCAGCGATGTGCGCGTCTTCGTCGTCGGCAATCCCTGTAACACGAATTGCCTGATCGCCATGAACAACGCGAAGGACATTCCGAAGGATCGTTTCTTCGCGATGACGCGCCTCGATGAAAATCGCGCCAAGGCACAACTCGCCAAAAAGGCGGGCGTGGAATTGACCTCGGTTTCCAATGTCGCGATTTGGGGCAACCATTCGGCGACGCAATATCCGGACTTTTACAATGCGCGCATTTATGGACGTCCGGTTCCGGAAGTGATTTCAGATTCCGCCTGGCTCCAGGGCGAATTTATCAGCACCGTGCAACAACGCGGCGCGGCGGTGATTAAAGCGCGGGGCGCTTCCAGCGCTGCCAGTGCGGCCAACGCGGTCGTCGATGGCGTGCGTTCGATTGTGGACCCGACGCATCCGGCCGATTGGCACAGCGTCGCGCTGAACTCCGACGGCAGCTACGGCATCGAGAAAGATATTATCTGTTCCTTCCCGGTGCGCAGCAATGGCCACAAACTCGAAATCGTTCAGGGCCTGCCGGTGAATGCGTTCAGCCAATCCCGCATCGATGCCACGGTTAACGAGTTGAAAGAAGAAAAAGCCATGGTGGCGGATTTGTTGCCGAAATAAAAAATTATTTCCCAAAGCGGAAAACGACGACGGCGCTGTGCAAACAGCGCCGTTTTTCTTTTGGAACGAAAAGCCCGCGCAATATTATACAGTTGAATCCAGTTGGAGAGACTGTTTATCCGCGAAGGATGCTTCAATACTGGTAAAAATCGCCAATTTGCTCGAAAAGTTGCGATTTCGCCTCATTAGCTAGCCTTTTCTTGCTTTGAGGTGTCCAAATTGAATCAAATATATCGATCAGTTTGTGAGAAAGGAACCAACCTGTTCAACTTCTTCGTACGTGTCTCCGAGGACGAATCTTCCGTATTTACCGTTATTTTTCGTCCACTTGAGCAGAGTTGGCGGTCTAAACAGGGTGAAAAGAGCCATTCGATATTATGTCGTTGGAGTTGGTGAGGTGAAGTTTAACTTATCCTTGGAAAAACCTTCACGATGCGGTGTGGCTCCGGTTTTGTATCCTGCCGTATTTCAGGGAGTTTAGACAATTTTTGCCCGACGCAAAAACCAACTTCCAGAGCCCGGTTTTCGGATGTATTCGGGAGTGTTTTTTCGATTTCAAAAACGCTATTGGGTCACGGCCGGTCAGGGGGTTTCTCATTCACTCGCCCGCGGCAATGAAAACGATTCATGCCCGGTGGCGCGCCGGTTTTTTCCGGTTGGCATGCGATAAGCTATGGCATTATTCAGCGGGTTGTTGTGGCAACCAAAAACCGGGAACCAGGGCAACACCGCTGAAAAGACGGAACAACAGCTGTGGTGGCTGTCAGTCAATTCAGTGCGGTCATTGATAAACGTCTTTTAACACTCTTCGCCCAAGTCTTAGCAGGGTAAAGAGTAAATCCCCCGCGGTTACGCTGTATTATGTTAAAGCATTTATTTATCGCATCGATGGTGGCGGGCCTGGTCACGGGCTGCGCTCAAAAACCCACTTCGACGACTGCGGTTTCCCCAGTCGCAAAAAAAACCAATCTCAATCTGCAACTCGCGGATGTGGTTCCGGGCGTTGATGCCCCCGCCGCGCCGGAAGCCACGGCTGTGAACAGTGCGTCAGCCGCAGAATCCCAGGCGGAAGCCGGGCCAGACATTCCGTTCGAAGGTAAGAACGACGCTGAAAAACTGACCTGGGCATTGCGCGCTTATTTTCAAGATCCCAATCGCCCCGGCATTACGAGCCTCGCGCCGCTGGTCAGCGATGGAATTATCCGAAGTGTTCCGGTGCCTCCGCCGGGCCAGAAGTTCGTGGTCGATATGAGATTGTGTGAAGTCCGTTTAGTAAAGAAGTAACTCAACCGAAACTGCTGAAGTATGAAAACCTCCCCTGAAATCCGGATCCTGCGGTCCTCACGAGCCGCCTTTACGCTGATCGAATTACTCGTGGTTATCGCCATTATCGCGATTCTCGCCGGCATGTTGCTGCCCGCCTTGGCTAAAGCGAAGATGAAGGCGCAATCGAGCGGTTGCATGAACAACCTCAAGCAACTCGGCATGGCCTACCAAATGTACATGGACGATAACCATGACAAGGTGCCCTATGCGCTGCTGGGCTATGCCTCTGGCGGGGTGACCTGGGATGACTTGATTGATACCTATATCGGCGGCTCGGAAACGCCGACGCAAATGACCGATTACGGGCGCGTGAGTTATGCCTTTCCCAAAGTGTTAAAATGTCCGTCGGATAAAGTTCCTTTGTGGCAAAGCTGGGCGGGGGTGAGCGGCACAGGCGTGCGCAAAAGCTATGGCCCGCCGATGTATAATACGGCCAGCACAGCGCTGACGCCGATCAATCCCCTGGCGCAAACCGGCACGGGTGTTTATTACGCCTGGGCTTCCTTCATGGTAGGCTCCGGTTACACCAATGGCTGGCCTGCCGGACAACCGACGACCGGGCCATACTCGAATTTCAGCCTCACGGCCAACAACGTTCCGGCGGTCACCGGGGCGTTGATTCAGGACCGCGTCGGCACGATTCTGCTAACTGACTTTATCAGCCCCAGCGCGGCCTGGGGTGGAGTGGACACCGGCGCAGCCTTGCGTTATCCGGCCGATCAAGTGGTGAACTCGGGCGGTGTTTATACGATTAACACCAATGGCGCGACGGTGCACGGGGTGGATATGTTTAATTACACCTTCGCCGATGGACACGTGGAATTCCTGAACCGTTACACTACGGCGGGAGCGACCAATCCGGCGCTGGGTTATTACACCGGCAATACGCTGCGCGGCATGTGGTCGATCAATCCCGGCGACTAATTCCAAAAACCAACCGACGGCAACGTGCGAAGAGTTTTTCTCTTCGCACGTTTTTTTGTCCTCACGGAGACCTGAAATGACTGACGTCTTGGGCGCCACGCATAAGCAGGCTGGAGGTGAAGAATGAACGCAGGCGAGACGCTGGCGAAAATTATTCAACTCATCGGTGAAGGTGTCCGCAGCTTTGTTGAGTGAAGCGTTTTTTGCAGAAATAATTCTTATCCAGATCAAATATATCGATCAGTTTGAAAAAAATAAACCAACCTGTACAAGTTGTTCAAAGGTTGCCCGGACCTGAACAAATTCTCTACTGATCGTTTTCCGGTTTGTCACCGATTTACACAGTGAATATCAGCGCACTGGCTCATGCGTATAAATGGATGAGTCAGTGCGGACGAAAAGGCTGCTTTATCGATTTGAAAAGAGTGAACTCAAAAATGTGTGAACCGTTGAATTCCGCTTAGTTGTGAGTCTTTGCCGGAGTGTTGAGCGAGGGGAAATAAGCACTGGTCCAGGATTGTTTTTTCCCGCTCAGGCCCGCGCCGGTTTTAACTTTGTGTGCGGACCGGTGGCGCTGGGTTGCGCTGTTTTCAGTGAAACCGGTGCGGTAATGAAAATGATTCATCTCATTTTTAAAAGTTCGGCACGGCGCAAGCTATAGGAGTGATCTGTTGGTAGTTCAGAAACCATCAGTAAGCGATCTGAATACCAAAGCGAAATCGACGGACATCGGTCGTGGTGGCCGTGGTTTGATCAGGCGCTCCAGTGCCTGCTGACGAAACCCTTTCGTCCTTTAGCTGTTCTTTGTTCAGCCGGGATATGTCGGGCTAATGAGCTGAATCTCATGATGCGCCATTCTATGTTAAAGCATCTTTTCATTGCTTCGCTGGTGGCCGGAATGTTTTCCGGCTGTTCGGAAAAAGTCTCATCCTCCGCCGCGCTGCCGGTGGTCAGGAAACCTAAACCCGCCGCCGAAATGGCGGGATTAGTTCCCGGAACGGATGGAGCTGCGC
>JBEHZA010000107.1:0-12085 GCA_048497895.1 Verrucomicrobiota bacterium
CATATGACAGTGCCTAAAGCGGTAACAAAAGGCATAGAATTGTGCCCGTCACTGAAGCACACAAGCCCCAGAATAAGAGCCTACTTCTGTTGCCTGCCCGGCCAAGGTAGATACCCAGAATAATTCCCGCTGTTCCAAACCCGAAGGCAGTGAATCCGAGGATATCCAAATGGTGCTGAACAAATCTTTCAGAGGAATCCGGAAGCAAGTGCCCGGCTCGTTGCAAAAGATAAAGCAGCGAGGTCAAAATAGACCCACCACCCATTACCATCAGCAAACCGTCCAGCCTCCGATCTGAACATGGAGTTAACGGTTTTCTCATGTGTGTTAGAGCTGCAATTTCAAGAGCCAACTGTGGAAACAGTAGAACTCCTTTGTATAGACGCAATTTAATCCAAATTGGACCACAGGCAAGGCGAAACCCTCACGCGCGGAGAGAGTATCGTACATAATAATTGAGAGGTTTTTCCATGGTGAATAGCCCCTACCCTGTTCTAGTCTAATACTTAACAAATTCCGACCAAATATGATTGCTGAAAGGAACCATGCTTAAAGTCAGCGGCGAAGGTTCAATTGTCACGTGCGACGGCGTCTCGCGGCGCGATTTCCTGCAAGTGGGCGCGCTGGGGGCAATCGGTCTCTCCCTGTCCAAGTATGCGGCTATGAAAGCCATGGGGGCCGTAGCCAAGGGCAACGACGAGAAAGCAGCGATCATGATTTTCAACCTGGGCGCACCGAGCCAGATGGATACGTGGGATATGAAGCCAGATGCACCACGGGAGATTCGCGGGCCATTCAAGCCTATCCGGACGAACAATCCCGATATTCAGCTCTCCGAAATCTTTCCCCTGCACGCGAAACTAGCGGATAAATTCTCACTGGTGAGGAGTTGCTATCATACGGCGGCAGCGGTGCATGATACGGGGCATCAGATGATGCAGACCGGGCGTTTATTTACGGGTGGCGTCAACACCCCGCACATCGGCTGCGCGCTGCAATATCTGCGCGGACGCAAGAATGATCTGCCAGCGAATGTGATTTTGCCCGAACCCATGGGCCCAACGGGTGGCAATATGCCACATGGTCAGGATGCCGGTTTCCTCGGCAAGGCATACGATCCGTTCGTCCTGAATACAGATCCTTCCAAGAAAGATTTCAAGGTACCGGATTTATTGCCTCCGTCGGACATCGGCGAGGCGCGCTTGGAACGTCGCCGGACATTGCGCGACATTGTGGACGGCACGGTGAAAGATTTTGAGGCAACGGAAAATGCGAAGCTGATGGATGACAATTTCGCTTCCGCGTACCGCCTGATGACGAGCGAGAAGGCACGTCAGGCATTTGACCTGACGCAGGAACCGATGAAGGTCCGTGAACGTTACGGGATGACACGCTTCGGCCAATGCTGTCTGCTCGCGCGGCGGCTCGTAGAGGCCGGTGTGCGTTTTGTAACCGTGAATACATTCATCACCGTGTTTAACGAAATCACGTGGGACATTCATGGGTCCAAACCATTCACTTCCATCGAAGGCATGCGGGACATCGTCGCCCCGATGTATGACCAGGGTTACAGTGCATTGATCGAAGATTTATATCAACGCGGCATGCTGGATAACACACTGGTGTGCAATCTGGCTGAGTTCGGACGGACGCCGAAGATTAATCCAGCGGGCGGACGTGATCATTGGCCAAATTGCTGGACGATGTATTTTGCCGGTGGCGGAGTTAAAGGCGGTCGCGTGGTCGGCAAGAGCGATGACATCGGCGCGTATCCAGCGGAGCGACCAGTGAAACCTTCAGAAATCGTGGCGACGATCGCGCATTCCCTCGGATTGGACCCGGAAGCTCATTTGCCAGGACCGCAATCGCGTCCCTTCCCGCTGGTCGATTTCGGCACGCAACCTATTCGTGAACTTTTCTAAGATGTCGAGACTCTCCACTCATTGGTTATTGGCGGCGCTGCTGCTTTTCACCGGGCGCGCTTTGCAGGCCAAAGAATCGGCTACGGTCATGCCGGAGAAATTTACTTTGGCCGGGCCAACCTCCCGCCAACAATTGGTGCTGGAAAAGATCGAAGGGAAACGTCCGGCCGGGCAACTCACGAACGCGGTGACTTTTACTTCGAGCGATCCAGCCATCGTGCGAATCGAAAACGGACTGGCCTTTCCGGTGAAGAATGGCACAGCAACGATCCGCGCCTTGTCCGGGAATTATTCAGCTTCCGCCAAAGTCACGGTATCGGGAATGGAGCAGCCGGTGGAATGGAGTTTTCGCAACAACGTGCAGCCGGTGATGGCGAAGTTCGGATGCAGCTCAGGTGCGTGCCATGGAGCGGCAGCGGGCCAAAACGGCTTTAAACTTTCCCTGCGCGGCTATGATGATGACGGAGATTTTCTGGCGCTGACGCGAAATGCTTTGGGAAGACGCATCATCCCGGCAGAACCGGCAAAGAGCCTCTTGCTGCTCAAACCTACGGGGGCTGTCCCGCATAAAGGTGGCAAGAAATTTGACACGGACTCACTGGAGTATCGCGTATTGGCAGAATGGATTGCCCAGGGTGCACCCGGACCGAAGCAGGACGAACCACGCATTGATCACGTGGAGGTGTCCCCTGCCCACGCGATTTTGAAACCGGGTGACACGCAGCAGATTCTCGTGCGCGCAATTTTCAATGACAGTCATTCCGAAGATGTTACGCGCTGGGTGAAATACACGGATTCCAACTCCTCTGTCACACAGGTGGATGAAAGCGGCAAGGTCAAAGTAATCGGCTACGGCGAAGGCGCCATTACGGCATGGTATCTCAGCCGCATCGCCATGGCAACAGTCACCGCTCCCTACAGCAACAGCGTTCCCGCAACAACTTTTGCTAAAGCCCCTAAGCGCAATTTCATTGATAAATTGGCTCTGGAAAAACTAGCAGCCTTAAATTTGCCGCCGTCGCCTCGTTGTTCAGACGAGGATTTTATCCGGCGCGCCTTCATTGATACGATTGGAGTTCTACCGAAAGCCGACGAAACGAAGGCCTTCCTGCAGGATCATTCTAAAAAGAAGCGGGATGAACTAATTGAAAAATTATTAACCCGTAGCGAATTCGTCGATTATTGGAGCTACAAATGGTCAGACCTGCTGCTCGTAAACAGCACGAAGCTCAAGCCGCAAGCAGCGTGGTCGTATTACGATTGGATTCGTAAGAATGTAGAATCAAACACGCCGTGGAATGAATTCGCTCATCAGTTGATTACCGCCCAAGGGAGCACGATGGAAAATGGAGCGGCCAATTTCTTTGTCCTCCACGATGATCCTCGGCTGTTGTCTGAAAATGCTTCCCTCGCATTTCTCGGCATGTCGATCAATTGCGCCAAATGCCACAATCATCCGCTGGAAAAATGGACGAATAACGACTACTACAGCATGGCGAATTTATTCGCGCGGGTGCGGATGAAAAACAGCACCGGCGATGAGCGGGTTATCTTCGTCTCCAATCAAGGAGAACTCGTCCAACCACTCACGGGCAAGCCGCAAAAGCCGCGTCCGCTGGACGGTAAAGTAATGTCGGCAGATTCGACCGAAGACCGGCGGGAATGGTTCTCACAGTGGCTCACAGCCCCGGAGAATCCTTATTTTACGCGGGCGATTGTAAACCGCATTTGGGCGAATTTTATGGGCGTCGGCCTGGTCGAAAGCGTGGATGACATGCGCGTGACCAATCCGGCGAGCAACGAGGAACTATTGGCCGCAACGGCCAAATATCTGGTGCAGCAGAAATACGATTTAAAGGCGCTCATGCGGGCGATTCTGCAATCGGAAACCTATCAGCGTTCGAGTCAGCCGCTGCCGGAAAATGCGGCAGATACACGTTTCTACTCACGTTATTATCCGCGCCGTTTGATGGCGGAAGTTATGTTGGATGCGTTCTCCGAAGTCATCGGTGCGCCGACCCAATTTAAGAATTATCCCATCGGCTGGCGGGCGATTCAGTTGCCGGACTCCAATGTAGAATCGTATTTCCTGAACTCATTTGGCCGGCCTGAGCGCACTGCCACTTGCACCTGCGAACGGACGGCGGAACCGAGTGTCACGCAAGTCCTGCACATTTCCAATGGTGACACAGTGAATAAAAAGCTGGCCGCCAAAGGAAACCACATTGAGAAGCTGATGATGACCAAAGCAACCCCGGACAAGATTATTGAGGACGCCTATTGGAGCGCATTATCCCGACCACCGTCAGAAACGGAAAAGCAAAAACTTTTGAAAGTCCTGCAAACTGCTAACGAAAGTGAATTGCGACCGATGGTGGAAGATATGTATTGGGCTTTGCTGAGCACCAAAGAATTCCTCTTCAATCACTAAGCCAAGGAAAGCCAGCCACTCGACGGCCAGACTCAGATTTTTTCTAAAACCAGTTTCATTGCCTCCACCAATGCAGCTACGCGGGTGGGCAGACGAAAATCGGAGGGTGCTTCCAGCGTGTAGGAGAGCCGCGTTTTATGCGTGATCAAATAAAATGCCTCGGGCCATTGCGGACGCGAATGCGGGTCGAGATTCGGATTGATGATGCCACCCTGAGCTGCACGTCCTTCGATTTCCGGCGAGAGATCAATAGGGCAAACGGGCGTGACGCGATCGATGATGGATTGAGAAAAGGAAGGTTGATGATCGGGATTTAATTCGTAGAGATAAAACCCGTGCGACTCCCAATCTTCATGCAAACAAAACGCAGCATCAAAGGATGGCAGTGACTCCAGCCATTGAATGTGGGCGCGGGTTTCATCCGATTGCAAATGAAGGTAATCCCGATTCAGGTCCACGCCGTCGGCATTTTCACGACGATTTAATGGAAAGCCGGTAGGATTCAGGCAGGGACAAAGCCAAACGCCTACATCGTCAGGCCACGTGGCATCACGCAATAATTGAAGAACCGCCAAAGGCCCCGCTGGTTCATCACCATGAATGCCAGTAGAGATGTAAAGACGTTTGCGCGGAGCGCTCGTATTTCGTTGAAGGGTCCAGAAATAGAGGCCTTCACGAACCGGAAGTTGTTCCACCTGCCATTGCTTTGCGGTCGCAATTGCCCGGACGTCCGTCAGGACAGCGTCGATATCAATGACTTCACCAAAGTAACCACCCGTATTTTTCCAGAGCTTTTGCATCACACTTCGTCCGGGAAAATAACCCGGACACGCCAATGAGCAAGTGCCGGCAGCGAAATTATCGTAAGCGAAACAGCCTAATTGGCCGCCATTTCACAACGGGTGGCGGCAGGCTCCAATTGATCGCTGAAATCGTGACTGTCCCAATTCGGGTCCAGGCCCAAATCTTTCAACATCTGGAGATCCTTTTCCACCGATTGATTGAGGGTGGTCAGATAATTACCGACCATCAACGCGCTGGCTCCGGCCATGAAGACCATGCTTTGCAAGTCGCGCAAATTGACCGTGCGACCGCCTGCAATCATGATCTCCTGACGCGGCAGGACGAAACGGAAGCAGGCGATGGTCTTAAGAATTTCCATCGGCGCCATCGGAGTATTGTTCTCGAAAGGGGTGCCTTTAATCGGATTAAGGATGTTAATCGGCACGACGTTCGCGCCAATTTCTTTCAGCGAGAAAGCCAGTTCGCAACGATCTTCCTCAGTTTCGCCCATGCCGATAATGCCGCCAGAACAAATTTTAATGCCTGCCTTTTTTAAGTATTGGATGGTCTGAACCCGATCTTCGTACGTATGCGTGGTGCAATGATTCGCAAAAAAACGTTTAGAACTTTCGAGGTTGTGGCCGTAGCACTCAAGGCCGGCTTGCTTAAGGCGGTCGGCGACTTTTTGGTTTTTGATAATACCAAGCGAAGCATCCGGACGGGTTTTACCGCTCTTGGCCAATTCGCTAATGCGGTCACAAACTTCATCCAGCATCGGCCCTTCGTTCAACCCCTTCCAGGCCGCAACCAATCCCACGGCGGTGACATTATTGCGGTTAGCCTCATCGGCTGCTTCCAAAACGGGTTCCGGATCAACGAAACCGTACTTCGGCGAACCGGTTTGGTGATAAGACGACTGTGCACAAAAGCTGCAATTCTCAGAACAATTACCGGCCTTGGCATTGACGATAGAACAAAGATGGATCTTGTTGCCTTTGAAATGCTCCCGAATCCGGTTGGCCCAGGACATCAAATCCAGAATGTCAGCATGATTCGCCAAACCAAACAACCAAATGGCCTCTTCACGGGTTACTTCCCCACCGGCGAGAACCCGGCGTCCCAGCTTATCGATGCGCTCATGATTGCTTACGTCAATGTGTTGTCCGCTCATGGTTGACAGAGTAATCGAACGAATGGCCAAGGCAAGCAATATGGCGCCGAAAGAACTGCCGCCACGGATTTGGCGCACGCGCAAAGCCTTGACATTCGGGCACGTTAACCAATACGTTCAAGCTCGACCCAAGACATTACTTTAACCACACTTAGCAGAGAACTATTACTCGGGGCTGGGCAAACGTTATTTTATGGATGGGTTTCCGATACATGCTCGCTGCCGCCTTAAGGAGTGCAGCCGGTGTTTTTTCCGGGGCCTGTTGGCAGGGCAGACGAAATGAGGAGATTACTTGCGTTATGAGACTTATGCGTAGCCGTTTGTGGTCGGGATTATTGCGCTTATGGATCTGCTTAATCAGCTTATCCCTGTATGCTCAGAGCACCCCCACCAATGTTTGGCAGAAAATCGACCAGATTCCGCTGAATAAGTCTACGGCCGAACCGTGGGTGCGGCCTCCTAAATTTGTTCCTTTCACCCTCGATCAGGACGCTTTGAAAGCGATCCTCAAAACCGCGCCGCTGGAATCAACCCAAGCGGCTAAAGACGCACCTGCCGAAATCCTCTTGCCCATGCCCAATGGTGAACTGGCAAGGTTTCGCTTTATTGAAGCTCCCGTAATGGCACCCGAACTCGCGGCCAAATTTCCGGAAATTAAAACTTACCTGGGTGCCGGAGTTGATGATCCTTCAGCTACCGTGAGATTTGACCTAACGCCAGCGGGTTTTCACGCCCAAATCCTCTCACCCAACGGTGCGGTGTATGTCGATCCGTATTCAAAAGGAGATACCAGTTTCTATGCGAGCTACTACAAACGGGATTATCACAAAGCAAACGATGGCTTTCACTGTCTGACCCCAAATGACATCAACAAACCGAAAGCTCCCCTGGCGGCCCGCGAATTATTGCGCTCAGGGTCCACCTTGCGCACTTATCGGCTGGCCTGCGCGGCCACCGGAGAATACACCCAATTCCAGGGCGGCACCGTGTCTGCGGGCATGGCGGCAATTGTGACTGCCATCAATCGGGTTACTGGAGTTTACGAAACCGAACTGGCCGTCCGGCTGGTTCTGGTCGCAAATAATAATCTTTTGGTTTACACCGATCCGCAAACAGACCCTTATACCAACGATGATGGCGCCACCATGCTGGATGAAAATCAGGCCAACGTGGATCTCGTCATCGGCAATGCCAATTATGATATCGGCCATGTTTTTAGCACCGGGGGCGGAGGAATAGCCGGGCTCGGGGTGGTCTGCACCGCCGGATTTAAAGCTCAAGGTGTTACCGGCCTGCCGGCACCAACTGGAGATTCCTTTTACATCGACTACGTGGCGCACGAAATGGGGCATGAGTTTGGCGCCAATCACACCTTCAACAGCCCGAACGGCAGTTGTGGCGGAAATGTCAATCCACCGACGGCGTATGAACCGGGCAGCGGATCAACCATCATGGCGTACGCAGGCATCTGTTCTCCCGATGATTTGCAACCTCACAGCGACCCTTATTTTCATTCGGCAAGTTTCGATGAAATTCTGAGCTATATTACCGTGGGCGGCGGCGGCAGTTGTCCCGTTCCAACCGCCACTGGAAATACTGAGCCGACGGTCAGTGCGGGCGCAAATTACGTGATCCCAAAAGGAACGCCGTTTACGTTGACCGCTAGTGGAGCCGACGCCAATAATGACACGCTCACTTTCTGTTGGGAAGAGCGGGATCTGGGGCCTTCCATCAGCCTGAACACGGCCGATAATGGAAGCAGCCCTTTGTTTCGTTCTTTCAATCCCACCACCAGCCCGTCAAGAACCTTCCCTCAATTAGCGAATCTGCTGAATAACACGGCCTCGCTCGGGGAACAACTGCCCACTCTCGCCCGGTCGATGCTGTTTCGCGTTACCGTCCGCGATAACCGATCCGGCGGCGGCGGCGTCAGCACGGCGGATATGAGTGTCGGCGTCGATGGGAGTTCAGGACCGTTTAAAATCACAGCACCCAATACCACGACCACCCTATCGGGTTCTACAACGGTTACCTGGAATGTCGCTGGCACCACGGGCGCTCCAGTCAGTGCCGCGAATGTCAACATCCTGCTCTCAACCGACGGTGGCAATACCTTTTCCACTACGCTGGCCTCAAACGTTCCCAATAACGGATCAGCAAATGTTACCTTGCCCAACATCACCACGTCCACGGCCCGGGTTCGTGTCGAAGCAGTGGGAAATATTTTTTTCGATGTTTCGGATGCAAACTTTTCGATTACCCCCGGCACTGGCGGACCTACGCCAACGATTCTAATCAGCAATGCGGTGGTGACTGAGGGTAATTCAGGCACGACGAACGCCGTCTTCACGGTTGTGCTGTCGGCCATCAGCAGTCAAACGGTGACGGTTAATTACGCCACCGCTAACGGCTCGGCAATTGCCGGCACTGACTACGCCAGCACGTCGGGAATTCTCACCTTTGCCCCGGGCGTGACCAACCTCAGCTTAAGTGTCGGCGTTTTCGGCAACACGATCGCCCAAACGAATCGCACCTTTTCGGTAAATTTGAGCAATCCTGTCAACGCGACTCTGGGAAACAATTCCGCCACCGGAACCATTGTCGATGACGATGCCGCCTTCACTCCGGATCTGGTAATTACCGGCAATACCAACGCGACGGCTCTGGCGAATGCGCTGACGCTTTCCGGACAATCCGGTTTAATCGTAAAAAGCACCACTCTTACCGCGCACGCGATATCTACGAATGCCTACTCCAGCGGACTCTACACTCTGGTTGGGACTTCCCCGCACACCTATCAATTGACGGCCCCCGGCATTGTGCTCAGCACAGGAAATGTGTTGGACTACCAAACCGGACCGAACACGAGTCCGGGCAAAAATACCGGCTACACAACCACAGCCACACCCGCACAGCAGACCATCCTGCAGTCAATTACCGGCGCCAATGCTCATTATGACGTGACCGAACTGGATCTTACTTTCGACGTTACTGCCAACGCGGATCACGTGGTTTTTCAAGTGGTTTTCGGCTCGGAAGAATATCCGGAATTCGTGAACCAATTTAACGATGGATTCGGCATCTTCTTGAATGGAACCAATATTGCCTTCTCCGGTGGTTTACCTATTAACATTAACCACCCCGACATGGCCGTTGTGCCGGGGACACAACTGGACGGGGTCCTGGCTCCAGGCGGTAATCCGGTTTTACAATTCAGTGCCCCCATCACTCCTGGATCGACTAATAATACTCTCACTTTCATTATCGGCGATTCGCTGGATGATCTCCTTGATACCACCGTCTATATCTCATCCCTCGCCGGTTTGCAGGTATTGCCACCGGCTGGGGCTCTGCCAGTCATCACCTCTTTCACTCCGACCAACGCACCGGTCGGGAGCACGGTAACGCTGACGGGCACGAACTTCAGCACTTTAGCCATCAGCAACGTCGTTTTCTTTGGCGGGGTTCAAGCTCAGGTAACCAGCGCCACCAATAATCAATTGACCGTGACGGTGCCCTCCGGCGCTTCCTATGCGCCGATTTCACTTACGGTCACTGGCCTGACAGCGTATGCAGATTTTCCGTTTAACACGATTTTCCCGAGTGACGGCAATCTGGCCACGGGAGCGTTCGGGCCGCAGTTTAATTTCGCCGCAAACTCATTTCCTTACGGCATGGTAGTGGCCGATTTCGATGGCGATGGCAAACCGGACCTGGCCATTGCCAGCTTTGATAAATCCACCATTTCCATCTTCAGAAACGTGACTACGCCAGGAGGAATCAACAGTGGAACGTTCCTTACCAAGATTGATCTGCCTACGGGATTGGGCCCCTATAGTTTGGCCGTGGCCGATTTGAATGGCGACGGGAAACTCGATCTCGTGACCGCGAACTACAAAGATAATACCGTCAGTGTCTTCCGTAACACCTCGACAACCGGCAGCATTTCTTTCACTTCAAAATCTGATTTCGCCACTGGATCAAATCCCCGGAGCGTCGTGATCGCCGATATCAATCAGGATGGCCGTCCGGACCTGATCGTGGCCAACGAAGGCGACGGTTCTGTTTCCATTCTGCAAAATCAAAGCAGCCTGGGCAATCTGGGAGCGAATGCGTTCGCTACGAAAGTGGACTTCCTGACCGGCACCGGTCCTAGCAGTGTAGCGGTTGGTGATTTGGATGGAGATGGCCAGCCGGATATCGTGGTTGCCAACGGTTTCAATGGGTTGGGTGGCAACACCGTTTCTGTCCTTCGAAACACAGGGAACACCAACGCGATCGATACCTCCTCCCTGGCGACACGAGTGAACTTTGCCACGGCTTTAACCCCTTCCCGCGTGTTGCTGGCTGATATCGATGGTGACGGCAAACTGGACCTGGTGGTCATGAGCCCAAGCGGTTTTGGAGCCACGTCCGTATTCCGAAACACCAGCACGCCAGGATCAATTACGTGTTCCTCATTCGCCGCCAAAGTTGATTTTGCCACGGGGCCAACCACCCGCAATATTGCTTTAGCCGATCTTGATGGGGATGGAAAAATTGATCTGGTCGCCGCCAACCAGGGTTTAGGAGTCATCTCTTTGCTGCAAAACACCAGCACGCCAGGCACTATCGACGCTAACACTTTCGCCCCACGAGTAGTGTATAACACGCCGCCTAATCCTTACAACCTGGCATTGGCCGATGTGGATATCAATGGGCGCCCGGACCTGATCACGGTGAGCACTAACGGCACCGTTTCCGTAATGCGCAATCTGTTAAAAATCTCCCCTGTGGTAACCTGGTCTCAACCACCTGCCAGCATTGTGTATGGCACCGCACTGGATGCAGCCGTCTTGCAGTGCACGGCCACTTTCAACAATACCAATGTACCCGGCTCCATCGTGTTTTCACCTGGACCAGGAACCGTCCCCAGCGCCGGTTTAGCGCAAATCCTGACCGCCACCTTCGTGCCGGTGGATTCCCTGAACTTCAACACCGTGTCAGCCAACTCAACGTTGAATGTTACCAAAGCCACCCTCAATGTGACCCCGGACAATGCTACACGGGTTTACGGCGGAACCAATCCCGTGTTTACCGCCACCATCAGTGGTTTCGTCAACGGTGACGGACTTAACTCCCTCACTGGAAAGCCTGATTTCAGCACGACAGATACGGTCACTTCGCCAGTGGGAGCGAACTACAGCATCACCGCCACGTTGGGCAGCCTGAGTGCCTCGAATTATGACTTCACCATCACAGGCACCGGAACTTTAACCATCACTCCCGCGGTGCTGACTGTAAAGGCGGACGATAAACAAAAAGTATATGGAGCCGCCATCCCGACGCTTACTGCCAGCTATAGCGGATTTTTGAATCAAGATGGCATCGAAGTGCTGAATGGCACTCAGCCTTATTTAGCCACGACTGCTACACCCACCAGCACAATCAGCGGCGGTCCCTATCCGATCGCCGCCTCGCTTGGCAGCCTTGCGGCCCTCAACTACACCTTTGCCTTTGTGCCCGGCAACTTGACCGTGACCAAAGCGCTGCTGCATGTCACTGCTGATGATAAAACCCGTAAATATGGTGATCCCAATCCGGCCTTTACGGTCACCTACACGACCGCGGATTTTGTCGGCAGTGATAACGCGAGCGTGGTCTCGGGCACGCCGGTTTTAACCACCGTTGCCACGGCTACCAGTCCGAAAGGTGGCAGTCCTTATCCCATCGTAGTAACACAAGGAACTCTGAGTGCGGCGAATTATGCGTTCAGCTTCATCAACGGCAATTTGACGA
>JBEHZA010000108.1:0-12045 GCA_048497895.1 Verrucomicrobiota bacterium
TGCTGCGCGAGCCCTTCCGGCGAGTTGAGGAAGGTTTCCTTTGCTGATTCGCTGGACAAATAAAATGGGTTATGGTGACCTTCGCGGCGTGAAACAAACGATTGTTACCTTGGATTTGGAAGGCGTGCTGGTTCCGGAAATCTGGATCGCCGTGGCGGAGAAAACCGGCATCAAAGAATTGCGCCGCACGACGCGCGATGAACCGGATTATGATGTGCTGATGCAGGGACGTCTGAAGATTTTGGATGCGCACGGGCTGAAGCTGGCGGACATTCAATCGGTAATCAGCACGTTGCGGCCACTGGATGGCGGCGCGGAATTTCTGGCGGAACTCCGTTCGCTGACGCAGGTGATTATCCTTTCTGACACGTTCGAGCAGTTTGCGCAGCCGTTGATGAAACAGCTTGATTGGCCGACGCTCTTTTGCCACCGGCTGATCGTGGAGAATGATCGCATTGTGAATTATCAATTGCGGCAGCCGAATCAGAAGCAGAAGTCGGTGGCGGCCTTAAAGGCGCTCAATTATAAAATCATCGCCGCAGGTGATTCGTTCAATGACACGACCATGCTCGGTGAAGCGGACAAAGGCTTTTTGTTTCACGCGCCGGATAATGTCATCCAACAATTCCCGCAATTTCAAGCGGTGCATACGTACGCGGAACTGATGACCTTGATCAAAGGTGCGCTTTAAGCCGACGCAGTGGAGTGGCGTGCGGTAGCGGATTTATTTTTCGCGCAACCAGGAAAGACTTAAGCGGCGGATACGCAGCCGGTTGAGGCCGCCGATTTTTGAATCACCCGCGCAATACGCAAGCAGCACGGAATCACCCGTGAAATGGATGGCGGTGTAGCAATACCAGCCATCCGGGTCGGCTTCGATTATCTTCCGCACCGGCCAACTCCTGCCGCCATCGGAGGAAATCGCGGCAACTAATGGGGTGCGTTTGCCATTCGGAAAAGTGAATTGACCGGAGTGATCGTTGTAAATGGCGAGCAGGTCAGGTGAGTCCGGCAAACGTTTGAGGCTGGCAGGTGAAGTGGGCGATTGGAGGCTGGAAGGGGCAGGGGCGCTCCACGTTTTGCCGTTGTTCGTGGAGGTGCAGCTATATTGCACTCCTTGATCGGTCCGGGACCAACTGAAGATTTCTCCGTTGGCCAATTCCACCACGCCCGGTTCCTGCAAACCGCTGTGGCTGACGACCGGCAGAGCCCACCATGAATCGGATTCGCGCCATGTCCGGCCTTCGTCATCGGACAAATACCAGAAATCAATCGCCCGCGAATCGAAGGCGTGACCGTTGTCCTGGGTGTTGCGTGAACGATGGAAGGCGACCGGCGCAACCAAACGTCCAGTGCTCAATTGAATCACGCGGTCATTATTCATGACGAAGTAGCCAGGTGCGGCGATGACGAGTTGCGGCTTTGACCAGGATTGCGCTTCGTCAGTGGAGAACTGCACATAAGCGCGGCAATCCTGCCAGCTTGTTTTATCGAGGTAAAACAAGGCGATGCTTCCGTTGCGCAACCGCAGCAGCGACACGCTCATGACGTTCTGGTTGAGGCGATTTTCAATCACGACTTCCGGCTTTTGATTCCACGTTGCGCCCAGATCATCGGAATAAATGGAAACGATGTGAGCCGGGCTGTCATCGTTCGAGCCGCCACGGAATTGGGTGTAAATGAACAAAATCCGGCCGGACTTTAGAGTGATGAAAGCGCCTTCTGAATTGCGCGGATTTTCGTGAGTCGGTTCGAGGTTCAGGGCGATTTTGTTTTCAGCCGCAGACAGATTTACGATGCTGCTCCAAAGAAGCAGAGCCGTGAACAGGGTTGCGCAGAGGTGATACATGGGCTTAGGTGTTAAGGTGCGCATCGATTTCAGGTCGGACTTGTAGAATCCGGATTGGTCAGGCATGTTGAGCCGACAATATAACAAGAATTGGGAATAACCAAAGGAAACATGGACGTTCAGATTGCAGCTTTGTGCGATAATGCGGTGGATTACAGCGGGAAACTTTGTCTGTTGGGGGCCTTTGACACCATTATGGTCAAGCAGCTCCCGGCCGTTCATCCCCTTTGCTCGATTGCTCTCCGCATGATCTTCCGCGATTCAGACGAGGGGTCGCATCAACTTCAGGTAGTGCTGATCGATGAAGATGGGCGGAGCCTGCTGCCGAAGATTGAGCCGACGCTGGATGTGCGGATTCCGGAGAACAGCTATTTTGCGACGGTCAACCTGGTCTTCAACCTGCAAGGACTGAAGTTTGAAAAGACGGGACAATTTTCCATCGACATTCACCTCGATCAACGCATCGTGGCGCGGATTCCGTTACAGGTCATTTTGAATAAGCAGCAGTAGGGCGGAAGGATCGGGGCAGATTTTTAACCGCGAAACACGCAGAATTGGCCTTCACACAAATTCCACGGATTAACGCGAATTTTTGAATCCGAAGTTTGCGGATAGCGGAGAATTCTTGACCGCTAATTTTCGCTGATAAACGCTAATTGCAGGCATTGGGGCGGGAGGAACTGACGTGAACGGGAAGGGAATGACAAACTCCCGAAGCACGAATGAGGCGTTTCCTTTTTCATAAATAGAAATTCGTGTGCCCCCGTGAAGCGTACGGCAAAGGATTGAGAATTTCACGCCGAACTTCTGTGCTGGCAATTGGTTGCAGGTGTCGGTAGGGTAGAGGGCGACAACCTTTATACTGGCTTATGTTGACTCACGTATCACTGGTGTCGGGTGTGGACAAGTCGCTCTTCGGTTTTCTGGCGTTTGGTTTAATCATCGTTTCGCTTGGGTTCGTGCTGTTTCGCTGGCGAGCGCGGATAAATCGGGTGGAATGGTATCCCATCCACGTTCCCATGCGGGCTCTCTCCAGGGGCAAGCCCATCATCCAACCCGACGCCTCGGTTTCATTGTTGGAACGGGTGGCCTTCGCGATCTCACTGGTGCCGGTGCTGATCTGTCTGGCGGCACTCTGGCACTCTTCGAGCTATGCGTCGCAAATCCTGAGTCCGGTTGGGGCGACGAATGCGTGGGTGCATAACGGAGCGGTTCTCTATGCGGGTGTGCCGATCGGGCTGGTGATCTGTCTGCGTTACCAACTTCGCAGCGCCGGATTTCAATGCCGGTCCTGTCAGCGGCTGTGGGCCGGGCGGGCGGTGAGTTACGTGGTGGAGCATGGCAATTGTCCGTTTTGTAAACACGCAGCGGAAGGGAAATAAATGCGGAGTGCAGAGCGCGGAATGCGGAATTGAGAAGGGGAAAGTTTAACCGCAGATTCACACGGAGGGACACTGATTGAGGGAAGGGGAATTAGGCCGTCTGCGGACGGACGAGCTCCCGCGAGTCCCTGATCAACGGATTAAGGCGTGTTTGGGACTCGCAGGAGCTCGTCCGTCCGAAATCTACGGCAGGCGTTGGATTGCCCCACCGTTTCGCGCTTCACCGCTTCAACATTTCTAACTCTTAAACCAAAGCTGCGCTTCACTCGCGGGGCCGGTTTTTTCTTCGCGGGTTTGGAGGTTGCGGAGACGGGCGGTGATGGCGCCATCGGCAGTGCGTTCGAGCTTGATCGTGTTTGTGGCGCCGGTTTCGTGTGCGCGCTTAAATTGCTTGTCCGGCTTCATGGGGGTGAAGGCGTAATCCACGGCGACTTGATAGTGACGCAGGTGCTGGATGAGTTGCAGCGATTCGCGACGCAACGTTTCGTCTTCAATCAGGCAGAAGGCATCGAGGCGTGAATCGAACTTGGGCAACAGGCCGCGTTCCTTCAGGAGTTCCGTGAGAACGACGTCGCCCATGCCGAAGCCGAGCGCGGGCAGGCTGACTTTGCCGCCGGAGATGAGCTTGACGAGATTATCGTAACGACCGCCGCCGGCGATGGCGCGGAAAACGCCTTTACGATCGAAGGCTTCAAACACGGGGCCGGTGTAGTAGGCGAGGCCGCGAATGACGTTGTAGTCCACCTTCACAAAATCACTGAGTCCACGCGCGGCAAGGTTGTCGAGAATGGCTTGCAGTTCCACTGTGGGTTTGCCTTCCGCGATAAAACTTTTCACGTCCTCATACGCAAAGCCGAGCGCAGCGAGCTTGGCCTGGCTGTCCTCCGGTTTGTCGCGTTCGATTTTATCGATGACCTGGTAGAAGGCGTAGGCCTTTTCGGGATCGGGACAGCGCTGATTAAAATAATCCTGCCACGCGTTGCGGCTGCTGAGGCGAATGACGAAATCGTCCGCGGTAAGGCCAAGCGCGCGCAAGGTATCAATGAGCAACGCGATCAGTTCGGCATCCGCTGCGGGATCGGCTTCACCAAAAATATCGGCGTTGAACTGGAAGTGTTCGCGGAGGCGGCCTTTCTGCTGGCGTTCGTAACGGAACAGTTGCGGGAGGGCGAACCACTTGATCGGCTTTTTGTAAGCGCGTTCACTGGTAGCGATCATGCGGGCGAGGGTAGGGGTCATCTCCGGACGCAAGGCAATGGCGCGGTCGCCTTTATCGATGAAATTATAAAGCTGGCCAACGATTTCATCGCCGCTCTTCTTGGTGAAGAGTTCGAGCGTCTCCAGCGGCGGGCCATCGTACTCGCGGAAGCCGTAACGGCGGGCGACGGCGCGCCACTGGTTAAAGATATACTGCCGCACATCCGCGCTCCACACATCGGCGGTGGGCAGCGGTTCAGGATAAAAATCACGAAAACCGGGTAAACGTTCCATAATTAACAGCGGGCTAGCGTAAGCGGTTGAGGCTAAATGTCAGCAAATAATCGCGCCAAAGTGAATTGGATGCAGGGACAAAAAAAGCGCTCACTACCCGAAGGCAGGAGCGCTCGCAAAATGAGGTTGGCCTTAAGCCGGGGGCGGAGTGACGGAAGGCGGGGTGCCTTTCGGCGTCAGCTTCAGCACGGCCTCGCGCATTTCCTTGCCGGGCTTAAACTTAACCACCGCGCGCGGGGGAATGGGGACGTCCGTGGCGGGAGCGTTGGGATTGCGACCGATGCGGGCTTTGCGCACTTTGACTTCAAACACGCCGAAGTTGCGCAACTCCACTGTTCTGCCTTCCGAGAGGGCCGTGGAGATATAGTCGAGGGTCTTTTGGATCACGTCCAACACCTGCTGTTGTACCAGACCGGACTCGTTACTGATCCGAACCACCAAGTCACGCTTTGTCATAGGGCTATCGGGGTTTATAATTTGTAAGCCTGCCAGCGAATTACTTATATTTATAACTCCTTAAACGCCAGCGGTCAAGCGGGTAATCGCTTCTTTCTTACAACTTTTTTGTGTCAAAAAACAGTGCTTCGTGCACTGCTCCGGAGCGGGTTTATGGCCCTCCGCTCAATACTTATAACCCCTCTAACACCAAAAGGATGCGCAAAAAATGGTCAGCCGTCAAATCAACTCTCGATGACGTTGATTTCCACTGGCTCCACACTGATGCCGCGCTTTTCCAACCACTTGATGGCAGCTTTGATCTCCGTGCGTTCGCCGCTTAATTCCAGCGAGACAATGCCGATCTCATCGGTCACACTGGCCTGACGCACGTTGGTGATAACCTTGAACTTATGGCTCAACTCCCACACCACCGGCGTGGTAATCAGCTTGGGCGGATACATGAGCCACAAGCGGGTTTGTTGCTGGCCACTGGTGGTCGTCTTTTTGGACGCGGACGATTTCCTGGATTTTACCGGCATAACAAAGCTCCTAACCACCGGCGATGGCCGGAATGATGCTGATTTCATCGCCGTCTTTGAGCGGCGTGCCCTGGTTTTGCAGGAAGCGGATGTCTTCTTCGTTCACGTAAACGTTCACGAAACGGCGGACTTCACCGGTGTCATCCACGAGGCGTTCCTTAATGCCGGGGAAGCGGCCTTGCAATTCCGTGATGGCGTCACCGACGGTCGCGGCTGTCACTTCGACAACTTCTTCGTTGTCAGTTAACTTGCGTAGCGGAGTGGGAATTCGAACTTTGGTAGGCATACGTCTTAACAATTGGCGGTTAATTTGGTTTCCGCGTCCAGCAACGCTTCAAATTCGCGCAGGCTGGGTTTGATTTCGCGCGGCTGGCCGACGTGGCCAACAATGGCATCGAGCGTTTTCAGGCCGTTGCCAGTGATACAGAGAACAGCGGAATCATCCGCCGGAATTTTGCCCGAGGCAATGAGTTTCTTGGCCACGCCAACGGTGACACCACCGGCGGTCTCGGCGAAAATGCCTTCGCATTCTGCCAGGAGCTTGATGCCTTCGCGGATCTCGTCATCCGTGACATCTTCCCCATGACCGCCCGTTTCTTTCATCACGCGCAGGGCGTAGAAGCCGTCGGCTGGCGTGCCGATGGCAAGAGACTTGGCGATGGTGTTCGGCTTGACCGGCTTGAAGAAATCGAGCCCGGCTTTTTGCGCCACCGTGATGGGGGAGCAACCAGTCGCTTGCGCGCCGTGAATTTTCCACGGTGTCTCATTCACGAGACCGAGTTTGCTGAACTCCTGATAGCTCTTATGAATTTTCGTCAACAACGAGCCGGAGGCCATGCAGACGACGGTGTGTTGCGGAATGCGCCAGCCGAGCTGCTCTTGAATCTCAAAGCCCATGCTCTTGGAACCTTCCGCGTAATACGGACGCATATTGACGTTCACGAACGCCCAACCGAACTTGCCCGCGATCTCCGCACAGAGGCGGTTGACTTCGTCGTAGTGCCCCTTGATGCCAATAACGTTCGCGCCGTAAACGAGCGAGTTAACAATCTTGCTCTGCTCCAGGTCCGACGGAATAAAGACGAAGGCGCGCAATCCGGCGGCGGCGGCGTTCGCCGCGACAGAGTTGGCGAGATTGCCCGTGGAGGCGCAGGCAACGGTCGTGAAACCCAGTTCCCGTGCGCGGCTCAAAGCCACACTGACGACGCGGTCCTTGAACGACAGGGTAGGGTAATTGACGGTGTCATTCTTGATCCACAATTCCCGAATGCCCAGCCGCTTGGCCAGACGATCCGCTTTTACCAGCGGCGTGTAGCCGACCTGAAAGCCAACCGTCGGTTCACCGGCGACGGGGAGTAATTCGCGATAGCGCCACATTGATTTACCGCGCGCTTCGATCGTGGCGCGGGTCAAAGTTTTTTTGGCGCGTTCGTAATCATAGACCACTTCGAGCGGTCCGAAATCAAACTCGCAAACATGCGTGGCCGCCAGGGGATATTCCCGACCGCACTCGCGGCACTTGAGTGCCTTCATGAAGCCTTCGTGCTTTTCCATAATTTCTCGTTTTGCGTTAACCCGAGGGGCAACAAAAAAGCCCCTTCTCATTTTGATAAGAAGAGGCGGATAAAATTTGCGTGCTCTTCTCATTTTTTCCCAAGCCACCGGACTTGAGCTGGAATTGGCACCTGGTCACTGAATTCGCAATTCAGCCGGTTGCCGTGGTTTCATCGGGCCAGTCCCTCGACCACTCTTAATGAGCCGTTGTATCAACGGATGCGGATAAGTTGATTCATTGGATTAAAACTGTCAACAGCTTTTTGCGGCCACTGGCGCTCATTTGTTCGGCGCTTGAAAATATCGTTCCATCGCCAGCCCCAAGCTCGTGCCCACCTCCAGATAACCGGCTTGCGTGCTCTGCGGTGTGTTCCACGCGGTTTCCAGGCAGCCGGCGACCACATGCTCGCGCGTGTGTCGGGCCACCCAATTACCGCTGATGAACTCCCATTTCGCATCATACTTCGGTCCTGTGTACACGACTTTCCCTTTGTGCGGAATTGGCGCCTGACTCAATTCCAATTTCGCGGCGTTGAGGAAGCGGTCGAGATTCGCCGCTTGATGCTCCAGCATGATTTCACGGGGTGGCAAATAAAAATCCAGCGTGCGATCTGCCGGCGCGGGATTGTGCAGGTCCATAAACAGATCGAAATGCCCCTCCGCATTCATCGCTGAAATATGCTGCATGGCCGCTTTGACTTCCGGCCAATGCGGGGTGTCACTCCAATCGCGGTTGTGATCCTGCGGCTTTTCGTTTTTGCCACCGGCGCCGCGTTCCACATTGTCCACGTCCATAATCGGCACGATGTAAATGAGCGCATGCTGCCGCAGTTGGATGGCGCGCGGATCGGCAGAGACGAGCCATTCCGTGAATCCCCGGCAAACCCAGCTCGAACCGCTTTCCCACGCATGTTGACGTGCGCTGACCCACAAGCCCAGCCGTTGCGCTTCAGGAACTCCCTGATCGTGAATCCGCAACGCAGGCACTGAATGTCCTTCGGCGCTTTGACACAACTCGAAGGCGGTGGCGAAAGCATGGGTATTTGTCGTTCGTGTGACCAATTCTTTGGCATCGGCCCATTGAAAGGGCGGTCCCCAGGCAAACCAAGCGGTCGCAGTGTCCAGTTTTTGTTGGTAACGAATGCGTTGGCCATCGCGTTGACCGGGCGAGGTGTGTTCCCACGAGCGATTGTCCCGGCTGAACGACGCTTGATCCGGTCGCGCAAAATCCATTCCGCTGACTTCCACCGTGATGGTTTCACCCGGTTGAATGCCCGTAACTTTAAAATACCACCAGCACAGCCAGCCGCGGTCGACATGCGGAAACGGTTTTATCCGAATAATCCGGTTCGTCTGATCGATGCTTTCCACTGCGGCTGAACCACCCGGGAAATCCGTCTGCACTTGCAGTTCAGCGCGAGGCGTTGGACTGGGGGTTTGTGCTTCTGTTTCGACCTGACAGAACAGTGACAGGAGCAGAGCGAGCAGGGGCCAGTGCCGCCCTTGTTTTTGCGGAGTCATACCGCAGCGTAAGAGAACACCCTGACCTTCGCCAAGCGGGAAATGCCTCCCGCCAGTTTCCCCGGAAATGCAAACGGCACGAGCGATGCTATGTCCAACTCTATGGTTGATCCGGGCAGGTGCAATGAAGCACACAGAAATCTCTGCTGAGAGAACTGGTCGCGTTGAGGCGGTTCCGGTTTAAGGTGCGGTTTCAACGATGTTCAACCACGGAATCCATTCAAACGATGATGCTTACAACAATAGATCGGGTTTGAGGGGAACGGCCATTGCAGTTGGTGCGGCTGGGCTGGGTTTAAAATGGGATTAATGGGCTATGAACATAACGTGCTCATCTGATTTTTTGATGATGCGTCAGGTGTGGACACGCCTGTCCCGATACGGGACAGGTGCGGCTACGCCTTTGTTGTTTTTGGCCCATTTACCGGTCGGTACGCCGTTTGCTTGGACCTTTGCAGTGTGACTTGTGAATGAACTTTAACGCGAACAACATCTGCTTGAAAAATAGAGCGACGATGGTGGTGCCTGTGGAGACCGGCATCAGTCGTTTTTCTATGGCTGTGGAACAGCGACGAAAAGTGTCGCCGGAACCTTTGGCTGAAGTGTTCGCCGGAAGCCGTGTCCCGGGAGAGACTAACCTTATACTACATCGCCAATGAGTACTGAACCCAAGGAATCCGCTGGTCAGAAGCCTAAGCCGATACCACCGTTGAAGATTGAGCCGGTGATGGCCACAATCCTGTTGGTGGAAGATGATGCTTCTGTGCGCAATGTTGTGCGACAACTGCTGGTGCGGGCAGGCTATCGCGTCCTGGAAGCCGAGTCCGAACAGGAAGCGTTATGGCAATGGGACAAACATTGGCGCGAGATTGACCTGCTGTTCACGGACATTCTGATTCCGCATAATACGACCGGGGTGAAGCTGGCCAAATACCTGCGGTCCCGGAAAACGGACTTGCGCGTCATTCTGACCAGTGGCTTCAGCATCGAAGTGGCTGGGCACGACGTTTATGAAAGCGAAGATATGTTCTTCCTGCAGAAACCCTTTGATTCCACCATGCTGCTCATGAAAGTGCGTGAATGCCTGGGGGAATATAATGGCCAAGCCACGGCGGACTTGGCCAGAACGACGATTTAAATACGGATCGGCGCGGGTTACGCGCCGGTTTGCGCCGCGTATTTCTCAGGGGTCAGCAGGGCTTCGGTTTCAGCCGGGCTGGACAGTTTGATTTTATAAAACCAGCCGCCGCTGTACGGTTCGGTGTTTACCAGGGCCGGATTATCCACTACGGCCTGATTCACTTCCAGAATTTCACCGCTCACCGGGGAATAAATATCGCTGGCCGTTTTGACTGATTCCACGACGGCACAGGCTTCGCCGGCTTTGACCTTGCGGCCAGCGGCCGGGAGTTCGACGAAGACGACATCCGTCAGTTCATGTTGCGCGTGATCGGTGATACCCACCGTGGCGACGTCACCGGCGACGCGCACCCACTCGTGGGAACTGGCATACTTGAGATCGGAGGGAACGTTGGACATAAGCTCGATTGAGTCAGGGACTTTGCTTTTGGTCAAACAGGTTTTCGATAGATCGGTTTGGCAACCACGATAGCGGGGGCGCGTTTGCCACGAATTTCAATTTCAATCACTGTGCCCGCTTTGGCGAATTCCGGCGGCACATATCCCAGGCCGATGCCGGTGCTTAATGACGGGCTTTGCGTGCCGCTGACCACTTCACCAATCAGCTTCGCGTCCGCGCCGCTGCTCCAGATGGGATAATGCGGACGGGGCGGGGCGGATTTGTCTGCCATTTTGAAGGCGACACACTTTTTAGTCGTGCCCTTGGCCTTTTGTTCAGCGAGCACGGAACGTCCGATAAAATCACCTTTGTCCAACGCCACGAAAAATCCAATGCCGGCTTCGATGGGCGTTGTGTTTTGGTCGAGTTCATGACCGTAGAGCGGATAACATACCTCCGTGCGCAATGTATCGCGCGCGCCCAAGCCCGCGGGCTTGAGTCCGAATGGCTGGCCCGTCGTCAAAATCCGGTCCCAGATAGATTCAATTAATTCAGCGGAGGCCGCGATTTCAAAGCCATCTTCGCCCGTGTAACCGGTGCGGGAAATCCACAGTTTGGCCCCGTTGCCGGTGAGGGTGAAAATGCCGATTTCGTTTTTCTTTAATTCACTGACTTTACTGACGCGAGTGCCGCCAATGGCCGCACCCGGAAAAACCTGATCAATGAATTCCGCTACGCGCGGTCCTTGCAAGGCCACGGCTCCCATTCGATCGGAAGCGTGTTCAAACACAATCGCGCTTTTCTGCGGATAGGCCTTGAGTTGCTGTTCCAGCCACGCGATGTCTCCCTCGATGCAGCCCGCATTGATAATCAGGAAGAATTCTTCGGGGCCGACGCGATAGGCGTAAAGATCATCAATCACGCCCCCGCGTTCATTGCACATCTGCGTGTATTGACCCTGGCCCACGGCCAGCTTCTTCACGTCGTTGGTTAAAACGTAATTGAGAAAACCTTCGGCTGCGGGGCCGCTGACGAAGGCTTCCCCCATGTGCGAAATGTCGAACACGCCCGCAGCAGTGCGCACCGTCTGGTGTTCATCCAGAATGCTCGTGTACTGCACGGGCATTTCCCAGCCGCCGAATTCGACCATCCGGCCACCAAGTTTTTGATGCGCGCTAAACAGCGGAGTGCGTTTCAACATGGGAGATGACGTGGCGTTCGTTGTGGAAGTGTGCTTAACCCCACTTCTCTGTCTTCATCTGTTCTTTGGGCACGCCCATTTCAGCCACGACCAGATGTTCGGTGGCATCCACCAAAGCGTTCGGACCGCAAGCGTAGAAAACGGTGTTGGACAGATCGGTGATATGCTCTTTCACCCACGCGGCATCAATGCGTCCGCGACGGCCATTCCAGGGATCTTCGGCGGATAAGCGGGTGCAGGTGACTTCGAATTTAAAGTTTGGGTTCATCTGATCGAGCTGATGAAACTCCTCCCGGAAAATGATGTCATTCGTGGTGCGCACACTGTAGAGCACCGTAATTTTGGTTTCCAGTTTGCGACGAGTGGCTTCCCGGGCGAAACCGCGGAACGGAGTCACTCCGGAACCACCGGCGATGCAGATCAGGTGCTTGTTCGGTTCCAGCACGGGCAGGAACTTGCCCACCGGCGGAATGACAAACAGTTTGTCTCCCGGCTTGGCCCAATCGACCACGCGGGTGTTATTTAGTCTTTTTATAATTAGGATTCCAAAA
>JBEHZA010000109.1:0-12039 GCA_048497895.1 Verrucomicrobiota bacterium
GAGCCGGATCTGCACTTCGCGGACCCAGCCGGAAGGTTCCACCCGCGCCGGATTTTTATGCACCCAATCGCCCGCGAAACGGATTTCCTGATCCATCAACCATTCAGCCGCGCGTTGAATTTTCGGATGATCGTCCGGCACGCCGGATTCCCGCAGGCAGATTTCGACAATCGCCGTATCCCAAACCGGCGAAAAACAGGGCTCAATCCGCACCGAGTCTTTCTCGATGTGCATCAGCTTAAGCAACTCGTTGTGTGCCCGGACCACTTGCGGGTTGTCGTCATGATAACCGAGCGCCTTCAACGCAATCAGCGAATTGAGAATCGCCGGGAAAATCGCGGCCAACCCATCGCTGCCTTCAAATCGTTCGAGCATCCATTGTTCCGCCCGTTCCAAAGCACGGCGGCGCAACGGATGAAAACCTTTCCGCGAAACCCATTCAGCGCCTTTGTTCAACCGGTCGATCCACAGGAAGGCGTTACGCACGCTGAAATCAAAAAATTTCGGTCGCAGGCTCTCATCCAGTTCCGCTTTTCCATGCGGATACAATTCGTCGAGATTTACCCCATCCTGCAGCAAGTGCGTGGGCCGGAAATGATTGATGATCGCCAGCGGCACGAGCATGGCCCGCGACCAGTTGCTCATTTCCCAGAAATTGATCGGGCACCACTTGCCCACCAGCATGACTTCGCACGGAATCGAAGGCACATGGTTCCACTCCACCAGCCCGAGCAAAGCCAGATAAAGTTTGGAGAAGGTGTTCATCTTCGGCACGCCGCCGAGTGAATACGCGATGACCCGGGCCTTTTGCATCCGCGGATCATCCACCGGAATCCCGGCGAATTTCAGGGCCAGATAGGCTTTGATGGTGGCGTTTACTTCCGCCGGACCATGCGGATAAATATTCCATCCCCCTTCGGGTAATTGCTTGGAGAAAATGTGATTTACCGCCTTGCGTTCCCAGGCTTTATCCACCCGGCCCCACCAGTGATAGAACGCGACCATATCCGCCACCAGCGTAACATCGACAATGAGTTCGCCATTCCAATAACCGCCGCGCTTTTGTTCGGAGAACAGAAAACTCTGCGAACGGATGATGGAATTATTCAGGCTCAGCGTGAAAGCGTAGTCAACACCCAGATCAGCTTCTGTCCGGACTGGATTTTTAAACAACGTTTCTCTCATAATTAAATTCTTAACGGCCTGCTACTACGGATAGTGCAACCTGATTCCGGCCGCGTACTTCCACACAATTGCCAGTATAGTGCGGGGAAAGCCAATCCGGTCGAAATTCTGGATGAACGGTTGGTGGGAAACCTTCAGCGGTTGGAAAACCGGTCGAATGGACGAAAAACCGGCTTCGTTGGAATGGGTTTATAACGCTATCTCCTTATCCCTGACTGATTAACGTATCTGGAATTTGGTTCAACGCTGGCCACTTTCTTAACCTCCGATTGGTGGGCAAAACCACCCTTATTTTGCCTCCTCTGTTCCCGCCTTGCTTTCAAAAAGTGAACTTCGCTTTCTTTAACCGGTAGGATTGTTACAGTCGCAGAAATGCTGTCACACGAACAACGGCTCATCAGATACGGCCACCCGGCCTATTGGGTTTGCCAATGTGTCGGCTGGTTCGGTTCGGCGGTGGGTGAAATCATTGTCAGTTCCCTGCATTCACAACCCACGACTTTGGAAATCTGGTTTACGTTGTTGGGAGCTTCATTGGGGGTGTTGATTACCCACATGCTGCGGATTTTGATTTCCCGGCAGAATTGGTTCATCTGGTCTTCCCGCAAACAACTCCTGTGGTCCATTATCATTTGCCTGCCTGCTGCTGCGCTTTATGCGCTGTGCTTTCTGCCTTTGGTTTGGGAGTGCAATGCCTTTAATCTGAAAACCAGCGACCAATTGGCCGTCGTCTTTGCCACGCTCTTTTGGACTTACAGCGCGCTCCTGGTCTGGTGCGGTTTTTATTTCGGCTGGCATTATTTGCAGACGTATCAGAAGACCGTTATTGAGCGTGCCCGTCTGGATGTGGCGTTAAAAGAAGCGGAATTAAGAGCGTTGCGGGCGCAGATCAATCCTCATTTCCTGTTTAATGCGTTAAACAGTGTGCGGGCTTTGGCCGACACCAATCCGGCGCGCGCGCGTGAAGCCGTCACGCTGCTGGCTAATCTGTTGCGGGCCTCCTTGAATTCGAGCAATCACGAAATTGTGCCGCTCAACCGCGAACTGGAAACCGTAAAAGATTATCTCGCGCTCGAACGGATTCGTTTTGAAGATCGCTTGCGCGTCTCGTTTGAAATTCAGCCCGGCACCGGGGAAATGTCTGTGCCTCCGCTCTGTTTGCAAACGCTCGTGGAAAATGCGGTCAAACACGGGATCGCCCCCAGCGTCAGTGGCGGCACGATTAACGTCACTGCGCAGCGCGTGGAGGACGTATTTTTTTTACGCGTGGTGAATTCCCCCGGTCGCTTGAACGCGCCTTCTGACTCCACTGGCCTGGGCTTGCGTAATTTATCTGAACGCGTGCGCCTGCTCTTTGGCGAAGCTGCTGGAGTCCACTTGTTCGCCGAAGAAAAACACCGCGTGGTGGCCGAATTACGTTTGCCCATTAAGCCACAGGTCTCTGAATGAACCGCATGAAAGTCATGGTCGTCGATGATGAACGGTTGGCCCGTGAAGAATTGAAGCGGCTGCTGGCCGGTCATCCGGAACTGGAAGTGATGGGCGAGGCGGTCAATGGTCCCGAAGCCGTTGCCGCCATCAATGAATTGCAGCCCGATGCGGTGTTCATGGACATCCAGATGCCGGGCATGAATGGCTTTGAAGTCGTAGCCGCGTTGGAACCGCCATTGCCGTTGATTGTTTTTGTCACCGCGTATGACCGCCACGCGTTGAAGGCTTTTGAAGTGAGCGCGCTGGATTTTATTGTCAAACCGGCCGATCCGTTGCGCCTGGCTTCTTCGGTCCAACGGTTGCTTGAGCGGTTTGCCGGTTCTCAATCTGAAAAGCAGGCGCCCAAACAAAAACTGACGGAATCAGATCGCGTGTTTTTGCGCGATGGCGACCGCTGCTGGTTTGTGACCGTGAGCGAATTGCGGTTGCTCGTCTCGGAAGGGAATTATACGCGTGTCCATTTTAGCGACGGTGTCGCGTTGCTTTCGCGCTCCTTGTCTGACTTGGAATCGCGTTTGCCTGAGCGGCTCTTTTTCCGCGTGAACCGGGCCCAAATTATTAACACGAATGCCATCATTGAGGTGATTCCCTGGTTCAGTGCCTCCCTGAAAGCCCGTTTGACGGGGGATTTGGAAGTCGAGTTTTCCCGCCGTGCTGCCCGTTTATTCCGGGAGCGAACCAGTTTGTAAATACTTGATTTCGAGTTTGTTGTGGTTTTTATTATCCACGTCCTCAAAGACGGCTAAAAGCAGCTCATTCACTGGATGCAAAGACCGCTCTACCGGGAACTACGTATTTATGCTAATCGTGTGAAAATTCCTTGCTGGAAGGGCATTTCATGTTAATTTAGCCAGTGAAAGACGGGGCTGTCGTGCGTTTAAGGCTTCGAGCGCTTACCAGAGCGCCGGGTTACCTCTGGGATTCGGGACACAATTAAAAAAACGGGACAGTATGAAAAACCTAACTAAAGTAGTAGCTTTGGCTGCAACCCTGATCGGTGCGCAAGCGGTGCGTGCGGATTTCGTGGTTTCTTCTACTTACGACGGCGTAACTTTTGCCGGCACTTCTTTCAGCGCTGGTTACGATACCGGCAATGATAATACCCAAACCCGTGCGGAGTTGGTTCATATCGGCGGCAGTGGAACGGTGGATTTGACCTCGTTGATCATCCCGCTGGCCTTGCGCGACCCGAATGTTGACGTTTCGAATTTCACTTTGATGTTGGTTGGTAATTCCGGTAGTAACACACCCGATGTTACCAGCGTGTTGTGGAGCACCACTCCCACCGGCTTGACCACTACGGCCGCCAATTACACCTACACTTTGCCCTCGGTCACTGTTAACGCGGGACAGGATTACTGGCTGGTGTTGGAACAGAATACGACTTTGGGCGACACCGGTTCTGGTTTGGCCAGTTCACCTTTGAACGGCATTAACTGGTATTTTGCGACCAGTTTCGATCCTTCGGGCTCAAGAGCTTTCCAGAACGTGGGTGGCTCCAGCGGCGTGCAAGCGACTTTAGCGGATCCGTGGACAGTTCAATCGACCTCGTCTCCGAGAGCTCCCCTGGCGTTTGAATTGACTGCTCTGCAACCGGTTCCTGAACCTGGCCAGATGGCGATGGCGGGAGTTCTCCTCTTGGGCGCTGGTGTTTATGCTGTGCGCCGCAAGCTGGCCGCTGCTCAGACGGTGGCTGCAAAGTAAGTTTCATTCAGCAAAACGGCTGAACTTTTTTAGACCGGGCAAATTTGCCCGGTCTTTTTTTTGCGGCAAAACTTCAATTGTAGTTGGATTACTTCTGTAAATAGCGTCACGATTCAGGGGGGCTAATATAATAAACAGTTGAATGCCGATGGCCTCGAAGGGTATTGTGCGTCGAAGAGTTCTGAAGGTTTCAGTGTGTTTGCCTGTTTCTGGCGGTTTTGGTAGCTCTTTTGTCCGGTTTTAATGACGGTCTTATGGCGAATTTAGGGAATAGTGGAGCTGGCACGACATCGACTGCTGCAAAAAACGGCGGTGGGCAGGCCTATCTGATAGGTGGGTTGCTTTTGCTGGCTTTTTTGCCCTCGCTCATTAGTTATGGTTCTCACCTCTGGCAACGGCCCCATTTTCAGTTCTTTCCTTTGGCGCTCGCGGGGGCGGGCTATTTAGCCTGGCGGGCTTTGACTGAACGCGGTCAAATCTCTGGATCGGGTTCCGGGGGAACCATGTTTGGGTTATTGCTGATCGCGTTGGGAGCGTTGATTTTTGCCACCTTCATGGGCTCGCCCTGGTTGGGGGCAGTCGCGGCTTTTCTCGCGGTCTTGGCCTTTATCTTTGGTGCGGGCGGCTGGTCGCTGCTGTTTTCCATGGGGCCGGCGATAACCCTGGTATTGGTGCTTATTTGTCTGCCGCTGGATTGGGACAGCGCCTTTGTATTTGGCTTGCGTCGCTTTGCTGTGCAGACCAGCGGTTATTTGTTGGATAGCCTGCACGTGCCTTATTTCCTCTCTGGTAACGTAGTGGAAATCCGTGACCACAAGCTCTTCGTGGATGAAGCTTGCAGCGGCATTAACTCCGCCTTCTTCATTATGGCGTTGAGTCTGTTCTATGGCTTCTGGCGCAAACTCAGCAAACGGCGGGTCATTTTTATCACTGCGGCGAGTGTTAGCTTTGTGCTGTTGGGGAACGTTCTGCGCATTAGCGGTGGAGCCCTGTTAATTTATCGCTGGGGCATCGACACCCTTTCCGGCAAATCCCATGAGATTGCCGGGCTGATCTTTTACGCCGCGTACGTCGGATTGATTTTCAGCACCGACAAATTAATTAGCGCTCTCTTTGATCAGGGAGAATATCGGCGAAGCTTTGGCGCTTTCACCGGGAATGAAATTCAACCGGCAGTTTCTACTTCTCCCGACCTGCGGCTGATATTGGGTGAGGCTTTGAACCGCTTGTCCGCCAAATGGGTTTGGCCGTTTACGATTATTTTCCTCTGTCTGGGATTGCTTCAAGCGGGTTGGGCCGTGACCGGTCGTCACGCGCTGGCGTTGCCGCAGGCTGTCCTTCGTGGAGCACCCCGGCTCAAGGCCAATTCCACGTTTGATTTGCCGGCGACTATCGCCGGTTGGCAACGCTTGGAAAAAGACCAATACGACGCTTCGATTCAAGAGCGGGTTTTGGAAGATCAAAAGATCCTGTCCCATTCCTGGGCCTATCGCAACGGGCCAGTCATCGTGCTCGTGTCCCTCGACTATCCGTACAAAGATTATCATGATCTGACCACCTGCTACATCGGTGTCGGCTGGCAAATTACGGAAACCAAGTATGACTCCTCCTCTACTGGAGCATCCTTCTCCGAGGTCAACATGCGCAAAAAGCCTTTTTCCAATGGCTTCCTGCTCTACGGCGCGTTTCTTTCCGATGGCCGTTGGTTTGACGGGCTGACGGGTCAGCTTCGCGCGCGCTTCGGCGAACGCATTACCCCGGTTTATCAGGTGCAATCACTGGTTTCATCCGTTACGCCTTTGACGGCCGAACAAAAGCGTCAAGTGCGTGAAGTGTTTGAAGAAGCCCGCAAACGACTGGTCGCTCAGGTCGTGGCTCAAACGGAGAGGAAGCCATGAGCCGCCACCGCCGTTCACATTCGCGTCGCCGGTCCTGGTTCTCCCGGAAACGGTGGTTTCCGGGCAAGCCCGAAGTCAGCGAGGAGAGTTCCAGTTCCGTTCCGGGAGAAGCCGAAACCAAGGCAGCCAAGTCATCTCATTCCCGCCGCCGCCGGTTGATTCTCGTTCAACGCCTGAAACGTCTCATCCCCGGCCTGCCGGCGTTATTAGCCCTGGTGTTCTGGCCGCTGGTTGGTGCACTGGCCTGGCGGAATTCCTCCATTGCTGAACGACGCTACGTCGCTTATGCCGATGAAGCCTTGCGCGACCACGATTATCAGGCCGCACGCATTGCTTGCGAACGCCTGTTGCAAATCGATACCAAACAGCAGCCTCTTTATACCTACCGCATGGCGGTCAGTCTGCTCGGCTTGGGACAAAAAGAAGCTGCGCTCCAACTTTTCGACTCCCTCGTTCCAGTGAATTCGCGGGATTTCAGCGTTGCCCATAAAGCGATTGCCAGCCTGATTCTCCGGGACCCGGAATCCAACTCCGCCGCCTTGCGGATTGCTGAAGCGCATCTCAAACAATCCCTCGCTACCAGCAACGAATCCGCGATGGTTCTTGAGATGCTCGGGCAATTTTACAGCCGCATCGGCGATTGGAAGCAAGCCCGTGAATATTTCACCCGCGGTTACGCTTACAAAAAGGAATTGGCGTTGCCTCTCGCTGCCGTCGCTCAGGCCCAGGGGGATAAAGAGGAAATGAAACGCTGGGCCACGGAAGCCGCCTTGTTCTTTGAAGTTCAGACTAAAAAAAGCAAAGACGACCCCACCCCCCGCCTCAGTTGGGCGCAATCTTTGCTGATGATTAAAGACTACTCGACCGCGCTCGACGTGCTGAACGAAGGTCTCAAGATCAAAGACCTGCCTTCCTATCATCACCTCGCGGCTGAAGTGATTGCCGAGTGGTTGCAAGCCGCCCCCGTGAAAACGGAAAATCTGCCTGCCCGGGTGGCCTTGATTCAGCAAGGCCTGGCTCACGATCCGAAAAACCTGGCTGTGCTCAAGGAACTCGTCGCTGTGAGTCACCTGCGCAATGGTGACGCCGCGCGCGCCACTCTCAACGCCATGCTCGCGCGCGGTGAATCCGGGGCTTCCGCCCATTTCGTTCTGGGGCTGGATGAATGGCAGAACAAGAATTACGACAAGGCCCGGCAACACTTTGAAACCGTTTTCAAATTGTACCCGAAGATGTCCATGGTCGCCAACAATCTGGCCTGGCTCCTCACGTTCAGCGAACCGCACGATTATCCCCGCGCCTTGCAAATCATGGATGAACTGCTGAAAAAATTCCCTGATTCACCGGTGTTCCACGAAACCCGCGGACAAGTGCTGGTCAAGCTGGGCCGCTGGCAGGAAGCGGTGACTGATTTGGAATACGCCTTGCCCTGGCACAAAGAAAACCCCCGCACGCACAGCGCCCTCGCGCAAGCCTACACCGCCTTGGGCATGAAAGAACTCGCCGCCGAACATCAGCGTTTGTCCCAATCATCCGCCGCGAAAGCACGCTGATTTATCAACTGAAAATTCCCTCGAAAACGCCTGGAACTCCTCGCGTAAAATTGAATGAACGGACAACGAATTAACTTGCCGTTCCGTTTTCCAAAGACAAAATAGCCACCGTTTGAAACCCGCCTCCAGCGGGTTTGCAACTTGGAAGCCAGCTTAGCTCAGTGGTAGAGCAACGGTTTTGTAAACCGTCGGTCGTCGGTTCAATCCCGACAGCTGGCTCCACTTTTAAACTTCCCCAACGATAACACTGTTTTTTAGAAGCCTTATCTGGTCGGTTGCGGATTATTTTTCCTGGCCAGCAATAAGGCGAAGGCTTCCTGATAGAGTGTTTGCATATCCCGGCTGATACTGGCCAGTGCTTGAGCACGGTCCGGGTGGGGTTCATTTTCACTCGCGACTTTGGCGAGGTGACTGGCGTAATTGAGCGCCTCGGTTTGGGTTAACAGCAGGCTGACTTCAAACTCAGCGCCGGTTTGACTCAACAATGCTTTTTCCTTGGTGGCGGCAATCGCATCCCGCGTCGCTATTTCGCCCAAGGGAAGCCGGACGTCATCCAGCCGGAGCGAAGTGTCCTGCCGGGCCAGTTCCTCCAATAATTTCGCGCCCGTACCGGCATGAGTGGCAATTTTCTTAACCAAAATTTTAAGGTCTTCCGGTTCCCGCTTGATGAAACGCAACAGGCTGACATTTTTCTCATCCTCCAACAATTGATAGAGCAAACTGTAACAATTGTTACGCGTCGATTCGACAGTGCTCGTTGTATGCCGAACGGTGGTCTGAGGTGACCGGCAGGCGGTTAAAACAAAAAAGGCCAGCCACAGTGCGGCCAGCCATGGAGGATTGGGTTTCAAGGGGGGAACGCCTCATCATTTGGGCGCTGCCGGTTTTCGGCTGGCCGTCGATTTCGGGAGCGGCACGTTAATGCCGAGCGCAGCGCTCAAAGCAATTTCATGTTCCTGTTCCTGCATAATGATGCCGCGCAGGATTTCGCTTAGCGCAAATTCGCCCAGCGCCTCCGCCTGGCGGATGCGCGCGCGGTAACGTTCCACCGTAGCCCGCTCATTCTCCAGGTCGGCCCGCAGCATTTCCACGGGATCACTGGACGTTTTGACTGGCTTGGGAAGGACTCCCGGCATGCCGCCGAGATAATCGATCTGTTTGGCAATTTTGATGGCATGCTGCAATTCTTCGCCGGCATGCACTTCCAATTCCTGCGCAATATCCGTGTACGCGGCGCCTTTGAGCACCTGGCTGTACACGGTATAGGCAATGATCGCCTGGTATTCTCCTGCTAAATCCTCGTTCAATAGTTCAATCAGGCGTTCGCGGCTGACCTGCGATTCAAATTTAGATTCTTCTTCAGACATAAATAAATCGGGTTGGCAGTCGGCAACCCGCCGACTGCATTGGGCCGGGTCAAGGCGGGCGGTTTGAAGCGTCAGCCTGAGAGCAATTTCTTACCCTGAATCCGGCTTGGGTGATTATGTGCCCGGGGCGATCTGGGCCTTATTTGCAATTACAGGAATCCGAGTATTCCTTGATCGCTTTTTCCACGGCTTCACGGGTTTCCCCCGTGCGTTTCTGAATGCGGCCAACGACTTCCTCCGCTTGACCTTCGACATATTGCAGATCATCGTCGGTGAGCTTCGCCCATTTCTGTTTCAACTTGCCTTTGGTGATGTTCCAGTCGCCTTTGATTTCGAGTGTTGTCATTTCAGTTTTGAGGGTTGAGGTTTTGGGGCTGCTTCACCGCCACTATGGCGGCAAAATCTTTTTTGCGCTGCGACGGTTATTAATCTGCGATCAGCTTGACGGAGGTGTCTCCCCGCAGGGCTTTGGAATAGGGACAGGTTTTATGCGCTTCTTCCATGACGCGGAGCGTTTGAGCGCGGTCAAGCCCGGGCAATTGCGCGTGCAATTCCACTCCCAGACGGAAACCGCCCTGTTCCTCCTCGATCAAACTTACCCGGGCCCGCACAGTGGAATCCACTGCGGGTGTGCCCAGCCTTTTGGCCGCGTTAACCAGTGCTCCATGAAAACAAGCGGAATATGCGCCCGCAAATAACAGTTCGGGATTGGGACCGCGCGTCTCCAGGCCTTTCTCTAACGGATTTCCCAAACTGACATTGAGCAATTGATCCGGTGATTGAATGGTTCCTGAGCGCCCGCCTTTTGAAATCGCTTCCGCTGTAAATAAGGTTTTCATCGTAGTCGCGTGGTGTTTGCCCGGCCCATGCGATGGCAATGCTTTCACGGGAAGAGCATTAGTGCGGGATGCAGCCTGGCAACACAGAGAACCTAAGCGATGAACTTGGATTATCGAGGGGGGGAAACCCCCCACTGGAATTTTGAGGAATTCGAATTTTGACCGGGCAGAAACCTGAAGAGGATTGTGTGGCGAACGAATTTCAGGAAACCCGGTGAACCGCAGTTTTCCATTTACCCGACGCGAGATCGAACTCCACCGCTTTCGCCGGTTCACCCCACGATTGCAGGAAACGCTGTCCCAGACGTCCGATTAAATCGCGCCCGCGCACCACGCCGGGCGAATGCTTTTCACCGGGCGCATCCGCAATCAGCTTCGTGCAGGGTGCCAGAGAATTGTTGCCTTGCACGGAAGTGTAGGTCGCCGGATGGCAGCGATAAATCCCCAGTGGAACCGGAACGACGTGCAGGTCTGCCAATTGCCAGAAGCGTGACCACAACTCGAAGTCGCCATATTGCAGCCGCTCCCGCAGGAAACTGCCACCGGCCTTTTCCCACAGGGAACGCCGCCAGAAAACGCTTTCCTGCGGAATCCATTTGCCATTCCAGGCCGGATGACCGCCGAGATAACGGCCGGAATAAAAAAGCTTTTTGCTGAAACCCAGCGAGCTGTTGATGCCAATTGATTGACCTGTACGGTCGGCGAGCAGGCTGGCGCCCACAATCCAATCCACTTCCGGACAGTCCGAAAAAACTTTGGCGACCGTGGCCAAAGCCCCGGGCAGATAGAGATCGTCCGAATTTAAATAAGCCATGATGTCACCGGTGCAACGCTGCAATCCGGCATTCACCGCTTCGCCAAAACCGCGATTGGGTCCGCGCTCGTAGTGTCCAAGAAACGGCTGATACTTCGCAATGATTTCCGGGCTTTGATCCTTACTACCGTCTTCAATAATGATGTACTCCAGCGGGGCATAGTCCTGGAGCAGGACGGATCGAATCGTTTCCTCGATGAAGGCAGCCTGATTATAACTCGGCGTGGCAATGCTGATCTTGAGGGGGTTGGCTGGCAGTGGTTGGGGCTCCGTCAGGCCCTGGGTTTCAAACCATGGCCAACCCTGTTTACCGGGCGGAGGCGCTGGCAGCTTTGTGATCGGTGAAATCACGGTCGCAAAAATCTATGTTAAGACCCACGACGTCAAGGCGCATTCCATTCCGTTAGGTCGTCGGGGCTTTTTCCTGAGGATTTTTTGATCCGCGCAATACCCGTTCCAGATCATGGAAGCGGAATGGCTTGGAAAGGAAATCGTTCATGCCGCTTTGCTGGCAGGTTTCCCGGTTGCCTTCGAGAATGCTGGCCGTCAGTGCCACGATCCACGGTTGCTTATCTGGCGGGAGAGTTTCCCGGATGCGTTGAGTGGCCTCGAATCCGTTCATTTCCGGCATCTGCACATCCATGAAGATGACGTCGTAATCCTGTTTATGAGCCGCTTGAACGGCTTCGAGACCGTTCGAGGCCAGATCGACTTTGTAACCAAAATGTTCAAACATCCGCCGGGCGACCAATTGATTTACCTTATTGTCATCGGCCACGAGAATCCGCAGCGGCAATTCCGTTCCGAGGGTAGGATTGGTTTCAGTAACCGGAGCGGGGGTGGTGGGTACCTTGCTGGTAGTGGACAATACTTCCTCGACCGCTTGTAACAGAGTGCCTGGCCGGACTGGTTTTTGCAGCAAGGCGGCTACGCCAACGGCACGGGCCTCCGTGCGGATATCCTCCCGGTCCTGAGCAGAGATCATAATGATCCGCGGCGGTTTGGAGGTAGCGGTCTTGAGCCGGCGGCAGAGTTCCAGACCATCCATGCCGGGCATTTGCAGATCCGTAATCATGAGTTGATAAGGCCCCATATCCTTCAACAAGCGCAAGGCTTGTTCGGCCTCGTTGACCGCCAGGCATTTCATGCCCCAATGCTGGAGGTAGGCTTGTGTAACGGTGCTGGCGG
>JBEHZA010000110.1:0-12038 GCA_048497895.1 Verrucomicrobiota bacterium
TTCAATACGCAGACGGAAGTGGTGAACACCTCGCCGCAATTCAACTCGGTGAACCCGGCGAACCGCTGGCGCAGTTTCGCCACGCGCCATAGCAATCTGGGCGGCAACATTCTCTTTGGCGATGGCCATGTTGAATTCATGACGTCCTATGCAGTGACGAATGGTTCCGCCATGTCCGGCACCGCGATTGAAGCGTTGAACCGGGATCTCATTTGGAATCCGCAATACCGTCAGGCTAATCCTTAACCGGTATTAAAACCGTCCATGAATTGCGGAGTCGCCGGAACGCCAGCGGCTCCGCAATTCACTTCGCCCACAAGTCCTGAATTTTTTGTTTCGTCGCATGTTCAAACAACTCTCTGCCGCCATTCTGTTCAGTGTGTGCTGGTGCTGGCCTCATTCCTCTGCCCGCGCATGGGATTACGAAGGCCACCGGCTGGTCAATCAACTGGCGCTCTCCACTTTGTCCACGAATTTTCCGGCCTTTGTCCAAACCCCCGCTGCGCGTGAACGCATCGCCTTTCTTGCCGGTGAGGCCGATCGCTGGCGCAACTCGAACGAACGCCCACTGCGTCACGTGAACGCGCCGGATCATTTTATCGATCTGGATGACTTGACGCTTTACCACTTGGAACCGGGTACTCTGCCGGCCTTCCGTTATGATTTCGTCAATCTGATGGCAACGCAACGGGCCACGCGGCCGGCCGATTTTCCGGCTCAGGATAAATCTGAAGATGCCGACCACACGCGCGGATTACCGGGCTTTCTGCCGTGGACGGTGGCCGAGTATTACGGAAAACTGAAATCGGCCTGTGCCTATTTGAAAGCATATGAACAAGCCGGCACGCCGGAGGAAATCGAGAACGCCCAACAAAACATCATCTACCTAATGGGCGTCATGGGCCACTTCGTCGGCGATGCCTCGCAACCGCTGCATACGACGCGGCATTACAATGGCTGGGTGGGAGAAAATCCCCAGGGCTTCACCACCTCCCGCAATTTTCATGCGTGGATCGACGGCGGTTACCTGCGTAAAGCCGGATTAGATCGTGAAAAATTAACGGCCTCACTGCGGCCCGCGCAACTTTTATGGACCTCCGATCCGAAGTCGAAAGAACTGTTCTCCGCCATGGTGCGTTTCATTGATGAACAACATCAACTCGTGGTTCCGCTGTATCAACTGGAGAAAGACGGCCAACTGCCGCATGAAGGCGAAGCCCAAGCAGAAGGGCGGGATTTCCTCACCCGCCAACTGGCCAAAGCGGGACAAATGCTTGGGGATATCTGGCTGACCGCCTGGCAGGAAGCGCCCGTGGACGTTTATTTGAAAGGGCAATTGAATCGACGCCAGTTGAACAGTAAATGATCAAACTCAAAAGGCTCTTAACACGCCAAGTAAAGACAAGTCAGCGTGGCTCAGATTGGCATTGCCGATTGCTGTGCCATTACAGGAGAAAACTTAATTATAGCTTCCTCTTTAAGTCTAACCTGCATTTCACGCCCTTTTGCAACCTTATCTGTCGCGCCTAAAGCCACATATGCACTCTGAGCGCGCGATAAGCAATCCTGTAAAATACTAAACTCAATGGGATTTCGTAGAGATTGCATTAGGGAACCAATATCGCTAGCATCAGGCTCGCTTTTCTTTGTAAGTTCGATCGCCGCGAGCATCGTCACGTAAAATCTCAAATCTCGAATTTCATCGTCGGAAAGCCCGCTGTTAGAAACAAACTCTTCACACTGCCTGTCCAATAGTATGCAAGCCGCGAAAAAATCTAGACCGTGATTTTCGTTGAATATGCTTTGGGAATCTTTTTCGTTCCTAAGGGGCGTTTCCGGTCTTCCGCGAGAGTCCGATGGGCGTTGCAAATATGCTGCAATAATCGCCTGGCCAAGGGCTTTAATTGTTACAATATCTCTAATCGGCTTATTACGGTATTTTCCTTTTCTCCGATCGTAAAACAACCCTATACTTTTAAGTTTTTCTTCGATATCAAATTGAATTGGGTCCGTGGCTTTCAGGTTAACCGGATTTACGGCCGTTTGAGAATTTGTTGCCTTTATTATGGCATCCTTTGTCCGATCATCAGGAGCCACGATTATTTTCACTAGAATATGGCAATCAGAAAGAGCGGGGTTAGTCCGCGCATTGAAAATCTCATGCGAAGTTTGAAGTCCATTTACAATCTCCGGGTTATCTATTTCGATGCAGTCGCCTCGCAACGTGCATTGATCTGCTAAAATTGTAACACCATTGTTAAGCCACCAAAAATCGTCTGTAACCTCCGACCTGGTTAATGTTGACCTGATTTGCTTATTCACCGGTGTGTTGCCTTGATAATCCCGAACATTAGGCTCCATCAACCAGGTTTGTAGTTTACCATTTCCATCGTTAAGAAATTCAGCGAAGCTTGACACCTTTGACAGGCAAACAACCGAAGTGTCTGGCATTGTAAACTCTTTTAGTTTTTTAAGGACGAGCCTTTTCTTCGGGTTTGATTTATACGCATCGAGAAGTCCTCTACATCCCAAAGGTTTAAATTCGACATTCGCGTCCGATATAAATTCGGTGATTGAACATTTTAACTCATTAACTCTGTCATAAAAATCCTTAGTTGGTTGATGTTCACTTTGGCAGACATAATAAATGCTTACCTTAAGACGATGCGCCCTACCAAAAAGCTTTGAATAAGCATCTCTAAATTTATACATCAAGTCGACAACCTCTTTTCTAAGTCCTGCAGTTTCTGAAATAGCCTGCCAACCGAAAAAATATTTACAAAACGACTGAAGTTTCAAGATTCTATCCTCTTGAAAGCTAGGCGTTAAAGTAGATTGAATAATAATCAATTCAGCCTCACTTGAAGCGGGGGGCTGAAAGTCTTCTTCAATCACAAAGGCTCTATCGACCACGAAGTAAAAACCGTCACACCCACCGTCTCTTCCACCACCAACCGCCCCGGAGGCGATGTCCGCATGAGATGGGTCAAGATCCTTCAATATTTGCTCGATGACAAATCGCTCAAAAGCATCATCGTCTTTCGCGGTGTTCATTCGTTCGGCTTTCCAGTTACGGAAAACAGTTTTTAATGCTTCTCGCTCAATTGCGCTCATAACCTGATTGATCCACGGCTGGACAGAAATCATCTCAATATCCATTCTCTTGTCAACGGGGAAGAACCTCACACAAGCTTCCCCGAACCTAAATTAAGACGCACCTTTGCCCTGTGCAAAGCCTTGCAGTTTGTTTTCGCTTTGCTAGCGTCACGGGATGAATTTTCTGGTTACCGGCGGCGCTGGCTTTATTGGCTCGCATGTTTGCGAGCGCTTGCTCCATGCCGGTCACAGCGTCTGGGCCTTTGATGATTTGAACGGGTTTTATTCTCCCGCGCTCAAGCAGGACAATATCCGGTCCCTGCAAGCGTTGGCGAAGCCGTTCACGTTCGTCCAGGATGACCTGACGAACCGCGCCGCGGTGGATGAAGTGTTTGCCAGCGCGAAATTCGATCAAGTCATTCATCTGGCCGCGCGCGCCGGAGTGCGCCCCAGCCTGCAAGACCCCGCGTTGTATCAGCGCGTGAATACGGAAGGCACCGTCAACCTGCTCGAAGCCGCGCGCTTGAGCGGTGTCAGTAAAATCATCATCGCCTCTTCGTCCTCCGTGTACGGCGTGAATGCCAAAGTTCCGTTCAGTGAAAGTGATCCGATTTTTTCAGCAATCTCACCGTATGCGGCCAGCAAACTCGCGTGCGAAGCATTAGGTCACGTTTATCATCACGTTTACGGGATGGATGTGGTGATGCTTCGTTTCTTCACGGTCTATGGCCCGCGGCAACGTCCCGATCTGGCGATTCATAAATTTGCGCGGCTGATTACGGATGGAAAACCGATTCCGGTCTTCGGCGATGGCTCGACCGCGCGCGATTATACTTACGTTAGTGACACAGTGGATGGCGTGCTCGCCTGCACGACGCGGGAATTCGGTTACCAGATTTTCAACCTCGGCGAATCACAAACCGTCACGCTCAGTTACCTGATCGAATTGCTCGAAAAAGCGCTGGGCAAAAAAGCGGTTATCGACCGTCAAGCGTCGCAACCCGGCGATGTGCCGATTACGTATGCGGATATTTCCAAAGCGCGCGCCGGTTTGGGCTATCAACCGCAAGTGAAGATTGAGCAAGGCATCCCGCTGTTCATCGAGTGGTTCCGGCAGAAGAATAGGGTTTAGCTACCCGGTGAATTGCCCGATTAGTTAGAACCACGCGGAATTATGAGCTAAAGTTGATACTCTGAAAAGTTACCGTCGGTTTGCTTGCCTTGAATTCGAGGTTCTGTGGCAACGTGTCAGCCATTGAAGCTGTTCGTCGGATAGTAGCTTCCTGATATCAATCTCGCATCCCAAGCCCAAGATCCAAACGGCATCTCCGACAAACAAATGATTCCGTCTCGTCTTCTTGCTCTGCTGACTCTGCCACGGCAAACCAACCGCCGACGGCAGCTATCGTCCCCATGCCAGACCACCAGACTTGACCACACCGAGGACATCGAGCCGACGAATAACCGAATATTATAAGGGCCAATTGGGAGAGCAGAAAAATGGCCAAGCCCAGATACCAGATCATAAACTTGCCGACAAGCACGGCAACTATCATAAAAACTCCCGCCACCGGAGTAGCTCCCCACTTCATAAGACGGGCCGCACGGATCGCTTTCCGAATCTTTGGAAGCTCTTCCTTTTCTGGCTGAATGGGGCGATCCATGGTGTCTGAATCGAAGGTAAGCTGAGATTTTTCCTGGTCAAACCATATTCGGCCTATCGTTACCCCGCTCGATACTCGACACCAACCCCTTGAGCCCATAAGCTCAGGGGGTGTTGCCGAGCCCATGACTCAAACTGCTACATTTCTACGTGACCTGATTGCGCTCCCCAGCGTTAATCCGGCTTTCCTGCCGGAGGGTGATCCGCGGGCTGGAGAAAAGCGCGTGGCCGACTTTCTGATGGCGACGGCCGCCCGGGCGGGTTTGGATGTGGAATTTCAGCCCGTACTGCCTGATCGCCCCAACCTGCTGGCCCGCTTGACCCCGGCTGGAAAAATAACGCAACGCGTTATCCTTGCGCCACATACAGATACGGTTGGCGGACCGGAACTGGACAAGCTGCTGCAACCGGTGGAAAAGAACGGGCGTTTATATGGCCGTGGCGCCTGCGATACCAAAGGATGCGTGGCCGCCATGCTGACGTCCGTCATGAACGTAGCGAAATCCGCGCGCCGTCCGCAACATACGGAAATCATTTTTCTCGGCTTGATCGATGAGGAAAACGGCCAGTCCGGTTCACGGGCATTTGCCCAAACCGGTTTTAAAGCGGATCTGGCGATTGTCGGCGAACCGACGGAATTAATTACGGTCACCGCGCATAAGGGCGATCTCTGGCTGCGCATTGAAACCCGCGGCAAATCGGCTCATGGCGCGCGTCCGGAACTGGGCCGCAATGCGATTCATACGATGGCGCGACTGGTGGATTTGCTGGAGACGACTTACGCACGTGAATTGCGCAAGCGGAGTCATCCGCTGCTGGGCACCGGCACGATTAATACCGGGGTGATCAAAGGCGGATTGCAGGCGAACATTGTGCCGGATCGCTGCTCGATTACAGTGGATCGCCGGACGATTCCGGGCGAGACAGAGGCGAGTGTGCGCCGTGAGTTGCAGGCCTTTTTCCGGCGGCACCAGATCAGCGCGACGATTGACGACACGAAAGGCGTGCCGTGTCTGCCGTTGGAGACGAACCATAAGCTGCCGCTGGTGCAACAATTTCTTCGCTCAGCCAATCAATCGAAGCCCGTCGGCGTGCGCTTTTTCTGCGATGCCGCGATTCTGGCGCAAGGCGGCATTCCCAGTATTGTGTTCGGGCCGGGTAACATTGCCCAGGCGCACACGGCAGACGAGTGGATTTCGCTCGTGTCATTGGAAAAAGGCACGCGGATGTTGACCCACTTCCTGCACTCTCTGCCATGAGCGATTCGTTGCCGACGGTCACTATCATTATTCCCGCCCGTCCGGGCCAGACCGAGGTTCAGGCCGTGGCGGCAGCGCAACAGCTCGATTATCCGCGCGAAAAACTCGAAGTCATTATCGCCCGCGGGAAACAACCAGCCATCCAACGCAATCGTGCTCTGCAAGCAGCACGCGGTGAATTGATCTACTTTCTTGATGATGATTCGCTGCCGCCGAAAGACAACTTGCGGCGCGGCGTAGCGCATTTCGCGAAGCCGGAAGTGCAAATGGTTGGCGGGCCAAACGTTTGCCCGCCGGATGCGCCGGTTTTGGAACACAGCTTTGCGGATACCATGGGCAGTTGGCTGGCCTTTGGCCCCAGCCGCGCGCGTTACACGCCGGTAGGCGCCGTGCGGGAATCCGGCGAAAAGGAACTCATCCTGTGCAATCTGCTGGCCCGCCGGAGCGGCTTGCTGGACGTCGGCGGCTTTGATGAATCCCTGTATCCGAACGAAGAAAACGCGCTGATGGATGATCTCCAGGCCAAAGGCGGAAGACTATTGTATGACCCGGAGTTCTTCGTTTACCGTCGTCCCCGTCAGACTTTGAAAGCATTCGCTAAAATGTTGGTCACCTATGGGCGCGGACGGGCTGAACAATTCCGCCGCCATCCTACGCCGGGGTCCGCATTAAACTTTGTGCCGCCACTCTTTTTAATCTACATCCTGACACTGGTGGCGTCGTTCAAGCTGCCGCTCTGGTATCTGGTTCCGCTGGCGCTGTATCTGATTGCAGTTGTCGTGCAGGCAGCGGCTATCCGCACTTGTATTTTCGCAATGTCACGATTGATCCCCCTGATTGCCCTCTCGCACCTGGCTTACGGCTACGGTTTCTGGCGGGGACTGTTCACTCAATTTAAATCCGCCACGGAACAAGCCGCTGTCCCCGTGGAACTCGAAACCCTCCAGTCCTTATGAGCCAACCTGAAAGCAAACATTCGTTCTTTCGCCAGGGCACGTGGATGGTGGGTGCCACCGTGGTAGCGGGCGCATTGATGACACTGGTGCATACGGTGGTTTCCAGCCGGATGCCGGTGGAGGAATACACTTCTTTCGTTGTGCTGCTGCGGTGTTTGATTCTCCTGAATATTCCTGCCAGCGGTTTGCAGATCGTTTTCGCCCAGCAAAGCGCGGCGGCCTTGACGGAAGAACGGCAGCGTCAGTTGTCCTCCACCGCCCGGCAAGTGGCGCTGACGATTTTTTTGATCTGGCTCGCCATGCTGGTGCTGGCGCTTTTCGTGCAGGGCCAAATTGTTTCCACGCTCCGCATCACCAGCCCGATGGCTTTTTGGCTGACGATGTGCGTGGCCCTGACTTCCTTATGGCAGCCGATGTTGAAAGGTATTCTGCAAGGCAACCAGAACTTCATGGGCGTAGGCGGAATCATGATGCTCGACGGTGTGGGTCGCTTTGTCTCCGTCTGCTTCATCGTCCTGGGACTCTCAGGCCAATGCGCCGGCGCCATGGCGGGAGCGTTATTTGGCCAGGTGCTCTCGATTGCCGCCGGAATTTTCTGGTGCTGGAACATTTTCAAAACACCCGCAGCACCGATTGACTGGCGGCCCTGGCTCAAGCAAGTCGTGCCGCTGACTCTCGGTTCGGGCGCGGTCGTGGTGCTGGCCAATACGGACATGGTGTATATTCAAAGCATCTTTCCCGATGAGGTTTCCAAGTTCTACATTGCGGGGGCCATGATCGGTTTTGCGCTCACCCAATTTACTCTGCCGCTGGCGGTAGTCATGTTCCCCAAGCTGGTGCAAAGCGCGGCACGGGCGCAAAAATCAGATGCCCTCCGGTTAACGCTGATCTCTACCGCCGTGGTTGGTGGACTGGCGGTGCTGTTGAGTTGCACTCATCCGTTTATTCGCGAACTGCCTTTAAGGATTCTCTATTTGCGCTCTCCCAAATACTGGGCGGCCGCGCCCATGGTGCCGTGGTTTCTCGCCTGCATGTTGCTGTCAGCCATGGCCAATGTGCTGGTGAACGCCTTGCTGGCCCGGGCCAAATTCGCCATCGTTCCGTGGCTGGTTCTGGTAACCGTCGGCTTTCTCGCTGCCCTGGCGCTGTTAAACGGGCATTTGCAAAAGATGGAGATGTTTGCGGCGTTCAAATTGGTCGTTGAGACGTTGAGCGCCTTCAACGGCGCATTGTTGCTTTTATCAGCCTGGTTTGTCTGGGGCAAACGGGAGGTTGAACCCGTCGCCCCCACCCCAACGGCCGCTGGTTGATGACTTCAGGACACTTCCGGAAGGGTTCTGAGCAGCGTGATTTCCGCTGAATGAGGGGCGGGTTCGAGTTTATTTATTTGACGATGCGTCCTGAAAAACTCGACAAAATGGGCGATATTGGCTCAGGTTATTTCACACCATGAAGCTCGCGTTGGTTCGCCGTCAATATTCCGCCACGGGCGGGGCGGAGTTATATTTGGAGCGATTGACCGGGGCGTTGGCCAGGGAAGGGCATGAACTGCATGTGTTCGCTGAATCCTGGGGCCAGCCGCCGGCAGGGATTACCGTGCACCCGATTCCCACCCACGGCTCGCGCGCGGAACGGCCCGTGTCCTTTGCGCAGGCAGTGAAGACGGAATTGGAGCGGCACACGTTTGATTGCGTGTTCAGCCTGGAACGGACGTTAAAGCAGGATGTTTACCGTGCCGGTGATGGCGTGCATAAAGTCTGGCTGCAACGCCGGCATCAATTCGCTCCGTGGTGGCGCAAACCGTTTACCAGCCTGGGCGCATTTCACCGGAACATGATGGCCTTGGAAGCGCAAACCTTCGATCCGCGCAATACGCGCCACATCATTGTTAATTCGGAAATGGTGAAACGCGAAATCCGCGCGCACTTCAACTTCCCGGACGAACGAATCCACCTTGTCCATAATGGCGTGGAGGCCAGCCGTTTTGAATCCGGTGACCGCCGGGAAACCCGGGCCCGGTTTGGCTTTGGGAAACAGGATTTCGTAATGCTGTTTGTCGGCTCAGGCGCCGAGCGGAAAGGGTTGTCCTACGTGATCAATGCGCATCGCGCGCTGGAGGAACTCCGGCAGGCCATGGAAGAAATGAGCGCGGAAGGCGTCCCGCAGGAACCGATTGTCGGGATGAACTGGGAATCCTCCTTCACCCCGGCGCATCTGCCCAATAAAGCCTCCAAGCTGCTCATTGTGGGCAAAAACAAAAAACCGTCCGGTGAATTATCCGATGTTGTTTTTGCCGGGCCCATGAGCAAGGTGCAGGATGCTTATGCAGCCGCCGACTTATTTGTCTTTCTACCGATCTACGAACCGGCTTCCAATGTTGTCTCCGAAGCGCTGGCCGCCGGATTGCCAGTGGTTACCTCGGCGTATAATGGCGCGGCGGAACTGATTCAACAAAACGTCAATGGCACCGTGGTAGCCGATCCCTCCAATCGTTCCGAAGTCATCCGGGCGATGCTGTACTGGATGAAAAACCGCCACCAGTTCCGCACCGTCAGCAGCGAGGCTTTGAGTCTGGAGCGAAATGTGAATGAGACGGTGAAAGTGCTGGAACTGGCCGCCCGCGAGAAGCGCGCATGAAAATTTCCTTCTGCCTCATCACATTAAACGAGGAGAGCAATCTCCGCCGCTGCCTGCAAAGCTGCGCGGGATTGGCAGATGAAATCATCGTGCTGGATTCGGGCAGCACTGACGGCACAGAAAAGATTGCACGGGAATTTGGCGCACACTGGGAACATCAGGATTGGCTCGGCTACGTCGGGCAGAAGAACCAAGTGCTTTCGCTCGCGGCAAATGAATGGGTATTCAGCATCGATGCGGATGAGGAGATTTCGCCGGAACTGGCGGCAGATATTCGCGCGTTTAAAGCGAGTTCACCACCTGCTGAGGTCAGCGGCTTCAGCATGCCACGCTGCGTGTTGTATGAAGGGCGTTGGATTCGTCACGGCGATTGGTATCCGGACCGGCTGGTGCGGTTGTTTCGCCGGGAGCGCGCGCATTTCGCAGGCGGGAAAGTGCATGAGCGATTGGAGCTTTCCGGCACGATTCAGGAATGGTCGAGCGAGTTGTATCATCATTCATTCAAAGACGCGGCGGATCATTGGGCGCGTTGCCAGAAATACGCGCGGCTGTGGGCGGAGACGCAGCAGGAACTGGGTAAAACCGCCAGCCCGCTTGCGCCATACACACACGCGCTGTTCCGCTGGATTCGCGGATACATTTTGAAGCGCGGCTTTCTCGATGGCGGACAAGGCTGGCGCATTGCGATATTTTGTGCGCGGGAGGTATTTTTGAAATACCGGTTGTTACGGGAGATGAAGGCTGTAGGTACGTCATAGATGCCGCGATAAAGGTATATTTTTTCTAATCATCAACGGCTAATCCGCATCTGCTCTAAAACAACAAAGAAGCCTGTCATGGCAGCATTACCCCATTGCGACAATTTATTTCTCCACTACTTCGACCGCTGGTATAACGATGCTGATCGACTCCGCAAAGAATTCCCAGCGACGCGACCGGACATGCTCAACTCGTCCGCGTTGATCGGCCTTTCGCAAGACAAGGCCAGCCCCTTGGAATCTCAAGACCAACAACAAGTATGGCACCGGATTGAAACCATGCTCGAAGCCGCGCGCGAGGATTGGCCTCAATACTTACAGGTTTCGGGTGAGATTAGTCTTCAATGGATCACCGTTTTCGATAAATATTATCGTACGAACCGCATTCAAGCCGTCATCAAGCGTTCCGATCCGTCCGATTACAGCAACGATTACTTGGTGATTTGTTGCGAATTCGGAGCCGTGCTGGGCCACGTGCTGCGTACGTTGCAACCCCGTCTGATCTGGAGTCTGGATTGGCCGTATTGGGAATCGGCATTGTTGGACCCTAAAACGGGAAATCTGATCCCGGTATTTCATTGGGCGATAAAGAAAATGAGCGGTTACGGCTGGGATGATGGATTCGCGGAAAAGGTGACAGCTTGCCTTCAGCTCTTGAATGAAGGAAGCGAGGCATGAAATCGCAAGCCGGCTTTAATGTTTGTAGCTGATTGTTCCTATGGCCAATCCAATCTATTTCTTCAAAAAGAATCAGCCGTTCTCGGAGTTGTCGAACTTTTCGCCCAGCGAATTCGACGCCGATGGTGTGCGTTGGCCCACGGTTGAACATTATTTCCAGGCACAAAAATTTAATGATTCTGCTTATCGCGAACGGATTCGATTAGCCCATAGCCCGATGGATGCCAAAACACTTGGGCAAACGCGGAAGATTCCCATCAGGCCGGATTGGGAAAACGTGAAAGAGTCGATCATGAAACAGGCGTTGCAGTTGAAGTTTCAAAACCTCCGATTACGCGCGCTGCTGCTTTCCACTGGTAAACGGCCTTTGATCGAGGATTCGCCTTATGATCGATATTGGGGCATTGGGCCAGCGGGAAAAGGTCGCAATCGATTGGGGATATTGCTCATGGAAGTTCGGGATGAAATACGAAAGGCGGGCTAACACCAATTGGGCCAAGCCCCAGCAGGGCGGCACGTTTATAGCAGAGGAGCAACAAAAATCATTTTTAAGCTCCAATAGGAGCGGTCCGCTTTCATCGCGCGGTATGATTATTAGAGGTTGCTGACATGCCGCCCCGCTGGGGCTTGGGTTTTAAGAATAGTACCGGCTATAAACATACACTCCTGACGGAGCTTTTGATGGTGCGATTGAAGAGTCGTGGACTCGCGGAAGCGAAATAGCCGGGCTAAAACATCTAAGATCTGACGGTTTTTATAATTACAACGGAGTGCTCACCAGAAACCGTTCCGGCTGGATTTTAGCCGTGCATTCCCGTCCCTCTATGCTAGGCTGATTCGGCCATGAGCGAGGGATCTGTTCAAAGGGAAACCCTTTCCGGCAGTGGAAGTTCGCCACTGCCATCGGCTCTATGGACCGGGGGTGAAGCGCTCTTGCGCGCCACACTTTACAGCATCGGCGCCGCCGTTATTTCCACTGACTCCCACGGGC
>JBEHZA010000111.1:0-11991 GCA_048497895.1 Verrucomicrobiota bacterium
GGAGGCGGACATGGACGTCATGCTGGCCGGCATGGCCCAAGGCGGGGGGATACTTCAGCCATCGGATCGTGGCGGAAGCCAAGCGGTAAGCTTTCCGCCCGACGAAATCCCGAGCGTAATTTGCGCTGGAAGGGGGCAAGGTTTTTGTGATACAGCCTCTTGTCTCACAGGGGAAATCGGTTAGACTGAGAGCGTGATTTACGACGCAACGTTGGATGAGCTGCTGCAAAAGGTTTGGGATGGCGAACGCATTTCCCAGGCTGAAGCGCTACGTTTGTACGTGCTGCCGCTGGAAGAGTTAGGCGCGCTGGCAGATCATCGTCGTTTTTTGGCGCAAGCGAAGGCTCATGCGGGGCGGGGCAATGAGATCATCACCTACATCGTTGATCGCAATGTCAATTACACGAACGTCTGCAATGTGTATTGCAAGTTCTGCGCTTTTTACCGGACGGAGAAAGAGGACGATGCTTACGTCATTACGCACGAGCAGATGGACCGGAAGATTGAGGAAACAATTGCGCTCGGGGGCACGCAGATTTTAATGCAGGGCGGTCATCATCCCAAGCTGACGAAGCAGTGGTATCTGGATTTGCTCTCTCACATTAAGGCGAAATTCCCGCAAATTAACATTCACGGATTCAGTCCGAGCGAATTTGTTCATTTTCAAGAAGTCTTCAACGAGCCGGTAGAACAGATCATTCGTGATTTTGTGAAAGCGGGGCTGGGCTCCATTCCCGGTGGTGGCGGTGAGATTCTCGTGGACCGCGTGCGCAATCGCATTGCGCCACTCAAGGCAATGAGCGATGAGTGGCTCGGCGTCATGGATACTGCTCATCGATTGGGGCTGAGTTCCACGGCGACGATGATGTTCGGCCACGTGGAAACGGTGGCAGAACGGATCGAGCATCTGGACCGAGTGCGCGTGCAGCAGGACCAGAGCAAAGGTTTCACCGCATTCATTGCGTGGACATTTCAAGCTGAGCATACCAAATTAAAAGCGCCGACGGTGGGCGCACACGAATACCTGCGCATGCAGGCTTTGAGCCGCATTTATCTCGATAATATTCCCAATATCCAAAGCTCCTGGGTTACGCAAGGGCAGGAGATTGGCCAGATTGCGCTCAAATACGGCGCGAATGATCTGGGCAGCATTATGATCGAGGAAAATGTGGTGAGCCAGGCGGGAACAACCTTCCGCATGGGCGTGGCGGATATGCAACGATTGATTCGGGAGTTGGGCTACGAACCGCATCAACGCGATAACTGGTATCGGCTGTTGAATTGATTCTGAAGTGGTAGAACTGGTTTACCGTTGATCGGTGAACACACTGGCGAGCACGAGTTCCTTGATCTTCCACAGCAGTGTCATCGTCATGGCGAGCGGCACCAGCACGAGCACCACTACCAGCATGCGCCGCGCATCGACCATAAGTTGCACGATGTCGATCACGAGTTGGGGCAGGGTATCGAGTTGAATAAACACGAAGTAAAGCGCGATCATGATCAGTAGCGAGGTGATCAAATGCTGATTCATCGCGCTGAACATGCGGGTTTCACTGCGGAGCGTTTCATCCGGCAACATGGCGGTCAACCGTTGCAACACGTGGTTTAAATTGTAGAGGAACAATAATCCGCTGATTCCCAATACGCCGACCACTTGCGTGTAGAAGGGGATTTGCGGCAGTTTTTGCCACCAGTATATGAACGGCGAAAGGCCGACGTTGATCAGGGCGAATAATTTGGCGCGTTCCAAAACCGATTGCCAGATGCGTTCCTGTTTTTGGAAGTAACTTAATTGCGTCAGCCCGTAAAAGAGCATTCCAGTCGCCAGCATGGGCGGCACAATCCCCATGGGCCTCAACCAATCCGTGACCGCACTCTGCACGCAAATGACGAGGCTGAGCGGCAGTCCCCAGAATAACGCGGATGAACCCCGGATCAGCCGCCGGAGAGAATACAGTAATTCGGTTTTGGAGTCCTGGTCAGCCATGCCTCATTCCGAACTCAAAACGTAAGGTAAGTATATTGTCTGAGCCCGCGTTCATAATCGTCCAGCAAGCGCATAGCTTCGGATGGCTTCAATTTGTCGGTTTTGATCGCTTCGTCAATCTGCGCTTTCATCTGCCGCTTCAGCTCATTCTCATCGTATTGCACGGCGGCCAGCGATTGGACGATGGTGTTGCCTTCGATAATTTCTTCGATGTAGTAACCCGACGGTTCATCCGGATCGAGGAACACATGCACTTCGTTCACACGGCCAAACAGATTGTGCAAGTCACCCATGATGTCCTGATACGCGCCCATCAGGAAAAATCCGATATGATACGGTTCCTGCACGCCATTGCCATTGGAGGAGCGGAGTGTATGCAGCGGCAAGGTGTCGCGCACATCGCGGAGATCGATGAACTTGTTAATTTGACCGTCTGAATCGCACGTGATGTCCACGAGGGTGGCTTCACGTGTCGGCTTTTCTGCGAGCCGATTGATGGGCATGATCGGGAACAATTGACCGAGCGCCCAATGATCCAGCAGCGATTGAAAAACAGAGAAGTTACAAAGGTATTGATCGCCCAGGCTGTCTTCCAATTGACGGATTTCTTCGGGAATATACGCCTGGCCGCGGAAGGTCTCGACTACGGCCTGGCCGATTTCCCAATGCAGATTTTCGATCTTCGCCTTGTCGGGCAGGTCGAGCAAGCCGAGCGTGAACATATTGTGCGCATCTTCCTTGCGTTCGAGCGCGTCGTGATACGCTTCCAGTTTGTTCAGCTTGGGCAGGTTGTTGCGGATATCGACCAGTTCTTTAACCAGCGGATGTTCGTTTTCGCCGTAAACAATGTTCGGCCATTCACGCACTTTGCCAATGGACCCGAACACTTCGACGATCAATACGCTGTGATGAGCGACAATCGCGCGACCGCTTTCACTGACGATATTCGGATGCGGCACTTTCTCCGCGTTGCAGACATCGCCAATGTAATAAACGATGTCGTTTGTGTATTCCTGCAATGTATAGTTGATGGAACTGTCGAACGCCGAACGGCTGCCGTCATAATCCACACCGAGGCCGCCGCCGACATCGAGAAACTCAATGGGGAAGCCCATCTTGTGCAGTTTGGAATAGAAGCGGCTGGCTTCCTGCACGGCTTTTTTAACCGTTAAAATGTCCGGCACTTGCGAGCCGATATGAAAATGCAACAGCTTGAAGCAATGCGTCAAATTTTCTGCCTTCAGAAAATCCGCTGCGGCCAGCATCTCCGCCGTGCTCAAACCGAACTTGGCATTTTCCCCGCCGCTTTCCGCCCACTTGCCCGCGCTCTTGCTCAACAGGCGGGCGCGAATGCCGATGATCGGCTCGACCCCCACTTGCCGGGACACGCTCACGATATGTTTCAACTCCTCAAGCTTTTCCACCACCATGATGACCTTCTTGCCGAGCTTGATGCCCATGAGCGCCATCTTGATGAACGTGGTGTCCTTGTAACCGTTGCAGATGATCAAGCCGCCAGGTTGATTCTGAAGTGCGAGACCGGCGAATAATTCCGGTTTGCTGCCGACTTCCAGACCGAGGTTGAATTGCCGGCCGGCATCGAGAATTTCCTCCACTACTTCGCGGAGTTGGTTGACCTTGATCGGAAACACCCCCCGGTACTGGCCTTGGTAATTAAATTCGGTGATGGAGTTGCGGAAGGCCGTGTTCAGGGATTCCACGCGATGGCGCAGAATATCCTGGAACCGGATCAGCAGCGGAAAGTTCAAGCCGCGCGCTTTGGCTTCTTCAATGACGTCGGTAATATCCACTGAAGCGCCGGTTTCCTGTAACGGAGTGGCCACCACGTGTCCGGCTTCGTTAATGTCAAAATATTTGGCCCCCCACCGGTCAATATTATAAAGGGTGCGGGCGGACTGAATGTCCCACTTGGAGCCGTCGGCAGCGTGCGTGCTCATTTCATGATTAATCAATTCGTGCGCACTATAAGGACGCTCGCGCAGAATTCAATAGGAGTGATAAAAAAAGTGAGCCTTTGGTCCGGGGGCAAAAACCCGGTCGGCAGCCCGGAAAAGCGTTTCCAGCTTTGCTTTCGGTGGGCAGTTTGCTTCCATATCGGCATGTCAAAGGTTCCGCTTTCTACGTTGGTCCGTTACTGTGATCAATTATTATCCACCCGCAAAGTGAACGATTACGACGGTGCGGTAAACGGCTTGCAGGCGGAAAACCATGGCCAGGTGACTCGCATTGCCGCCGCCGTGGACGCCAGTGTGGCCACGGTGAAACTTGCTATCGCCGCCAAGGCGGATTTGTTGCTGGTGCATCATGGGTTGTTCTGGGGGGCGACGCATCCCTGGACCGGTCGCCGCTATGAGTTGATCCAGTTATTGGTGGAAAACAATCTGGCGGTTTACAGCTCTCATCTGCCGTTGGATGTCCATCCTCGCCTGGGCAATAACGCGCAATTGTGTGCTGCGCTCGGATTGAAAAAATTACAGCCTTTCTTTTACGATAAAAAACAATTCATTGGTCTGAAGAGTGACACCCGGATTTCGCGTGCCGAGTTGATCGACCGGCTGGCGCAGGCGGTGGGCGGCAAGCCGATTGTCTTGCCCGGTGGCTCCGAATTGTGCCGTTGTGTGGGTGTGGTGACCGGTGGAGCTGGCAGTCAGTTGAAGCTGGCCGCGAGCGAAGGTGTCGATACGTTTATTACTGGTGAAGGTCCGCACTGGACCTACGCGTTGGCGGAGGACTTGGGCGTGAACGTGCTTTATGGCGGACATTACGCCACCGAGACCTTTGGAGTTAAAGCGCTCGCCGATCATCTGGCTAAAAAATTCCATGTCACATGGACTTTTCTGGATCATCCGACTGGCCTGTAAACGCGCTTTCAAAGTGCCCGAAATGATGGGCAAACCGTGTCATTGGTTACGGTCGCTTTATTTCTTCTTTTTAAAGAGGCCAAAAGGATCAATCGTAATCACCGGCTTGCTATTCGTGGGAGCGGCATTTGTATTGGTGTTCGCTGGCGGAGGTGTGGAAGGCTGGCCACTCAAGGCGTTACCGATGTTTTTAAGCAGGTTGCCGGTTCCGCCTCCTAATGCGGCGGGTGTGCCGAGAACAGCTCTGGCTAACAATTCGGTAATGACGACCTTATCAATTTTGGTATCCACTTTACCAATCGTGCCGGTCACTTTCACAAAGTCCGGCAGCGGAGCATAAGGTTCATTCGGCATGGTTCCCGTCAGCGAAAATCGCTTGGCCAGATTCTGTGGTAACGCAACGGTGATGGGCAAATTCAAAGGGGAGTTGGTGATGACATCATTGATCGGAATTACCCCTTGAGTGGTGGCGATGAATACCGGGCTGTGAACCCGCACCGTTTTGATATTCACCTTTCCGTCACCTAATTGAACCAGTGCGCCCACGTTATCCAGGGGAGTATTCAGCATGTCTGGCAATTGTAACACGGCGGCGATGGGATAAATGATTATTTTCCCCAAAGTGGATTCCGTAATCACAATATTCGCATTGGTGAAGCTTAACCCAATCTGTCCCGTCAGATTTTTCTTCAAGTTCACGCCCGTAGTGCCCGCTCCTTTTACATGAACGTCGGCAAAGATGTCGCCTTTAGCCCGTCCTTTGAAGGAGGGCGAGAACGTGTTGACGAGTGGCTCCAACGGTAGCTTTTTCGCACCGAACGTCAGATCATACTGATAGCCGGGCATGGCCAGATTGACATCCGCAGTCGCTGTTAGCGGAGCGTTGTTATACGACAGGCTGAACGGGTTCAGGACCACATGACTCTCATCCAGTTTCAGAGCGGCCTGCCATTTATCCAATTCCACTTCGCGCAGATAGAATTTACCGATGTCCACATTGACCGTGAAATTCTTTAACGGAAGTTTAACCGGCGCGGGTTCCTGCTGCTCGCTGCTTTTGGCTGCGGCCACTGGTTCGGGTGCGGTCTTGATTTTGTCTTCCGGTTGCGTGGAGCCGGTGAAAAGATCGTAATACGGTGTCACATCCAGCGAATCTGCGGCCAGTTTGAGATTGCCGCTGAAAACATTCGTTTTCGACATATCCACGCGTCCACTCAGTTGCAGAATATTCTTGGCGCGAGCGGTAGGCGTGAGTGTCAGTTGCAGTTGACGCAGGTCCAGGATTTGTTGATTTAACGAACCATCCAGACCGACCTGAATACTCAACGGAGTCGCGGGCAATTGTCCTTTCGGATCTTTGATAACCAGATTCGCGAGTTTTACGTCCGCTTTTACCGAGGAAGCGCCCGTGCCGTTGTATTGCGCATCGGCCGAGATATTGAGCGAAATGGATTGCAGCGTTTTATCACCCAAAGCCGAAGCGAGCGCTGGACGCAAGGCCAGTTCATTCAAGTCCTGAAGTTTGACCGCGAATTGTCCGGTTTGCTTCTTCGCATCGTAATTGCCGCTCACGTCAAACTTGCCCGCGGCTTTTCCCCCTTGCGTGACGGAGCCGCTGAGTTGCCGGATTTGCGCGCGCACCGTTTTTGCAGCCGGTTCAAAGGCAGAGATGTCGCAATTCAAAGTCACAGCCAGCGTTTCAGCGGGCAGTTTGCCTTGCTTATCTTTGAGTAACAGATTGGCCAGTTGAATGTCCGCCTTCACTTTGGATTCTCCGGCGGGATCGTAGCCGGCGTTCACGTTCAAGTTCAGATTCATGCTCGTGAGTGAAATATCGCCCAATGCCGGTCCGATGAACGGCAGCACGGTCGCTTCATTCACATTGCTGACCTTGAGTTGCACCTGGCCCGCACTCTTTTTGAGATCGTAATTGCCACTCACTGCAAAGGTGCCCGCGTCCGTCTTACCGAAGTGCAGTGCTCCGTTCAGCTTGCCGATTTGCAACGCCTGTTGATTTTTCAGCGTCAGATCGCAGTCAATCGCCGTGGAGAATTTTTCGAGGTGCGTATTGGTATTGAGATTGCCGGTGAAGTCAGCCAGCGAAAGGTTGCCGGTGATCGTTTGTACCGCATTCGTTTGCTTTCCCTCAATCGTGACCTGCTGCTTGATATTGCCTGAAAATTTCAGAGCGCCGTCTTTCGCCGTGACTCCGGGCACTGGAAAGGCCGCGAGCAGGGGCGCGAACACCACTTGCAATTGCGGCTGCAACTCCGCGCTGCCGGTGGCTACTTCGTATTTCGCGCTGCCATCCAGCGTCAGGGCCGTCTTCTTGCGCAGGTCCAAATTGATATGATAATCCGGCACGGTGACGTGCTTGAAATCGTCCACTTGCGTGCTGGCTTTTACCACGATGTCTGCGTGATCCAGATGATTGCTGCCTGCGTTGACCGTCAGGTCTTGAACTGACAGGTCGGTTTTGACGGACAATTTCTTACCCGCTTGTTGGGACAACACATTGACCTTTAAATTAATGATCCCGGCTGGCGCATACGGACCGGCGAAAGTCTTCCAATCTGCCAGATTGAACCCGGTGATCTCCAGATCGAGCGCGGATTCATCCACGGCATCGCCCGTGCCTTTCAAGGACAGCTTCATCGGCTTTGCCAGTGTGGCGAGCAGCAGTTGTTTACTCTTTTGTTTACCGTCAAAAGAAAACGCCTTGATGAAGGCTGTTTGCGCGTTCTTGTCCCAGCTCGCGTCGTATTTGGCCGTCAGGTCGAGCGGCACCGTGGCATTGCCCTTTTGCGTGACGCTGAACTGATGCAGATTCAACTGCCCGATGACGGAAATGACTGAGGCGGCTTTTTCCAGCACGATTTCATTGCTGGAGGTAACTTGAGTCGGGCCGAAATCAATCCCCATCGGAGCGCCAGCCATGTTCAACACGCGCCGGTCAATCGCCAGAATTTCAGCCTTCAGTTTGCCTTCAAGTTTCAGCAGGTCAAACGGCCCGCTCACTTGAATCGCTCCCAGCTTATCGCCAGCTTGAGCGAAACTGAGGTTCAACTGCTTGATTTCCGTGGGCGTCAAATCGCAATCGAGCGTGGTGCTCAGGGCTTTGAGTTCCACGAACTGGCCCAGCGCATTTTGCACTTCGACTTTGGTGCTGCCCTTGAGGCTTTGCAGCATGAGTTCCGGAGTAATGACAAAATCAAAACCCGCGCTGGCTTTGACCTGTACCTGATGATGTGCGGCTGGCTGAGTAAACTTCTGATCGAAATTGACGTCCGTCGAAAGGTTCAGTTTGCCGGAAATGCCGTTGCGCACCTGATCAATAGTCAGATTGATGCTGGCCAGTTCAATCGTCTGCAGATTGTTGTTCGTTTGGTGTTGAATAAAACTGAACGCCGCATTTTTCAGGGCGATATTTTTCAAATCGAGCGCGGGCGGAGGCGAGGCCGGTTTAGCCGGTTTGGGAGTGGCTTCCTTTTGGCTTTTGCTGACCGCCTTGAGAATGGGCTCCAGATTGGAAGTGCCATCGGCGTTCTGCACAATCTTGACCGTCGCGCCATCAATGGTCATTTCACTGACATTGATGCGGCCTTTGATGATGTCCCACAAACTGTAGCGCACCTGAGCCGACTTTGCTTCGAGCAGGGGTTCGCCGGTCGTGACGACTTTCAATCCTTGCAGCGAAACCGCAGAGAAGGGGCTGACCGAGGCATCTTCAATGGTGATGCTCGCATTCAAGGTCTTGCTGGCTCGCGGGAGCACAAAGCCCTTGAGAAAGGCCGCGCTGGTGGCAACGAAATACAGGACGACGACCAGAGCCACGATGGCCCCAAGGACGATGGTTAACTTCTTCTTCCAGCCGGTGAAGCCTGAAGACACTGCTTTTGTGGTGGTTGAATCACTCATGAAAAGAAAAACGATTGCTGTACTGCCGCTGGTTATTTAGCCCGGCCTTCGAGGGTCGCGACGTAATCGGCAATGCCGGCTACCGGACCATACTTCGGTACAAAACCTAACTCATTTTTGGCTAAAGTCATGTCGGCTTCCGTATGCGGTTGATAAAAGCTGTATGGATTTTCGAAATACTCAGGTTGGAGATCAGTTCCGAGGTTTTTGTTCAATTCAGCAATCACTTCATTGAACGAGAAGGGCTGGCCGCACCCGCAATTATACACGGTGCTGCGCGGAGCCGTGAGCGCGCGGATGGTCAATTCCACCACGTCTTTTACGTAAACAAAGTCGCGTTTATGCTCACCCGCCCGGAAGACCCGCGGGCGTTTACCGGCTTTCAAGAGCAGATAAAGTTGATAGATCATGCTTGCCGCCGCCTTCTTGTGCGGCTCCCGCGGCCCATACACATTGAAATAACGCAGCCCGACAATCTTCCAGCCCGGCGCACGTTGGCTGTAATCCCGCCGCAGATTGTCCAATTGCACCTTGGAGAACGCGTAAATATTTGCTGGAGCCGGTGGTTGATCTTCCTGCATGACCGAGGAACCGATCCCGTAAGTGGCTGCGGAAGAGGCGTAAACAATGGGTGTTTGCGTTGGTGCGGCAAATTCCAGCAACTTGCGAAAACCTTCCACGTTATCGTGTGTTTGCAGGAATTGGTCGTGTACCGTCGTATCCGTAATCGAAGCCTCGTGAAAAATCGCGTCGAATTTCTGGCCTTTGAACTGCGCCTGCCAATCCAGCCGGGAAACATCCGCGGCTACAAAATCGCCTCGGAACCCGCGCAGGTTCTTGAACTCGCCTGACCGGAAATCATCTACCACGACCAATCGTGCGTCCGGATACCGCTCCTGAAGGGTCAACGTCAGGTTCGATCCGATAAATCCCGCACCGCCCGTTACCAAAATATTTCGCATGGGGGGAGAGTCTAGGTAACCGCCCGCAAGGTTCAAGGGGATTTAACAGTCGAAAAACCACCCCGATTCCCGGCTTGCCACCGGCTTTCCGCCTCCCGTAACCCTTGTCGAACGTATATTTGCTTCATAATCCGCCAGTTGCGCTCAATTTTATTCTTTTATTCTGTCTCGCCACCTCCGGCCATCGGCTCTGGTCATACGCACATTAGCCCTGAATAAGCCTGACACAGCCCTGACACCAACCTCGAACGCTGCCAATCTCGCCAGCCAGGTGTCCACTATGTCTCCGCACACCTGTCCACTATGTACCCGGTCTTTACAGGGGCTAGGGGTGGGTTCCCTCCCATCCGCGTAAATCGGTGTTCATCTGTGGTTAAAATCTTCCCCTCAGCCTATCTTGGGGGATAACTCCTTCGAGCTTCGCCATTGGGAGTTTTTTTGGCATTGGTCATTCGGGACTTCGTCATTTTTGACCTCCGCACTTAAATTATCCCGGAATAAGCCGGAATAGCCCGGACAAAGCCTGACTTCCGGCTTCACGAGTTCCCCAGTATGGAGTTCCGGCTTCAGCCGGCTGCGCTTCCTAAATTGCGAAAGCGTCAGGATAATCCCCGCGGCTCTGATCTTCTTCCTGGAATTTCCTTCAGGTTTAGTCATTCGGTAATTCGTCATTGTGTATAGCCTGACACCACTTCAACAGCGGTCATGCGTTCTCATCCGGTTCCCTCCCATCCGTGTGAATCAGTGTTCATCTGTGGTTTAAATTTTCCCTCTCTTTCGCTGAGGCTTAACTCTTTCACGCTTCGCCATTGGAAATTCTTTTGGCATTCGTCATTCCTCAAAGAACGCTATCACCAAACTCCTCCCTTGTATTTCCCACCGCGGGAAATACCCCCATTTTTATCCTGTCAACTTACCCCGCCAGCCGTTACGCCTGAAACCGCAGGTAAATACCTTTCAGATATTCAGCTTCCTTAAAGCTGGCCTGATGATCCGGTGCATGACGGGTGGTAGCCAGTTCAGTGAACGACCGCTGTGAACTGGTCGCCGCTTGCCGCACCGCCCCAAAAAATTCCTCCGCCGTTACGTGCGCCGAACAGGAGGCAGCTACCAACACCCCATTGGGCCGCATGTGCCGGATGCCATTCGCCGCCAGTTTCCCGTAAGCTTGAATAGCGCCCGTACGTTCCGCTTCCCGTTTGGCCAGCGAAGGCGGGTCGAGGATAATGAGATCAAATTTGGCCTCCGCATTTCCGGCCACCCACTCAAACGCATCGGTCTGAATCATCTGATGTCGGCATGCCGCGATGTTTGGCTCCGATTGATTCAGCGCAAAATTCCGTTTCGCACTTGCGAGCGCATGCGTGCTGATATCCAGATCCGTAACCGATTTGGCTCCGCCTCTCGCGGCGTAAAGCGAGAAACCTCCCGAAAAACTGAAAGCGTTAAGCACATCCGCGCCTGCTGCCAGGGCTTGAACCCGTTGCCGGTTTTCACGTTGATCGAGAAAAAAGCCGGTCTTTTGGCCGCGCAAGACTTCCGCTTCAAACTGGATGCCGTTTTCGCGAAAAACGACCGGCCCTTTGAGCGGCGGTCCCCACAGGATTTTACCGTCCTCCACCTTGAATTGCGTCCGAGCGGTTTCCTGAATATTGCGGCTCAAACGCAACACCAGCCGTTCCGGATGCAGTGCCAGTTGTACTAACGAGATAATTTCTTCGAGCCTTGGCAGCCAGATTTGCGTGTAAAGTTTTAGGACCAGCGTGGTGTCGTAACGGTCGATGACCAATCCCGGCCAGCCGTCGCTTTCGCCGTTCACCCAGCGGAAACCCGTCGTCGTGTCATCGAATAAACCGCGCCGTTTCGCGAGTGCGGATTCAAGCCGTTGCCGCCACCAGGCATCGTCCAGTGTTTGCGGTTTGCCGGCATGCAAAATTCGCACGCGAATCGGCGACGCCGGGTCAAACAGGCCAATCGCCAGGAACCGGTCATCCCGGTCATAGATGACAGCGATTTCACCCGCCTTGCCTTCCCGGTTCGATTCCCGAATGCTGTCTGCATACAGCCAGGGATGCCCCGAACGCAGAATGGATTGTGCCGTCGCCGTGACTCGCAAGCGCAAACGGGCTGGAGCAGGGGATGTCCCTGTGGGTTTTTCGGCTGGCTGGGTGTGCTTAACTTTCGTCACCAGTTGAAGCTAGGGCGCCAGCACGGGCAGCTCCCGCAGCGCGCTGCATAC
>JBEHZA010000112.1:0-11887 GCA_048497895.1 Verrucomicrobiota bacterium
TACCGTGATGGAAACAGGTCACGAAGGTTCCCAGAGCATTGGATTGCAGGAGAAATTTACCAACGGTGTTAAAAGTGAAACCAGTGAAAGTTACGGGGTGTTGATTTTTTATGAAGCGGGAATGGGTAATGGAATCACGGGATTGCGGTGGTTGTGTCGCGCTTATAGCGCTTGACCTGGAGGGGACTGGTTCCCGGGCCTTCAGCCCGGGCTGTCACATGACGGACTTTCAGCCCTGGGAAATCGGCTCACGGGACTGCATGGCGTGGGGTGGGTATGAATTGGCAATTCGTGAGGGGCGGGGAGATAAGTGAGCCGACTTACGTCGAGCTGCTACGATGGTTGATTTTAGCGTTTCTTCCCGTCCAGCAGGTAAGTGCGTACTTCGCCCAGGCCTTTGCAAATGACGATCCCGCGTTCCGTGAAATCAAATTTCTCGTACAATTGATCGTAAACGCTGGCGGAGACTTGAATGCGATTGGGCAGGCCGGAAGCTTCCAGCCGACTGGCCAGATTGACTGTGTCTCCCCACAGGTCATACGCAAATTTTTTGTGCCCGATCACTCCGGCTACGACTGGCCCGGAGTTTATCCCGATGCGCAGCCCCAGGCCGATGCCACGGTCACGACTGATTTCCCGCACGGCGGTTAACATCTCCAACGCCATTTCGGCCACGGCACCAGCGTGATCCGGTGCCGGCACTGGCAACCCGCCGACCAGCATGTAGCAGTCCCCAATCGTTTTAATCTTTTCCAGATGATGCAAATCGGTAAGGCGATCGAACCGGGAAAAAAGTTCGTTGAGAAGGGAGACCAGTTCCTCGGGCTCGATCTGATTGGCCAACCGGGTGAAGCCCACGATGTCCGCAAAGAGCACGGTGACCTGGGGGTAGCGTTCCGCAATATTGCGTTCACCATGTTTCAACCGGTCTGCAATGGGCTGGGGCAGGATGTTCAGGAGTAGCCGTTCGGATTTTTCCCGCTCGACACTGAGCAGCCGTTTTTCCTGTTGCAGTTCGAGGAGCCGCAGCCGTTCGAGGTCGCGCAGGCGCTTGCGTTCGAGCGACGCGGAAATGCGCGCGCGCAGCAGAACCGCATTGATTGGCTTGGGTAGAAAATCCTCCGCTCCCAGTCCGATGCAGCGGACTACGGCGTCGAGCAGATCAAGCCCGGAAGTGACAATGATGGGAAGCTGGCTGTGAAATGTTTCGTTCTTCAAGGCTTGCAGCACATCGTAACCATCCACGTTGGGCATCTCGATATCTAACAGCATCAGGTCAAAATTCTGCTGACGCAGCAAGTCGAGCGCGGCCTGACCATCGGCTGCTCCGGTGAGATTCTGGTAGCCCAGCGAACGCAGCAGCAACAGCGTTGCCTCCCGGGTGGTGTCGGAATCATCCGCTACCAGGATGGCCGCCTGCTTGCTCCATTGGTCTGATTCTGCGAGTTGTAATTCCACCACTTGTTCCGCAGACAGTCCGTCTTCAGTCGCCTTGCGCAGGAGGTGGAACATGCGCGTTTCGTCGTTATCCCTGGATGAATTCAAGTTTTGAGTTAAAAAGCCATTCGGCCATTCAGCATTTTTATTTCAGGAAAGCATGCCCTTGAGAGACCCCGCTTTCCATTATCAACTGAGTTGTCATGAGTATGCTTCGGAATCGCTTTACTTTCAACTCCAGCCTCATCAATCAATAATTGAAAAGCTAGCATCGTCCTCCTGGAAACTGCCACCAATTTCTAACGGTACGCTTACCCGCAATTACCGTAAGAGCCCGACGTCACTCGGTTCTAACTCTAAAGTTCAGAGGACCGTTAAGGCAATAAGTGATCAGACTTACGGGCGGGTTGCTCAAAGCCGCCATTTTACGGAGCGGAACCTCCGGCGCTTTATCGGAAATATAGGTTTATAATTTATTAATAATCCGGATGAAAATCGTTCCGGAAAATGGAATTTATCTGATGCGATTGACGCTGGCTTTGGATCGTGAGATAAATGTTTTAGTCTTGCAACCGGGAGAGCGTAAGTGCACTTGAACGGCTGTGGAAGCAGGTTCCAGTGGAACTGAAAACGACGGTCGCTTCAGCCCGATTTAGGTCTTCAAAATCGGTCGAAATAGCCCCGAAATCATCCCCCTTAGGTATTTGTACGTAATTCGGTAAGTTTTTTTAATGTTTCTCGAAAATGAGAATTGGGAACCGCATTTTTTGTGAATATTACCCTGATTTAACAGGCCCTCCGCACTGTTCTCAAAGTTGAGAATCTGATTTTTATACTCTCTTATATTTGGGTTTTGAGTAGTTATACGGTTTTTTTTTAGATCTCTTAATATCCGTTGTGGAGGTGACTTGCGCCTATATATTTCCTAATAGGGCATAGGGGCCTGGTTGCGATAACGGGAAATGAAATTTAAGGGCATACGCGGGCGTCGGAAGAACTGCTTGGGGTTCACTTTGGAAGAAGTGATCATGGCAGTCTCGATTGCTTGCATCTCGATCGGCAGTGCCATGGCTGGTTATGTGTTGGTGGCGCGACGGGCCGATTGGAGCACAATGTCCATTGCCGCGGATGCGCTGGCCACTGAGAAAATGGAGCAGATTCGCGCTGCCCGCTGGGACACTCTGGCCAGCCCTCAATTGGACGAGGTGACGACGAACAATTTCCCCGATGTGACCACCACTTTGGATTTGCCCAAAATCGGCACCAACGCGGTGATGGCAACCTTGCATACGACCATCACGACTTTGGCCACCGACCCACCGTTGCGGCTGGTCAAGGTGACCTGTGCCTGGCCGTATTGCGGACGGGGTTACTACACAAATACGGTTACAGTTTACCGTAGTCCCGACCAATGAGACTAAACCCTCAAGGATCGTCTGCGCGCGGGGATTTCCGCAAATCAACCGGTGGGTTCACCATGACGGGGTTGTTGATTTCTGCCTCGATTCTCGTGGTCGTCGTGGGCGGGGTCATTGCGACTCAAATCTTCGGTTTAAAAACTTTTCAGATCGTTTCCGCGCGCCAGGGGGTTGGCCCGACCACCCAGATTGCCTTGCGGCAGATTGGCGCCGAAATTCGTGGCGCTAAAAGCGTGCTGCTCGGCAACGGCACGGTCACTACCTTCACGCAGTTGACCACGACGGCCCTGCAACAGGCCAACTCGCTTGAAATTCATACGACGGGTGATGCCTCCGTTTACATCCGTTATTACACGGACAGCAAGGACAACACGCTCAAACGGATCGAGAGCGGCCGCACGCTTCCCACCGTGGTCGCGAGTTATTTGAAGAGTCTCACGGTTTTTACGGCGGAAGATTCTCAGGGCAATGTATTGAGCGAGTACCGCAACAATCAGGTGCTCGGCATTAGCCTTGATTTCACACAGTTGGAGGGCTGCACCACAAAAGTGGGCACAGGAAATCAATTTGTTTCTTTTCCCTACCGCGCCAAAATCTCCTATCGGAATTGGGAATAGAGTGGGAATCAAAGTGAAGACCGCGAGCGTGCCAAATTCCCGGGGCGGATTCGCCTTGCTGATCGTGCTGATTTTCAGCGCGCTCATCTTGTTTTCCCTCGCGGCCGCCCTGGACTGGAGCACCTCCCGCACGAATTCAGCCCAACGTCTCTCCGAATATTTTCGCACCCAGTCCGCGGCCGAAGCGTCCGCAGCGAAGGCGGCGACCAGTATGTCCCGCGACTTTCAAAATTACGGACAACCCCAGGTGCGACTGAACCTGGATACCTACCGTGCCCTTGTACCAGGCACGAACGAGAACAGCGACTGGTGTTATTTCAAATTCAGTGACAATTCCGGCAATGTCAACAAACTCGGGTTGACCGAAGCCATGAGCTGGCAGTACACCAACCTCACTTCGGCGTTCACCGGGATTCAAGGGTACACGGCGAATTATCAAATTACTTCCCTGGCGCAGGAAGTGAATACCACCACCCCTTTGGCGGTTGCCATTCAACAGAATTTCCAGATTTGCTCGATCCCGCTGTTTCAATTCTCCGTATTTTACGATCCGGATTTGGAGATCAATCCCAGCACCGCCATGACGATTGCCGGACGGGTCCATTGCAACGGCACGATTTACGCGCAGCCCAGCCGGACCGTTGAATTTTCCGGTGGAGTGACAGCGGCGGGAGATATTTTGAACCTGAAGCGACCGCAAGATCCGACCACCCGCAGCGGCGGCTCACTGACTTTCGACAGCACGCACGTGCCGAATTTCAAATCGTTGCACCTGTCGATGGATTCCACGAACCGGTCCGCCAGCGCACATTTCATGATTGAAGTTCCTCCCGCGAAAGAGTTGGCCACCTCGCAGACCGGGCAACAGCGCTATTATAACAAGGCCGATATGATTATAGTGCTAACCGACACCACGACCAAGGCCTTCAGCGGCGCTTATAATAATTTTGCCACCGTCATTCCCTGGTCAAAGGTGGCCGCATTCGTAAACACCAATGTGTACGTATTCGACAAGCGTGAGAATCGTTACGCGCGCGTTACGGATATCAATATTTCCACCTTCAACGCCAACTACGCCTACCTCACGTCGGTGCTGGGGCGCAATGTTCATACGCTTTATGTCGCGGATCAACGGACCACGCCCCTCAACACTTTCAATGCGTGGCGATTGAACAATGCAACTATCCTGCCCACAAACGGGCTAACGGTAGCGACGTTGAATCCGTTGTACGTGTTCGGGAATTACAACATTCCAGTGAGCACCAAGGTCAAAGGTGTCACCACCACCACACCGGTCGTGCCGGCGTCTTTAGCAGCAGATGCCATCACCATTCTTTCTTCTTATTGGTTGGATTCCTATTCCACTGCGAGTTTGTACTATCGTCCCGCCTACAGTACTACGATCAATGCCTCGTTGCTGGCCGGAATTGTGCCGAGTGGAGGCGGGTATTACAGTGGCGGCCTCGAAAATCTTCCGCGAATGCTGGAAGATTGGAGCAATGATACGTTGACGATTACGGGGTCCATGGCCGTGCTGTATCTGAGCGTCACGGCGAATTCACCCTGGGGAACCACGTCGGATATTTACAATCCGCCTACGCGCAGTTGGAACTTCACCCATGACTTCAGTTTGACAAACTCGTTGCCGCCCAGCACGCCTGAAATCAGGGTGTTCACCAAAGATAAGCCGGTCACTGTGGCGGCCAAACTTCCCAAATAGACGCCCATGCAGCCACTGCGAATCCTTTGCCTTGTGTTCTGCTGGCTGGCGCTCATGCCGGCGTCGGCGTCGGAAGTATTTCGTTTGTTTTCCACGGGAGTGACGATTCCCGAGCGCGGCATGGTGACCGGTTACACCCTTATTTCCGGCGAATACAAGTTCTCCTTTTTGCCCCCGCCCAAATGGAATGTGGAAGGAAATGCGGAGAAGAAGACGGTTTTTTTGACTGGCCAGGACCTGGGAACGGTGCTGCGGTTTCGCGTCGTCACCCGGAAATCCGATGAAGAGCCGAAGACCAAGGTGGAGCAGTTACGCGCCGTGGTAACGGAGCGCTTTCCTCAGGGCCGGATTATTCATGAATTTGAATGTTTCACCGGCGGGCGGAAAGGGAATGCCTTCGACCTGGAAACCACCGTCAGCACCAACGCCGTGGTCGCCACCCGGCTGGCGTTTGTCCCATTTGACGGTGGCACTGTGGAGTTCGAATTGACGACGCAACCACAAAAGCTCGAGCAATACCATTTTACGTTTAATTGTCTGTTGACGTCTTTTCGCATGGAGTTCGCCAATGGCCGCAGTTTCGCTCCGGCCTATCCGGAACGTCCGCCGCGCGCGCCATAAGGAGCCTGTTTGCATGATTTCTTCTGGTTTTGCACGCAATACGAGATGTTGTATCCTGGGCAGGGCCAGTCCTATTCTTGGGGATTAACGCATGATGAACGACCACCGAACCAACGGCCAATATGCAGTGCCGGTCATTTATGCCTTGAGGAGGCGTTCAAGGGGCGGTTGTAAAAGCGTGCGCACGTGTGACTTGAACTTATTGGATAAATCAATAGCCTTGCTCTCGTGAAATTGGCCTCAGGGAAATTCGGGGCCGCGAAGAACCGGCGTGTGGTGGCTATTGACCTCGGCGGTCAAACTAGCAAGGCCGTCTATTTGGAAAAGACCGACGCGGGCTTTAGTTTCCTGAATTACCACATTCAAGACTTTCCGTTCTCGGATCAAAATTTTACTTCTGAAGCTCTGGCCGAACATTTGGCCGCCATCCATCAGGCGCTGGGATCAACGACCAAGCGGACGGTGCTGGCCTTGAGCCAGGGCACCGGCATCTTGCGGCAGATCGAAATGATGGAAGCGCAAAAGGCGGATTTGCGCCAGATGCTCCAGGTCAATTCGTTCCACTACCTGCAACAGAATCTTTCCGATTACGTTTTTGATTGCGACTTGATCGGGAGCAAGGTGGTGGTCGATCCGCCGAGGGAAGTTGCCGCGGGAGACGAAAAGGAAAAGCCACCCGCTCCCGAAACGAAGCTGCTTTCCGCCACTTCCAGCTCCCTGTTGGGCAGCAAACGCGCGGAGGTTTTGGCCGCCGGGATTACGCGAAAAGTATTGAGTGAACTCCAGTTAGCATGCCTCAAGGCCGGTTTGCTTCTCGAAGAGGTTACCTTCAGTCAACTGGCCCTCCTGACCGCAGCCTGGTACACGATGCCGGGTGAGTGGGCGAACGATACATTGGCCTTTGTGGATATTGGTTTTTTGAGCACGGACATCAGCATTTTGAAGGCTGGCCGCTTGTCTCTCACCCGCGTGCTTAACTTCGGGGCGGACCGGATTACCAAGGGGCTGGCCGAATCGCTGGCGATTACCTATCCCGTGGCTGAAGGCATCAAGCTCACCATGCCCGACAAGGTGAAGGCAAAGCTGCAGAAGATCATTTATCCGCTTATCGAAGAACTGCGCGCCTCGGTGAGTTTTTTTGAAGAGCAGAACCAAACCACCATTACGCACCTGTATTTGTCCGGCGGTTCGGCGCGGTCAGAGGTTATTTTACAAATCCTGAATGAGGAATTGGCGGCTCCTCAATGCCATCGCTGGGATCCGGTGGCATTTTTGCATCCGCCCGCGGCCTTGCAGGAACGATTGGTGCGCGACGCCTTTGTTTTGGGTGGCGCTGTGGGGGCAGCGGTGGGGCATGCCTCTCCCTCCGTCCTGCGCGTCAATCTTCTGGCCCAACAGTTGGAGGAAGCGGAGTTGCGCCGGCGAGATCCGGTCAGGAAAGTGATTCGTGCCGCGGTGCTGCTCGGTTGTCTGCTGCTGATCTGGGCCACATACCTGGGCCTGCTTTCCTTCCGCAAGAGTTCCGAGATGAGCACCTACCGCGCGCGCCTGGAATTGCTCCATAACGACACGGGCAAAGTGACTGATTTTGCGCGCCGGGCGGCGGAATCGGAACGCAGCTTATCGCGGGTGCTCAAGCAGGCCAGCAATCGCTTCCTCTGGACGCAGCCGTTGAACGCGCTCCAGTATTGCATGGTGCCGGGCATTCAAGTCGTTCGCCTCAGCCTGAGCCAGAATGTGGCAACCGTTGGGCCGCTGAAGCCGGAGACCGATGCCGATGGCAACAAAGTCTCTCCCGGCAAACCCGCTTCGCGGGTCGAGAAGATCTCCCTGATCATCACGGCCAAGGATTACGGCGATCCGCCGGCGGTGGAGCAATTCATCGCTTCCGTCACGACGAATTCCTATTTTAAAACGCAACTGCGCAAGGTGAACCCCATTATTCTGCGGGATCGTTTGTCCCGGCAGGTGGACCCGCTGGACACGAGCAGGTCATTCATCCCGATTATTATCGAGTGTGTTTTTGAAGAAAGATCGACCACCGATGAATAAAAAGGACGTCCAGAAACGAAAGCAGGTATTCATCGCCATTTGTGTGGCGGCCGTCAGTCTGTTTACGATTTACTTTGTTTTGGTTCATTCGCAGCAGTCCCGGGTGATCGAGTTGAACCGGGCGATCGCCGGAGTGGTGCAGGAAATTGAAGACGCCCAGCAAAGCAGCAAATTGGCCCCTAAAATGGAGTCTGATATGCTCACTTCCTCCAACCGGCTCTATGAAGCTGAACTCAAGATGGCCAATGGCGATGTGTATTTCTGGATGGTGAAAAGGCTGGAGGAATTTCAACGCACCTCCAGCGTGCAATTCGATGACATCGATCCACCCCGCATAGAGTCTTCGGCTACTTTACCGAAAGTGAAGTATTCGGCTGCCCGCTTTAATGTCACCGGCCGCGCCACATATGATCATTTCGGCCTGTTTCTGGCGAAGTTTGAGAATAACTTTCCGTTCATGCATTTGAATGGTCTGGAATTATATGCGACGCCTTCGGGAGATGCCGATTCGCCCAACAATGAAGAGCTGCGCTTCAAAATGGAATTGACCATTCTGGTTGGCTCCAACAATACGAGCACGCATTAGGGCCATCGCATCGGTCACGGCACGTGCACGCCGGGGTGACCGCCAGAGACTTTTCCCGGCCGACTTTTACTTCGCTTCTTCCTTCTCTTCCTTCAATACCTGGAATTTGCTTTCACCGTCGCTGATGTAATTGATGATGACGCCTTTTTGGGAGTTGGCCTGCCGGATGGCTTCGCGGAACTGACGGCCAGTGGTCACCGGCTTATGGTTGATTTCCGTAATGATGTCGCCGGCGCGCAAGCCTTTGGTGTAAGCCAGACTTTCTTTGTCCACTTCGGTGACGATGACACCTTGGGTATTCTCCACGTTGAATTGTTCCGCGAGTTCACCGGTCAAAGGGGAGACATGCAGGCCAAAGGTGCGGGTGGGACTAAGGCCCGGACGTTCACGGCTGGCCAGTTGCTGGCTTTCTTCCGGCCAGGCTTCCGGTTTGACTTTGATTTTCAAACGCGTTTCACCGCGCAACACGTCGAGGTTGACCTCGCGGCCGACGGTTTTGGACCGGATTTCGCTTTTTAATTCCTGCGCGGTTCCGACGGAATGCCCATCTACCGTGATAATCACGTCGCCGGGTTTGAGATCGGACTTGGCGGCTGGACCGCCGTTGACGAGACGGGTTACGACGACGCCGCGATCGACATTTTTTACAACGTCCTTTAAATCGGATTCGGCCAGGGCGGCAATCTGCACGCCCAGCCAGGAACGAACGAATTTGCCGTCCGAGATGAGTTTGTCCGAGATTTCGTGCGCCAGATTAATCGGGATGGCGAAGCCGATGCCCGTTCCGATGCCGCTGATGAGGGTGTTGATGCCGATGACTTCGCCGTCGATGTTGACCAGTGGTCCGCCGCTGTTGCCGGGGTTGATGACGGCGTCGGTTTGAATAAAGTCCTGATCCATGGAGGGATCGTTCAGGATTTTTGAACGGCCTTTGGCGCTGATATGGCCGAAGGTGACACTGTAATCAAATTCAAACGGCGCGCCGATAGCGATGGCGAATTCGCCCACGCGCGTCTTGCTGGAGTCCCCAAGTTTGGCGGTGACGAGATTGGCGGCATTGACCTTGATGACGGCGATGTCGGATTGGGTATCGACTCCGCGAATCTCCGCGTCGTATTCCTTGCCGTCACGGAAGCGGACGCGGATTTTATCCACGCCTTCGACGACGTGGCCATTGGTGAGGATGTAACCGTCTTTGGTCAGCACAATGCCGGAACCTTCCCCATCATAGACGGGCCCGCGCGATCCGCCGCGACGGCGGTTTTTGCGTTCTTCTTCCATCTGCTTGCGGAAAAACTCATAGAACGGATTGGATTCGTCTTCTTTCTCCGCGACACTGGCCTTGTGGGATACCTGGATGACGACGACGGAAGGGGAGACGGTTTCCGCCACATCGACGAAGGCCTGGTTGAGCTGGCGGGCCAAATCCAATGCGGCCGTGCTCGCTTTATCGCGGGCGAAAGCGGGTTCTGCGGTGAAAATGAGGCCACTCAGCAGCACAAGCGAACTGAGCCAAGGTTGAAGGTGTTTAGTCATAAGCTGGCAGTCAGACGTTGGAAAGCGCGCCGCATAAAACGTTCAAACCTGCCTGATGCCAGCGTCTTTACGCGCGAGATTGGAGCCGGGCAGGGTGGGCCATCATCCCGAAGCAAGAAACGACCGGTTGGAGTTGGCCGCGGCATGGGGAACAGGTTTACGGCGTTACTATTCTATTTTCCTTTCAAGCAGGTTGACTTGGCTTAAAATGGTCGATAACGTTTTCACAGTCCTAGGTTTAAGTCAAACATGCTCGACGTAATCGAAAAACTTCTCATCCTTCAGGATCGCGATTTAAAAATCCGACGCACCCAGACGGAGCTGGCGCACATTGGCCCGCAACGGCAGTCGTTGCAGGCAAAGGCGGCCGCCACGCAATCCGGTCTGGAAGCGGCCAAGCTGAAGGTCAAACAAATCGAAACCGAACGCAAGAAGCTCGAATTGGACGTGCAGTCCAAGAAGACGCTGATCGAGAAATACGCCTTGCAACAGTTTCAGACCAAAAAGAACGAGGAATACCGCGCGCTGGCTCATGAGATTGAGACGTGCAAGGAAGCCATCGTTAAGATTGAGGATCAGGAACTGGATTTCATGGAGCAGGCTGATCAGGCACAAAAGCGCGTAGTAGCCGCTTCCAAGGAAGCCGCCGACCTGAAGAAAGTGGTCGATGGCCAGATCACGGAACTCGATGAGCGCGAAGTCAATCTGAAGAAACAACTGGCCGAGTTGCAGTCCAATCGCGCGGAATTATCCGCCGCCGTGGAAGAGGGGGCGCTCAATCGTTATGAGCGTCTGCTCAAGCACAAGGGCGAGAATGTCGTCGTCGGGATTGATCACGGAGTTTGTGGCGGTTGCCACATGAAACTGCCGACGCAACTGATCGTTTCCTGCCAGGGACAAACGGATTTAGTCGGTTGCACGAATTGCGGGCGGATTCTGTATTACAACCGGAATATGGATCTGGCGGTAGTGGACTAGCCGGGGTGGCTGACAAGGCCGCAGTGGCCCGCAAGGCTGCCGGTCAGGCCGTGGCTTTGGCTTCCTGTTCGTCCACGAGTTGAGCAGCTTTAATCAACAGACCGCTCCAACTGGAAGTGATCGAGGTGGTGTGGTTCGCCAATTGGGTTTCGGAAACCTCACCGCGTTTCCAGCACATGATCTGGCAGAACGCTTCTTCTCCCTTCAGGGAACCAGTTTCCGCATGGATTACTTCTCCATCCCGGAAGTAAATAAATCCTGACCCGCCTTCGGGCACGGAGAATTTAAGTCCCATATTAGACCGGGAAAGGCATTTCAGTTGCACCAGATCCATCGGGGTCAGGCAACTCAGAGTGCCTTTAAAATAAGATTCCGCCTGCGGTTGCGGACGGGTCAATAAGAGGTCAAACACCACCTTGCTGAAAAACCGGATTTTCAGCGGTTTTTCAAAGAAACGGATGGCGCCCAACTGTTCCGCCTTGCGCCGGTATTCCGGCAGCGGGGTGGCGGTCATGAAAATGGCGGAACTAACCGGATGCAGCTTTTGCACTTCGCAGAGGAAGTCGATGCCGTTGCCGTCGGGCAATTGGATATCGAGAATATAAAGGTCGAAAGCCCGCTTTTGGATGTGCTGAGTGGCCTCCGCAATATTCAGTGCCTGGACAAATTGGACTTCCGGTAATTCTTTGCTCAACGTAGCCAGAATTACGGTGGATGACACCACGTTATCTTCGAGGAACAGGACGTGAAATTTTTTTGTGGCCATGACCTTGTTTCGTTCTGCTTTGTTATTGGCGAAATCGTCCCGGTTCGCAAGGCGATTTTAGACCCTATCCTGACTAAGTATGAAAAGAGCAGACAAAATAGGGGTAGTAAATTCTGTTCCGTTAATCCCGCTGAGTATTGCTTGTGCCGGCTTGTC
>JBEHZA010000113.1:0-11794 GCA_048497895.1 Verrucomicrobiota bacterium
ACGGAAATCGTCCGGGTGTTCCGCGGGATGCCCGGCCAGGCGGCGCCGCCCCCGCCGGATCTGCTGCCCACCGTTGAAATCGTGGAGGGTCGTTCATGAGCACGAGCGCGCTGACCCAGGCCCAGCTGGCCCCCACGATCGACGAGGTCACGCCCGCGGCGCGGCTCGAGACCGCCGGCTGCGCGCACGGCTATCGGGTGACACAGATTTCCACCACGGACGTCCGCGGCGGCGCCGCCTTGGCGGCGCACCGTTTGCACCGCGCTCTCGGCGGCGCTGGCGTGCGTTCCCGCATGCTGGTGGCGCAGCGCTTCGGCACGGTCAAGCCGAGTTGCTTCACGTACAGCGCCTCGGCCTCGGCTACGGGGCCGATGACCGGATGAAAAGTTTCCTGGTGCGCCAGCGAATGAACGCTGTGCACACCGTTGACCAGTTTGACTAATTGATAGCTGCCAGATAACGACACGAAGAGAGTGTAACCGGACTCAGGCCGCCACGCGACAAGTTGTTGCGCGAAGTTATTGGCGGGAGGTAAGACGGATTTGGGATTGCCCGAGGGAGAAAGTCCGGCTACCGTCATGCCGGAGCTGTATCAGGGAATTCAATAACGGGCCATTTACCAACCGATCCGGAATCATGAATCCGTCCCTCGTGAGAGGAATGCTGGTGGCGGGAGCAATTGCGATGGTGCTTCTGGGGACTCTTTGTTATCGACGGCTATCCGGTTGGGGGCCGGTGGGCCGGATGATGGCCGTGTTGCTTCCTCTGTTGGCTTTTCTGGGTGCGGGCGATCTGGTTATGGGATTGTTTGACGCCCCCCGCGCGCTCTGGAACTCACCCCGCTTGGCTCCGGCTTTTGCCTTGTGGCATGGGTATGCGATGTATTACGGGCCGGAAAGTGGTCCGGTTTTGGGTAACATTTATGGTCCGGTAATGGCTTTGGCGTATTTGCCCACGGTTTTCTTTTCTCTGCCTTCGCAGGCGTTAACGGCGGGTGTAGCACTGACGATCGGCTATTACTTTCTGCCGGTCGTGGGTTTGCATTTTAAACGCGAAGAGCCTGACTATCGACGCGCAGTTCTGGCCAGTCTGGGGATAGTCGTTTTCCTGTTCATGACGATTCTCTCTCCGCCGTTGTCTCAAGTGGCTTACTCGATTCATGCAGACGCCCCTGCGCTTGGATTGAGCGGGCTGGCGTGTTTTTTCCTGTATGCCAGAACCGGACGGCATTCCCGGCCGACGCTTTTGCCGGCGGCGTTCTGCGCTGTGCTCGCCGTGTGGACCAAGCAAACCATGGTTCCTTTGCTGTTCGCCTTGCCTCTCTATCTCTGGCTGGCCGAGGGACGCCGTGTGGCGTTTGATTGTTTGAAATATTTGGCTGCGTGTCTGGTGATCACCTCCGCCGTCTTTATCATCTGGCTGGGCGCGCAGCCGCTATTCTTCAACTTGTTCGTTATTCCCTCGCATCACCCGTGGTACTCGGCTCTGCCGGACAGTCCGCTCAAAGGCCTGCGGACGCTTGCCTTGCCGGTCCGGTTGTCCGTGTTGCTGGAAGCCGCCGCACAATGGCTTCAGTTTTGCCTGATCCCGCTGGCCATGCTGTTGATTTACTTCCTTTACCGGCGCTGCTTTTCCAGATCGAGATTGGTCGCCGTGCGGGACTGGTTTGCGGCTCAACCCTGGGTTCTGCTTGCGTTCGTCGGAATTTGTCTGCTGCCGACTTCGCTGTTGGGCCGGGTCAAAGTTGGCGGAGACATTAATTCGCTCGCCTTGTCCGGTTACTTCATTTTCGTCGCGGCCTCGCTGGTGCTGGTTCAAGTGGTCGCACGGGTGAGTGCGTTTGAATTCCGGAATTCTGCTCAAGTGGCCCGACTGGTGACGTTTAGCGTGCTCATCGGCTGCGCCGTGCCCGCTTATACGGAATCCCGTTTTCAGATTAACCTCGTGGCGTACGCCGGACCGACTGCGGCGGACAAAGCGTTTTACTTCCTCAAAGCTCATCCCGGTGAAGCGTATTTTCCGTGGAACCCACTCGGTCATTTAATGGCCGAAGGCAAGTTGTATCATTTCTGTTACGGGGTGTACGATCGCAAGCTGGCTGATTATCCGATGAGTCCGGAGCATCTTCATAGTGCGCTGCCGCCGAAGGTGAAGCTGATCATCTTCAGCGGCGCGGCGGATCGCGCTTATACCCTGGATTATCTTTCCGAGTATTCGCAACCGGACTTCTCTTATGCGAAGGAACTGATCTCCAGCAGTGTGTATGTCCGGAAATAGTGGCTTCGTGCTGTCTCCAGGCAGAAATGCGTGGCGTCTGACGCTGGTTTTAAACTGAGCAAAATTCCCGGAACCAGGCTTCCGCAGGCGCTTCAAACTGCTGTGTTTCGCCGCGCCACTCGAATTTGACCTGCTGCGCATGCAAGGCATGATTTGGCAAAATCAATTGCGCGCGCTGTTCCGGTGTCAACCGGCCTTCGACCAACGCGAGATACAGACTCTCATCGCCGCCATAAATTTTATCACCCACAATCGGATGTCCCAGATGCGCGAGGTGAATGCGAATCTGATGTTTCCGCCCCGTCATCGGCGTGACGCGCAGCCGTGAATACGCTCTGCCCTCACGCGTGAAACGTTGCTCGACGTAATAACCCGTTTGGGCCGGCGCCCCATCGACGCGCACGCAATCCTTAATCGCGACGATGCTTTGCTTATCTTTGCCGAGCGCGGCCTCAATCGTGCCTTCCGCTTGCGTTACGTGTCCGTGAACAATGGCTTGATACGTTTTCTCCACGGCACGGGTTTCCCAGATGCGCCGTAATTGTCGCGCTGCTTCATCCGTCTTGGCCACGAGCACCAGGCCGCTCGTTTCACGATCGAGCCGGTTCACCATGTGGGGATGAATCGCCTCGCCCAGATGCAATCGCACCCGGCTGATGAGGCTGGAATAAACGTCGCCTTTCGTGGGATGGCACACGAGATCGGCTGGTTTATTGATCACCAGCAACTCAGCGTCTTCGTGCACAATATCGAATAATTTTTCCATTATTCAGGTGAGATGGGCATGGCCTGACAAATCCGCGCGGCACTTTCGCATAGGCCCAGAGCAGTAATTATGGCCAGCGTGTCCGGTATTTGCAGGTCGAACAAGGGTTTGATGGCGAGCGTATTAGCGGCGTCCGGTTGCGCGAGGATGAGATAAGCCCGCACCGGCGCAGAAAGTTGCAGGGCCAGACGGGCGGCCAGGGTGCCACTCGCGCCGCTGACAATGACCGGCGTTTGCAGATGGGCGCTGGCGAGAATAAAACCGGTCATGGCGCTGACGTCCCAGGCGGACGTTTGGGCCAATGCTTCAAGGTGTTCAGGTGTTCCCGTAATTTCGCCAAAACAGTTTGTCCCAAAAACATCCGTGCCTTTGCCTTTCATTGAATACGCCGTGCGGATGCCCGCATAGAGGCTTTCCCATGCCAGTTCTGCCGGTGACAGACCGTTGGTTTTCCAGCGTTGCTGGAGGATTTGGCGGCTGGCTGTGCCAGTGGCGAGAGCGTCGGGCGAGCCGAGATTGATTACCGCCACCTTCACGTCATGTTGTTCCACGAGCTTTTGCCCGGCGGAGTGTGGGTTGAGAAAGTGGCTGACTCCTTCCGGGAGGTGAGGGGAATCCGGTTGTTCCACGGCGAACAGAGCCAGGCCTTTAATCCGGGCGATGGGTAGCGCGATCCTTTGCGCGGCAGCCATTTGAGCTGCCAATAACCGCAAATGCCCCAGCCGCGTTTCCAACCGGGAAAGAATGCGCTCCGCTTGTGCCGGGTCAGGCGATTTGATCTCGGCGCAGAGCGCCCGGACTTTTTCTTCAGTGGACACGATTTCAGGTTCGCGTTTACAGGGACGAATTCCCCCGCTTGTCATCAAGCCGGATTGGGGTATCATTGCTGCCGGTGAAAGAAAAGAGCAAGATAGTGATGCCAGTTTTGTTAATGCTGGTGCTGGCGGTAACCCGGTTTTTGCCGGGCGTTTTGCCGCAGAACTTTAGCGCGGTTTACGCGCTGGTGTTTTGCGCGGGCGTTTACATTCCCGGACGCTGGGCCTGGTGGCTGCCGGTAGGCACCTTGCTTGTCACGGATGTCGTGCTGAATGTTTATTATTATCATGTTGCCCCGTTTGATGCCTACATGCTGATCAATTACTTCGCGTATCTGATGCTTTTCTGGCTGGGCCGCCGTTTTTCCTCGCGGAACAATTGGTTAACTTTACTTAGTGGCGGCTTATTGGGTGCGGTGCTGTTCTACTTTATTACGAATACCGCCGCGTGGATGCAAAACCCACTCTATGCCAAGACCTTGGCGGGTTGGGTGAAGGCCTTGACCGTGGGCACCGATGGCTGGCCGCAGACGTGGCAATTCTTTCGCAATACACTTTTGAGTGGTGGCATCTTTACTGCTTTCTTTGTCGGGGCCATGAAGTTGAGTGAAGCGCCCGAGCCGGAGGAAGAAGAAGAGCCGGCCACCGAAGAATCCGGTGAAGCGGAGTCAGAAGAGAGCAAAGCCTAGGCGATTGCGTCTCGCTTCGTGTGCCAGGGGATAGGGGACCCCGTTCCAATATTTTTATGAAAATCGGCGTCATTTCAGATACGCACGGTCACCTGGACCGCAAGGTTCTGACCTTGTTTGAAGGCGTGGAGCACATCCTGCATGGTGGCGATATTGGTTATCCGTCCATTTTGCTGGAGTTGGAATACGTCGCTCCCGTCACAGCGGTGCTGGGGAATAACGATGCCGGTCTGGATTTCAACGAAACCGAGGTGCTCACTCTCGGTGGCAGAAAATTTCTGGTGCATCACATTGTTGATGTCCGCTCACCTCACGAAACGATTAAACGACGCATCTTCAAAGAGCGTCCGCAAGTGGTGGTGTTTGGCCACACGCACAAACCATTCTGTGAAACGATTGATGACGTGCTCTACTTCAATCCCGGTTACGCGGGCAAACCGCGTTTCAACCTGGAACGTTCCGTCGCGATTTTAAATTGTGACGATACCGGAGTGACGGCGGAATATTACGATTTGTAGTCTGGAGCGCGGACAGCCTTGTCCGCTTGGGCTTTCAATCCACGAAGCTTTGCCGAAGGCAATCGCATTGGGAATTTTACTGAACAAGTCTTGGCCAAAGCATCCACTCCCTGCCGTTGTCAGCCACGGGAACGAAATAAAATAGTAACCCAGCTTCACTTTTTTCTTTCTGGCCGAGCAGGTTGGCGGTGGTGGAGACGTACAACTGGGTTCTATAATTTGCGCTGAAAGCGCCGAGGTTGGTAGATTTGGTATGCAAGCCCGTGATGCCACCGAACAGGCGGATAGAGCCGCTGTCGAGATTGAAATCAATGCCCCGTTTCAATTCAATAGAATCGATTTCCACGTCAGAATGATCGAAGAGGTGGATCTGTAAAGTGGCTCCGTCAGGGGATGAGTGTATTTCTACGTGATGGCCATCTTTTAGATAATTGTGCGTTCCTCTGGTTAGAAAATCGAAAAGGCAGGACGTGTTTTCTCCAGGTTTTCCAGTTTGAATATCAACGCTACGATTTTTAAAGACGCCCGCAAATATTTTTACATCCACGATTGCGGTGGGTTTTGGCCATGATGCCGGTGCCAGGTGACGATCGGCATGCACGCAACCAGCCATTCCCAAAACCAGCAACCCGAAGACCAACAGTAGAATGAGCCGGTTCAACGCAATCCTTTGACCGCTGCCGCATCTGCTGTTTCCGTAAACCCCGAGTAATACCGGCAAAACGAATCCAGTTTGCCATCGGGCCGGATGACGTGGGTGCAACAGCGGTCGATGCGGTCGTCGTCCCATGTGCCTGCGTCCATGAATGGTTTGATGAACAACCGGAAGGTGTTCGTTTCATCCAGCTCAAATTTTTTCAGCAGCTCACCCAACGGCTCGGATTCGCAACCGCACCGCGTCAGGTCTTCGAGGCTGTAGCGCACTTTGTCGTGGAGAAATCCCTGCACCTGCTTGAAGTCGATAAACTCGCTGATGGAATGAACTTCGCCGTCTTTCCGCAAGAGATAGCCAATCGTGGCGCAATTCGGATCACCGCAGGGCAGGGGAGTGAAGTCTTCGTAATGCAGCGAACCCTGCGCCTGTTCCACCGCCGCGAGAATAATATCGGCGGTATTCAGCCGCGGAACCGGTGATAAAGTTGCGGCTCTGTTTTCCGGCCTTCGTCCGCTGTTGAACATCGGTTGAAAACTGATGCCGCGAATGTGCCGGTATTGCAGGCCGAATGCGATGGCTTCCCATAAATGGCCAAGATTCTCCGGCGTCACCGTCATGGCCAGCGTGGTGGGAATATTCAATTCCGCGCAACGCTCAATCGCCTGTTGCCGCATCGCCCGCAAATCCGCGCCTCGCAAGAAATGCTGGCCCGCCAGTTGGACGCCGTCGAATTGCAGATACAGTTGAAACTTGCCATAACGAAACGCCTCGCCCAATTGCTCGGCAAAAGCCCGGTCCGTCGCAATCTTCACGCCGTTCGTATTGAGCAGGAGATAGTGAATCTTTGGATTCGCCTGCGCCCACCGGATTAATTCAAACAACTGCGGATGCAAGGTCGGTTCACCGCCGGAAAGCTGCAAAATATCAATCACGCCCTTGCGGTCGATCACGCCTTGAATCCGCTGTTTCAAATTCTCCAGCGGCACCGCCTCGACTTTAGCACCCGCGCCGAGTGGTGAATCCGCATAGCAGGTGGGGCATGATAAATTACACGACGTGACAATTTCGATGAGCGCCAGACACGTAGAGAGTTTCTCAAAACCGGCGATGCCTTCCGACGGAAACGCGTTGCGTCCAAGCGGGCCTGCGATGGAGAAATCCTGCGCGCAACACGAGGAGCCGCCGCAACAGGAACCGGTCTTTTCATCCGGCTCCCGATGTCCCTGCGCCAGCCAATAAAACCGTGCATCTGAAGCAATGCAGACGGAGGCTTCGCCATGCGTGGCGCACGTGCGGCGCAAATAGACTTTGGCCGGTTGACTGCCCACCCGCCACACTTCCGCCGGGCAAGCGGTGTGGCACACGGGACAGCGACTGGTGGTGCGCTTGAGCAATTGCGCGGCAGAGGAGAGAACGGGTAGAGGTGAATAAGACATAATCAGTGTGCGGAACCAAGGGCGCAACCGCAAAACTGAAGAGCCATACTCCCGGCTATATAGACACTGGTAAGCAACAAAACCAGGATCGTTCTACGCCAGGTCCTTGTTTCCTGTCTTGGAATGGTTTTATCGGCGGCCATCAGCGCCATAACTGGACTGACGAAGAACAAAACGACCGAGAGGAAGAATAACTTCAAAGACGAGAATACGAGTCCCATTATTCCCGGTGCGAAAATCATGATCGCAATGAATCCAATGCGATTCAGATTAAGGTGAGATTTGCTTTCCGTGGCAGTTGGAAGTGTGGTGGCCAATGCGCATGCGGCGCAGGCGTAATCTCCATGCTCAGTTCGCGTCATTGGCTGACCGCACTTTGGACAGTTTTGGGCAAAATCATTCATGAGTTAATGCACGAAGGTGTCAGAGTGTGTGGCGACACAGCCCATATATTGTAAAAAAGTGCTGGTGAAAACGAAAAGGCCGATCAGAAAAAGAGCCAGAAAAACTTGCGCGACCGGATGAGTGGTAACCCTTCGCGTGGTCATAACCGCAGCGAAGACGGAACAAATGAATCCTGCGATGAAAGTGAAGATCGCAGTGCTGATGCCAATTGGGGTGAGCAAAAGATTTAACGCGGGTGGTCCTAACAAGAGAGAAACAAAGGCGGCGAAGAATCGTTTATCAAACGGCGGCAAATTTGCCGGAGCTGGAACGATTGGGAGATCGCAGTTGGGGCAGGTGAAAAGGCCCGGTTCTTTCATCACCAGTGGTGCGCCGCATTTCGGACAATTGGAACCGGTGGTGCTCATGGAATTGATTCGCTCGAACATATAATTCCCATCCATCGCTGGTTAATGCCTTTGGCCATGCTTCCTTGGTTTCAGTCTAGTGAACCTGGAATATTCAGCAATGTCATAATCACCGGACAGCGACAGTCCCCGGTCGCAGCAAGGTGATCCGGTCAAACAGTGTCGGACATTTCAAACCCGCTCGCACGCGCGGGCATTGCTGGGACCGGGGACGGTCGCTGTCCGGGGCTTTGCTCATGTGTCCGTTATATCCGCGCTTGTGTCCGGGGCGTGAATTGATAAAACTGCCGCAGCCATCGAATAAATCAATCCATGAACATTCACCATCTGGAACTTTTCTATTACGTTGCCAAGCACGGTGGCATCAGCGCCGCAGTGCGGAATATTCCCTATGGCATTCAGCAGCCCGCCGTGAGCGGACAGATTTTGCAGTTGGAAGACGATCTTGCGGTGACGTTGTTTCAGCGTCGTCCCTTCAGCCTCACGCCAGATGGCGAGGAGCTTTACAATTTCATCCGCCCGTTTTTTGAAAACATCGATGCCGTGGCGGAGAAACTGCGTGGGGGCGCTTCGCAACTCATCCGGATTGCGGCTTCTACGGTGGTGTTGCAGGAACATCTGCCGGAAATCCTGCGCAGCTTGCGGCAACGATTTCGCCGGCTCAAATTTACCTTGCAGGAAGGCTTTCAACCACAGTTTGAGGAGTGGTTGCAGAAACAGGAAATTGACGTGGCGATTACGGCCATCGAAGGCAAGCCCCCGGCGGGCATTCAAACCCATGTGCTCATTGAAGTGCCGTTGATATTGCTGGTGCGGAAAGATCAAAAGATTAATTCCGCAGAGGAGTTATGGAAGCGTGACCGGCTTTCCGAAACTTTGATCAACCTGCCGCCCAATGAGTCGATCACAAAACATTTTCAAGCGGGTTTGGATAGTTTGAAGGTGGATTGGCCCACGGGCATCGAGGTCAGTTCCATGGAGTTGATTCAAACCTACGTGGCGAACGGCTTTGGTATTGGCGTCTGCGTGGCCGTTCCGGGAGTGAGTTTATCCAAACAATTGAAGGCCCTGCCACTGCCCGGCTTTCCGCCGATCAAAGTGGGTGTCATGTGGCGGGGTAAAACCAATCCGGTTATTGATGCGTTGTTGGAAGAATTGAAGAAGCGCGCGGGATTTTTGGTGGGGTGATTTGCCGGAGATTGGAGCGTTAGTTCTGCGGAGCGACCAGCATCCCGAAAATGATTTTTTGCCGGATGATTTTATGACCTTGAACTTCCCCAAGGTTTTAAAATGCTTTGGTTTTACGGTGAAGAAACCATGTTCCTTCCATTGGTCTTTCCCGCGTGACTTTGGGGGCGGTTTGTTCCAAGTTTAGCCGAGTTAATGACATGAAAAAAAGTTCTCCAGTTTCACGGTCCGGGCGGTTTGCCAGCGGTCCAGCGGCCGACGTAGCCAAATTTTCTGAATCCATTTCGTTTGATTGGCGGTTGTGGCGGCAGGATATTTTGGGGTCCATGGCGCACGCGGAAATGCTGCAAAGCATCGGCGTGCTGACCAAGGCGGAATGTGACGCCATCGTGAAAGGGCTGGAGGCAATCGGGCAGCAGATTGCGGACGATCAATTCGAGTGGAAGCCGGAGTTAGAGGATGTTCACATGAACATCGAGGCGGAATTGACGAAACGCGTTCCTGCCGGAGCGAAGTTGCATACCGGACGTTCACGCAATGACCAGGTCGCGCTCGACGTGCGGATGTGGTTGCGGGACGAAATTGCTTCCCTCGGTGAGGAAATTCGTGCGTTGCAGAAATCGCTGGTCGAACTCGGGGCCGGCAATGCGCCGGTGATTATCCCCGGTTACACGCATCTTCAGCGGGCACAACCGGTCTATTTCGCACATCATTTGCTGGCTTACGTGGAGATGCTGGAGCGCGATCACGGACGGCTCACGGATTGTTTTCAACGGGTCAATGTGTGCCCGCTGGGCAGTGGCGCCATTGCCGGTTCCACGCTGCCGCTGGACCGGGAGATGGTGGCGAAGCTGCTTGGCTTTGTGGATGCGAAAGGCCGCGCGCAAGTGACGCAAAACTCCATGGATGGAGTGAGTGACCGCGATTTCATGATCGAGTTCGGTTCCACTGCGGCGCTGATCGCGGTGCATCTCTCGCGCTTGTCGGAGGATGTGATTCTCTGGGTGAGCAGTGAATTCAGTTTTATTAAAATTGCGGATGCGTACACGACTGGCTCGTCCTTGATGCCGCAAAAGAAGAATCCCGACGTGGCCGAACTGACGCGTGGCAAGAGCGCGCGGGTGATTGGCAATCTCGTTTCCCTGCTGACTTTGCTGAAGGGGTTGCCGATGACGTACAACCGCGATTTGCAGGAAGATAAGGAACGGTTGTTCGACACCACGGAAACCGTGCGCGCTTGCGTGCGTTTGATGGCGGCGATGCTGGCCAATACCACGGTCAACGCGAAAGCGTGTGCCGCCGCCGCGAGCGATCCGTTATTGCTGGCGACGGACCTGGCGGACTACCTCGTGAAGAAGGGCATGCCGTTCCGGCAGGCACATCACATTGTGGGGGCCGTGGTGGCGCTGGCGGAAAAGAGCGGCAAACCGTTGGATCAACTAACGCTGGCGGATTTTCAAGGCATCGACAAAACGTTTGCCGCGGATGTCACGGAGGTTTTCAACCTCGAAAAAGCCATGGCGCGGCGGCAATTGACTGGCGCACCCGGCACCAAAGAAGTGAAGAAGCAATTGGCCCGCTGGCAAAAAACGTTAAGCTAATGCCGTATGGTTCAGTTGGAATATTTTTGATTGCCGGGCTGCGTTAATTCCATAATTGTTCAGGCATCTATGAAATCCCATTTATTGGCGTTTACGCTTTTGGCGGCGGCAGTGACCGGTTACGCGGCAGACTTCAAGGACCCCGTTGGATTGCAGCTTTACAGTCTGCGCGATAATTTTAAAAAGAATGTGCCGGGTACGATGGCGCAAGTGCACAACTTCGGCATTCGGGATGTCGAACTGGGCAGCACTTATAATGTGCCGCCGGATAAATTCAGTGACCTGCTCAAGGAGAACAAACTCAATGCGATCAGCGCGCATTTCCCCTACGAACGTTTTCGCGATGATGTCGAAGGCATCGCTGCGGAAGCCAAGACGCTCGGCTTGAAATATGCCGGTTGCGCGTGGGCGACCCACAAGGGCGATCTGGACGAGAAGCAATGCCGTGCGATCATTGACGTGTTCAACAAAGCGGGGGAAGCGCTGGCGAAACATGGCATCAAGTTCTTCTATCACGTGCATGGTTTTGAGTTTCAACCGTTCGGTGACGGCACGTTGCTTGATTTGATGATGAAGGAGACGAATCCGAAGTTCGTGAATTACGAAATGGACATCTTCTGGATTGTTTATCCCGGTCAGGACCCGGTGAAGTTACTTGAAAAGTACGGCAAGCGCTGGGAATTGATGCACCTGAAAGACATGAAGAAGGGCCTGCAAACGGGCGCTTTGACGGGGCATACGGAAGTGACCAACGACGTGGCGCTGGGGACAGGCCAGATTGATATTCCGGCCATCCTGAAAGCCGCGAAAAAGGTGGGCGTGAAGCATTATTTCATCGAAGACGAATCGCCTTCGGTGGAAAGCCAGATTCCCGTCAGTGTGCAGTATTTGAAGACGGTGAAGTTCTAAACGCGCTTTAAATCATCCGGGCGTGGTCATCATTCAAGAAGTCTTTCGCAGAGATGTCGTCTAGACCATGGTACTTGCGGATCGAATTCAGGGCGGAGCGTAGGAAATAGGTGTTGGTGACGCCAGGA
>JBEHZA010000114.1:0-11763 GCA_048497895.1 Verrucomicrobiota bacterium
TTGCCACCGCTTTTCCAATCCCCCTTCCAGCACCAGACGCAAGCCTTCGTGCAAACCGTAGTTCATGGAGATCGGCGCGGTATGATGATACACCCGTTCCTGCCCCCAATAACTTGCCAACAGATTAACATCCAGATACCAGCTCTGAACTTTCTTCTTCCGCGTGCGCGCCACTTCCAAGGCACGCGGACTGAGCGAAACCGGCGAAAGCCCCGGCGGACAGCTCAAACATTTTTGCGTGCCGCTATAAATCGCATCCACCTGCCAGTCATCCACCCGGACCGGACAACCTCCCAGCGAAGTTACCGTATCCAACAAAAACAACGCCCCGGCTTCGTGTGCCAGGCGGGAAATCTCCTCCACCGGTGTCAGCGCGCCCGTGGAAGTTTCCGCATGCACCACGGCCACCAGCTTCGGTTTGACTTGCTTAAGCGCCGCCGCGATTTGGCCGGCTTCAATAATTTGTCCCCAGGGCGCATCCACGCGCGTTACTTTCGCGCCACAACGTTCGGCAACGTCCACCATGCGCGTGCCGAATACTCCGTTCACGCCAATAACCACTTCATCTCCCGGCTCAATCAGGTTCACAAAACAGAATTCCATCCCGGCACTGCCCGTGCCGCTGATCGGAAAGGTCATTTCGTTCTTCGTCTGCATCACCGCCCGTTGCATGACTTTGATTTCCTCCATCATCTGGACAAAAACCGGATCGAGATGGCCCACCAGCGGTTTGGCCAGGGCTTGTAAAACGGTCGGCGCGCAATTGCTGGGACCAGGTCCCATGAGCACGCGTTTGGGAGCGTGAAAAGCTGCGGGTAGTTGCATGAGCAAAAGATATTGTGTCGGCTCGACAGGAGCAACGCTTTTGCGTACGGTAAATTCCATGTCTCCCGGCGCCTCAAACGTTCTGACCACGACCTTCATCGAAGCTCTGCGCGCCATTGTGGGCCGCGAACAGGTCGTGTCTGATGCCGACGAATTGCTCGTTTACGAATGTGATGCCTACACGCTGGAGAAAAAATTGCCCAACGTCGTCGTCCTGCCGCAAACAACCGAACAGGTATCCGCGATTGTTAAACTCTGTGCCGTCCATGCCATTCCGGTTATTCCGCGGGGCGCCGGCACCAGTTTGAGTGGCACAATTCTTGCCGTAGATGGCGGCGTGATGATTGCCCTCACCCGCATGAACCGGGTTCTTTCAGTCGATTACCGGAACCGGCGGGCGCTTGTGGAAGCAGGCTGCGTCAACGCGTGGGTGACCAATGCCGTCAAAGCTCAGGGCTTATTTTATGCGCCCGATCCGTCGAGCCAAACCGCCTGCACCATCGGCGGCAACGTGGCCACTAATTCAGGCGGTCCGCACACCCTGAAGTACGGTGTCACCACCAATCACGTGCTGGGCTTTGAACTCGTCCTGCCGGATGGCGAAATTGTCTGGCTGGGCACCCGTCCGGATGGCGGCGAGGACGTGGACGGTTACGATTTGCGCGGAGCGGTCATCGGTTGCGAGGGCATGTTCGGCGTTGTGACCCGTGTATTGGTCAAACTCATGCGCGCGCCCCAACGTTATCAAACCATGTTGGGCGTCTTTGAAAGCGTGGCCGACGCCAGCCAGACGGTTAGTGACATTATTGCGGCCGGCATTGTGCCCGGCGCGTTGGAAATGATGGATCAAATGATCACGCAAGCCATTGAAGCCGCCTACCACTTCGGCTTCCCGCTGGACGCCGGCGCCGTGCTCATTATTGAACTCGATGGCCTTTCCGCCGGGTTGGACGCCCAAACCGTGCAAGTGCAGGACATTTGCCAGAAGAACCGCGCGCGCGAAGTCCGCGTCGCCCAAAGCGAACAGGAACGCGCCGATTTATGGAAATGCCGCAAACGCGCTTTCGGCGCCATTGGCCGTCTCAGCCCTAATTTTCTGACTCAGGACGGAGTCGTGCCCCGCTCGAAATTGCCCGAAATCATGGAGTTCATCCGGCAGACGAGTGAAAAGTATGGCTTGCGGATTCCCAATGTTTTTCACGCGGGCGATGGCAATATTCATCCGCTCATTTTGTATAATGAAAGTGATCCGGCTCAAGTGCGCGATGCGGTGGCCGCTGGCAATGATATTCTTGAGAAATGCGTTGAACTGGGCGGGAGCGTCACCGGCGAGCACGGCATCGGGGTGGAAAAAATGGATTTCATGGCGAAACAATTCAACCACGATGATTTGGAGGCAATGAAGACGTTGCGACGCGTTTTCGATCCGGAAGGCCGTTGTAATCCACACAAAATGTTCCCCGGTTCCAAACGTTGTGCGGACTTTACACCCCGGAAACAAGCTGCCGCTTAGACCCGACAGGTTCTGGCCCGCTTGCTTGCGCCCGGATTTCGAGTTAAAGTCGTAAACAATTCAGGGGAAATTAGTTCAAGAGGGGATTGAATATATTTATATGGCTGCATTTATGGCCGGCCTCATTGTCGCTGCCTCCGGGTTGGGAGGGCACATTTTAAGGGAAGCTGGATTGAGTGTGCCACTCAAGCAAAGCAACCACCAAACTATCGAAACAACATGACGACCAAACCGGCGGCTCCGATTTCACCCGCCAAAATTATTGGGCCAATCCTGGCTCTGCTCGCGCTCGGTGGAATGCTCTTCGTTCCCTGGCGAACTGTATTCAGCGATGCCTCTTTCATGCCTCATGGCCATTGCTATTTCTGGCGTCCGGGAATGGTCTGGCTGCATGCCAGTTCAGATGGGCTCACCGCCCTGGCCTATTTCGTGATTCCGCTGGCCTTGCTGCATTTCGTGCGCAAGCGCAAAGATCTGGCTTTTAACTGGATGTTCGTTTGCTTCGCGGTCTTCATCATCGCCTGCGGCACAACGCATGTGATGGAGATTATTACCATCTGGTCCCCCTACTACTGGGTCTCCGGCATTATCAAAGCCATTACCGCGGTCGCTTCGGTGATGACGGCCATTCTGCTGGTCTTTTTTGTCATCCCCGCCGCTCTTGATCTGCCCAGTCCGGAACAACTCAAAAGCGCAAATTCCGCGTTGGAAGCGGAAATTCGCGAACGCAAACTCGCAGAAGCCGAAGTCCGGCGATTAAACGTGGAACTGGAACAACGGGTAACGGCCCGCACCGCTGAATTGAACGCGGCCAATCAGGAATTGGTTCGCGACATTGCCGAGCGGCAACGCACTGAGGAAGCACTGCGACGCACCGAAAACCGTTTCGCGAAAATCTTTCATTCCGGCCCGGTCTCAATCGGCATGACGACCATTGCAGAGGGACGCTTCATTGACGTAAATCAGCGTCATTGCCAGTTATTCGGCGGCACCCGGGAAGACACCATTGGCCGCACGGTCGGGGAATTGAACCTGTGGGAAGATCCAAGACAGCGGGAACGCATCCTCTCCATTGTGCGGCAAACCGGACACTGCGGAGATTTTGAAGCCCGGTTGCGCTGTCGCAACGGGGAAATCCGGAATGTGCTCATGGCCATGGAAGTGGTCGAACTTCAGAACGAACCGGTCCTCCTCACCATGTTGGTCGATATTACGGACCGCAAACGCACTGAGCAGGCGCTGATGGAAGCGGAGAGCAAATTCCGCACGCTGGTCGAACAATCCATCGTGGGCATCTATATTATTCAAGGCGACCGGTTCACGTATGCCAATCCGGGCATGACCGAAATCCTGGGACGTCCGGCCGGAGAAATCACTTCCGGCCCTCTGTTGGACCTGATTCATCCTGAAGATCGTGCCATGACCCGGGAAAAGGTCCGCTTGCGGCTGGAAGGAGCACTTCAGAGCGCCCATTACCAACTACGCATGCTCCGGCCCACAGGAGAAGTCGTGCATGTGGAAGCTCACGGTGGCCGCGTCCATTACGATGGCCAGGCAACCATTATCGGCACCTTGCTGGATATTACCGAACGCAAGCAGGCAGAAGTGAAAATTCAAAAGCTAAACGAAGAACTGGAACAACGGGTGATCAAACGCACGGCCGAATTGCAACTGGTCAATCAGGAGTTGGAGGCCTTCGCCTACTCCGTCTCGCATGATTTGCGGGCGCCGTTGCGGGGCATTGATGGCTTCAGCCAGGCGCTCCAGCAGGATTATGGCGAAACATTAAATGAAGATGGAAAGAAATGTCTCGCCCGTGTCCGGGCCGCCACGCAACGGATGGGCCAATTGATCGACGATCTGCTGGCGCTCTCCCGGGTAACCCGCACTTCACTAAGCTTCCAAACCGTCGATCTCAGCGCACTGGCGACGATTGTTATCAATGAATTGCAACAGGACACCCCCAACCGCAAAGTGGAAGTCAGCCTGCAAACCGGCTTAACCTGTCGAGGCGATGCTCGACTACTGCAAATCGTCCTGTATAATCTGTTGAGCAACGCGTGGAAATTTACGCGCAAACATCCGGCGCCCCGGATTGAGTTTGGCCAGACTTTCGTGAACGCAACCGACGCATTTTTTGTGCGCGACAATGGAGCCGGATTTGACATGGCCTATACGGCCAAGTTATTCGGCGCCTTTCAACGCCTGCACTCCACTCAGGAATATGAGGGGACGGGCATCGGACTGGCCACCGTTCAACGCATCATTCACCGGCATCACGGAAAAATCTGGGCCGAAGGAGCCGTGAATCAAGGCGCCGCTTTTTATTTCACCCTGTCCGGCAAAGCAGAACATCCATGAACAAACTTAAAACCATCCTATTGATCGAAGACAACCCCGATGATCAGGAGTTGACGTTGCGCGCCTTTAAAAAGAACAACATTCTCAATGAGGTGGTGATCGCCAATGACGGCGTGGAGGCGCTGGACTATCTGTTCGGAACCGGCAAATACGCCGGACGCGATCTGAATGTCATGCCCACCGTCACGTTGCTGGATTTAAAGCTTCCCCGGATCGATGGACTGGAAGTCCTGCGCCGGTTGCGGGCTCATCCACGCACCAAATTGCTGCCCGTCGTGATCATGACTTCGTCCCGTGAAGATCGCGATATTCTCAGCGGTTACGGATTGGGCGCGAACAGTTACATTTCCAAACCGGTTGATTTTGAAAAATTCATCGAAGCCGTCGGGCAATTGGGGCTTTACTGGCTGTTGTTGAACGAATCACCACCAGCGCCATAACGGGCATGAAAAAGCGTATCCGGATATTGATTGTCGAAGATGCCGAGGATGACGCTTTACTGATGGTGATGGCCCTCCGCCGTGCCGGTTACGAACTTGAATTTGAACGGGTGGAAACGGAGGCAGCCATGCAGGCAGCGCTTCGATCCGGTCCATGGGACGCCGTTATTTCGGATTACTCCCTGCCGCAATTTAACGCCCCGCAAGCGCTGCAACTCCTCCGTAATTCCGGCCTCGACTTGCCCTTTATCATTGTCACCGGCACCGCTGGAGAAACCGCCGCGGTTGAGGCCATGCGGGCGGGCGCGCACGATTACCTGACGAAAGAGCATCTGGCCCGGCTGGCCCCCGCTCTGGAACGTGAATTGCAGGATGCCGCCACCCGCCAGGAGCGCCGGCTGGCGCAGGAATTACTCGATCGCAGCGAAGAAAGTTTCCGCCAGATTTTTGAAGAAGCGCCCGTCGGCATGATCCTCCTCGACGTCGATGGCCGGTTACTGCGCGCCAATGAATCCTTCTGTGTCATGTTGGAACGCACCGAAGCGGATTTAATCGGTGTTCATTTTGCCGACTTCACCCATCCGGACGATCTCGTCCTGGAACGTGATTTGGCCAATCGCCTGTTGGCCGCAGAAATCCCGTTTTACGAAGTGGAAAAGCGTTATTTGACTGCTTCCGGAGAATTTGTCTGGGGACGGCTGACCGCCAAAGTGCTGCGTAACTTCCAGGGACGACCACTGGTGGGACTGGGGCTCACAGAAAACATTTCTGAAAAAAAGCGGGCTCAAGCCGCGCTGCGTGAAAGCGAAAAACGCTATCGTTCGCTGATCGATTCGATGATGGAAGGCGTATTGCTGGTGGCCGCGGGTGGCCAGATTCTCACCGCGAACAAAAGCGCCGAACGCATTCTGGGAATTCCGCTGGACCAGCTTCAAGGACGCACTCCGGAAACCCTGTTTGCGAAAATGGTCAACGAAGATGGCGCTCCGCTTGCATCGGAAAACCGCCCCATCGCCACGGCACTCCGCACCGGCAAAGGCACCACGAACACCGTCATCGGCCTTTACCATCCGGATGGGAAGTTGTCCTGGGTTTCAGTCAATACGCAGCCGCAATTTCAGCCGGACAACACCAGGCTGCACGCCGTGGTGGTTTCGCTGCATGATGTCACCGAGCAGATTCTCGCGGAAGACAGCCTGCGCGAAAGCGAAGAACGCTTCCGCACCACCTTTGCCCATGCGCCCATGGGCATGGCCATCGTGCAAACGGATGGCCGTCTTCTGCGTTTCAATCGCGCCTGGGAACAAATTTTGGGTTATACGGAAACCGACCTGCGGGGCCGCAATTTTCAATCCCTCACACATCCGGATGACATCGATCAAAGCATCGAATATCTGGAAAAGTTGAATCGGGCCGAATTGGATAGTTTCAGTCTGGAAAAACGCTATTTAAACAAGCAAGGCCAAATTGTTTGGGTGCTGCTCAACGTTTCCGCCGTCCGGGATCGCAACCAGAAAGTTCTCTATTTCATTTCCCTCATTCAGGACATCACCAAGCGCAAGCAGGCGGAAGAAAATCTGAGCCTGTTCCGTCAATTGATCGACCAATCCAACGATGCCATTTATGTGATTGATCCCGTCACTGGCCTGCACGTGGATGCGAATGAAAGCGCCTGCGCCAATCTCGGTTATACCCGGGAGGAATTATCCCGGCTCAGGGTAGTTGATCTCGATGTCGCTTTGCCACCCACCTTTTCCTGGGAACCGGAAGTGGCCGGATTGAAAGCGCGTGGCTCGGTGCTGATCAAAGGCCGGCACCGGCGCAAAGACGGCACCACCTTCCCGGTGGAAGTGAACGTAAAGTATATCCCCATCGAACCCGGATACATTGTGGCCGTGGTCCGCGACATTACCGAACGGGAACAAACGGAACAAAAGCTGCGCGAGCAGGCTCATCTGCTGGATCAAACTCTGGATGCCATCGTGGTTCGCGACCTGGAAAACCGCATCCAGTTCTGGAGTCAGGGCGCGGAAAATCTTTACGGCTACTCGCGCGAAGAAGCGTTGAACCGGAAAATCACCGAATTAATTTACCGGGACACGACCGCTTTTGAAAAAGCGTTTGAACTGGTGAAATCGAGCGGCGCCTGGAACGGTGAATTGCATCAGGTAACCAGAGCAGGAAAAAATGTCATTGTTAACAGCCGCTGGACCCTTGTTCACGACGAACAAAATCAGCCTCAATCCATTCTGGTCATCAATACGGATATTACCGAGAAGAAACTGCTGGAAAACCAGATGTTGCGCTCTCAGCGGCTGGAAGGCATCGGCCATCTGGCCGGCGGCATTGCTCATGACCTGAATAATATTTTGGCTCCGATCCTGATGAGTGTGGAAGTTCTACGGATGAATCCCAGTGAAGAAGAAGCCGCGCAGATTCTAACGGCGATTGAAGGCTGCACCCGCCGTGGCGCTGACGTGGTTAAACAATTGTTGACCTTCGCCCGGGGTGCCGATGGGGAACAAGCTCCCTTAAAAATCTCCCAGCTCATCCGGGAAATGGCGCAAATCGTCCGGGAAACCTTCCCCCGCAATATTTTCATTGAAACCCAAATTGCTGACGGCATCTGGCCCGTCATCGGCAACGTCACCCAACTGCATCAGGTGCTGTTAAACCTGTGCTTGAATGCGCGCGACGCCATGCTCGAAGGCGGAACCATCACCATCACGGCAAAAAATCTGATGGTGGATGATCACTACGCCGCCATGACTCCCGGAGTCAAAACGGGCGCGCACATCCTCCTCACCGTACAGGATACGGGCAGTGGCATCCCAGCTTCCATCATTGATAAAATTTTCGACCCCTTTTTTACCACCAAAGCTCCGGGACATGGCACCGGCCTGGGCCTTTCCACGGTCATTGGCATCATCAGAAGTCATCATGGAGCCATCAATCTGCAAAGCGACCCGGGCCGCGGCACCACCTTTAAAATCCTGCTGCCAGCCGCCCCCAACGAAACTGCCGATACGGTCTCCACAACGGCATCCAAGCCGCCGCGCGGCAATGGCGAGACTATCCTCGTCGTAGATGATGAACCGGGAATCCGAAAAATCTCGCGATCCATTCTGGAACGCAGCGGCTATCAGGTGGTGCTGGCCAGCGATGGGGCTGAAGCCATGGCCATGTTCGTGCAAAATGTGCAAACCATCAAACTGGTGCTCACCGATGTGATGATGCCGTATATGGACGGGATTGCCCTGGTCCGGGCGTTGAAAAGAACCCGGGCTGACATCCGGATTATCGTTTCCAGCGGCCACAGTATGAATGATCTGGAAAACATGAAAACCGGCGAACTGCGAGCGATGGGTATCCATCATTTCCTGGCCAAACCCTATAATGCCGATGCTCTGCTGCGTTTGGTGCACTCCACCTTGCAGGAGAATTGACCAGCGGGTTAATTTGTTTGCTTGGCCGACAGCGTTTCCTCAGTTAGAAATCACCGCAACACAAATCACCCAATAACCGCCGGTATCGCCACGGGCCTTACCGCAATGAAACAATCTGGCAAGCTGTGCTGTTGCGACCGTCCAATGTAGAAGAAGTGAGCGCGCGATTGCGGGATGCGGGCGCACGGGGAGAAATCATCACAAGCTACGATTTATCGTGGTTAAACCGGGTTCTGGCCCATATTCCGGAAGATATGACCGTTACGGTCGAAGCAGGTGCAACCCTCGCCGCACTGCAAACCCAACTAGCCACCCGTGGCCAATGGCTCCCGATTGATCCGCCGACTCCCAACACACTGTCCATCGGAGCGCTCCTCGCTACGAATGCCAGTGGCCCGCGTCGCTTCGGCTTTGGCACCATCCGGGACCACCTCATCGGCATCAAAGTCGCGCTCGCTGACGGGCAACTCATCAAGGCCGGTGGCCAGGTCGTAAAGAATGTTGCCGGTTACGATCTTTGCAAATTATTCGTCGGCAGTCAGGGCACGCTCGGAATCATTGTCGAAGCCACGTTCAAACTGTTGCCTTTGCCCGAAGTGGAAAGTTTTGTCGCTCTCGAATGTAAAAATCTGGCCGAAGCAGAAAGCCGGATGGAATCTGTGCTCGCCTCACCGCTAACGCCGGTCGTTTTCGATCTTCACAATGTAAATCAAACCCTGACGCTGGTGCTCGGTTTTTCCGGAACATCCGCCGATGTCGCCTGGTCATTGACGGAAGCAAAGAAAATCGGCTTTGAACAATCCGCTTCACTGGATTACGAGCCGGGCTTTTGGATCAACGGCAACAAAAACGATGTCCGGCGTTTATCCGTCCTGCCCTCAAAAATTACGGAATCCATCCGCACTCTCGAAGCCAGCGCGTATGTAGCCCGTGCGGGTAATGGAGTGATTTATTATCGTGGCGGAAAAGAGCCAGTGAAAGATCACTTGCCCACGCAACTGTTGCAACGCCTCAAAGCCGCTTACGATCCCAAACGAATCCTGCCAGAGTTAAAACTGTGAACCCGATCGCTAAACCGGTGGATCACTTTCTGGATGAGGCCAAATCACTGGCCTGTATTCACTGTGGCTTGTGTCTTTCCTCCTGCCCCACCTATCTAGAAACCGGCAACGAAAACGATTCTCCCCGCGGCCGCATTTATTTGATGCGGGCGATGCAGGCAGGACGTTTGCCGTTGAACGAGACCACGGTAAAGCACATTGACCTCTGCCTCGGCTGCCGCGCTTGCGAAGCCGCCTGTCCCAGTGGCGTGCAATATGGCACACTGCTGGAAACCACGCGGGAGCATATCGAAAAGCAGTATCCGCGTTCGCTCTTTCAGAATTTCCTGCGGCATGTAGCCATTGAAAAGGTATTCCCCTTCCCCCTGCGCCTGAAACTCGCGCTCTGGCCCGCCAAATTATTGCAGCGCGCCCAGGCCGAACATCTGTTACCACAATTTGCCCGGGATGCTCTGTCACTGGTGCCGCCGGACACCACGGAATCTGTTCTGCCGGAATTTTCGCTGAGCACAACCCCGGAAAAGCGCGGCCGCGTCGGCTTTATTCAAGGCTGCGTTATGAGCGTGATGTTCGGGCACACAAATGAAGCCAGTGTCGCGTTGCTCAACCGGGCCGGTTACGACGTCGTCACGCCGATAGCTCAAGAATGTTGCGGCGCACTTTACGCTCACAGCGGCAACCTCGAAGCCGCCCGCACCTCCGCCCGGGCGAACATCGCAGCTTTCGAGAAGCTCCAGCTTGATGCGATTATCATTAACGCGGCCGGCTGCGGCTCTACGCTGAAAGAATACGGCCATCTGCTGCACGACGATCCGCTTTGGGCGGAACGCGCGCAAAAGTTCAGCGCCTGTATTAAAGATTTAACGGAGTGGCTGGCTAAAACGGGCCTGGAGTATCAATCTGCCAGTTCGAAACGCGTGACTTACCATGATGCCTGTCACCTGGCGCACCCGCAACGCATCACGCAACCTCCGCGCCAACTCGTCAAGGCGGTCACCGGCCATCAATTCGTGGAACTGCCGGAAGCCGACGTCTGCTGCGGCAGCGCAGGCAGTTATAATCTCACCGAACCGGAAATGGCCGCCCGTTTGCAAAAACGTAAAATCGACAACATATTGAAAACCGGCGCGGAAGTGGTCGTCACCAGCAATCCCGGCTGCATTTTGCAAATCCGCGCCGGATTAAAGAAAGCCGGAGCCGAACATATTCAAGTGCAACACATCGCGGATTTTTTGAACGACGCCGCCAAACCATCCTCATGATCCTATGCGTGTCTTAAGTTCCGCCGAATTTCCGGACAAGGCGCTCCACCCGGAATTATATCGCTTACAGGAATCCGTTAACATCGCCGACCTGAAACGTTGGGTCGAAAACATTGCCATTCCCCGCCATTATCAGGTTCAAGAGCAGAATAATCGCGCCGTGGCCGATTACATCGCGGGCCAGTTGGAATCGTTCGGCTATATCGTCCAGCGGCAAGGCCCACTGAACAATCTCATCGCCTTACCACCTTCGTCCCCGAAGGAGATTACGCTCGTCGGCGCGCACTATGATAGCGTGGTGGACACTTACGGCGCCGATGACAACGGCAGCGCCGTCGCCGCCCTGCTCGGTTGTGCACAGGGGCTGGCCAGATTCAAGGATCGGGCCCAGGTGGGTTTCGTTGCTTTCAACGCGGAAGAGGATCATCTCAAAGGCAGCTTTGATTTTGTCGAAGGCTATTTGAAATCGAGCGGGCTGAAGATTCAACGCGCTCACATCCTCGAAATGGTCGGTTATGCCAGTGATGAACCCGGCAGCCAACACACACCCACCGGCTTGCCAATCTCACTCCCACCCGTGGGAAATTTTCTCGGTCTACTCGGCAATAGTGTCTCTGCATGGGAAGTGGATTTTATCCTGACACAAGCCAAAGCCTTCGCGCCGGAATTTCCCACGTATGGCCTGAAAGTCATCGTGGGCGCCGAAAAAATCATGCCTGTCCTCGGACGCAGCGATCATGTCCCCTTCTGGCGGCATGGTCTCCCTGCGGTCATGTGGACGGATACCGCCGAGTTTCGCAATCCGCATTACCACAAACCCACGGATAAACCGGACACGTTAAACTACGACTATCT